>NZ_JBHFJG010000025.1:119345-152470 GCF_057559155.1 Rhizobium moroccans | reverse complement strand
CCCATCTCGCCGGCGATGCTTGACCGGTGCAGCCGAAACAGGACCGGGAGATTATGGAGCGGATTTGGAGAGCGGGGACGGAGAAATGGGTAAGTTATTGAAATATCGGGAAAGAGGTGCCGGATCATCCCCACTTGAACGAAGAGAACGGCTTGTTTGTGCGGTAGATCCTCGGGACAAGCCCGAGGATGACGAACCTTGAGGTTCTGCAAAAGGTGCCAAACTCGATGCCGTGCCTGGGCACAGCCAGCGATACCAGCCCTCGCTGCGGTGCCTCTAGTGATGCCGGCAGTGATCCAATCCTCGGCGACTGATCGGGACACCCTTGCTCCAACCTTCCCTTTCGTCATCCTCGGGCTTGTCCCGAGGATCTACGCACAAACAACAGCCTTAAGACGGCATGGGTCTTCTCGCCGTGCAGACGCACGGCGGCTGGATTCCTGTGACTGATCCCCGGATCAAGTCCGGGGACAGGAATGACGGGAGTGCGCGGCAACCGTGGCGTCCTACTTGCTCGCCGAGTGCCATCTCGACTCCACCAGCCACTCTGGCCTGCCGACCATTCCTCACCCCCTTGACGGCATCTGCCGGATCTCCATCTCAAGGGGATTGGCAGAAGGAAGACGGCCATGTCCGACGATCATGAAGCCGTGCTGGTGCGGGTAAGAGGCAGGGTACAGGGCGTCAGCTTTCGTGTCTGGACACGTAACGAAGCGGTGCGGCTCGGTCTCACCGGTTGGGTGCGCAACGAGGCGGACGGATCGGTGGCCGCGCTGATCGCCGGCCCGAAGGCTGCCGTCGCGGCGATGATCGAGCGCTTGGAGCGCGGGCCTCCCGCTGCCTCGGTCTCCAGCGTGGAGACGCAGCCGGCCGCGCCCGCCGAGATACCGAGAGAATTCCGCATCACCGGCTGACGACTCGGCAAATTCGCCAATACGGCCTGCCTCCGCGCGCCCGTCGAGGACCGCGCGGAAGCTTGTACCCGATGGCGGTTTTCAGAGCGCCATGTCCGGAACGCGGGGAACCTCGCCGGCCGGTGCGGGAGCTCCCAGAGCGGACGTGTCGATGGCCGGCGGCGCGATGGCCAATTGCAGCCGCTCGCTGGTGGCGGCCCATTCTTTGGCAAGAATCTCCGGATTTTCGTTGAGCTTCATGCCGTAGCTCGGAACGATCCTGCGGACCTTTTCCTGCCATTCGGGCGTTGCGAGCCGATCCGGGAAAACCTTTTTCAGCACATCCAGCATGATGGGCGCGGCGGTGGACGCGCCCGGCGAAGCGCCGAGCAGCGCGGCGATGCTGCCATCCCCGGACGCCACGATTTCCGTGCCCAGCTTCAGGACGCCACCCTTTTCCGCATCGCGCTTGATGATCTGCACGCGCTGGCCGGCCTGCCACAGGCGCCAGTCCTCGGCATTGGCCTGCGGGAAATATTCGCGCAGAGCCGTCAGGTGATCCTCATCCGACATCATCAACTGGCCGGCGAGATATTGGACAAGACCGAATTCGTCCATGCCGACCTTCAGCATCGGCCAGATGTTGTCGAGCGTGACGGAGGCCGGCAGATCGAAATAGGAGCCGTCCTTCAGGAACTTGGTCGAGAAGGTGGCGAAGGGTCCGAAAAGGATGACACGCTTGCCGTCGAGCATGCGGGTATCGAGATGCGGAACGGACATCGGCGGTGCGCCGACGGAGGCCTGGCCATAGGCCTTGGCGAGATGCCTGTTCACGATCTCCGGCTTTTCGCAGACGAGGAAGGACCCGCCCACGGGGAATCCGGCATAATCATCCCCCTCGGGGATGCCCGACATCTGGAGCAGCGGCAGCGCGGCACCGCCGGCGCCGAGGAACAGGAACTTCGCCCTCGTCGTGCCTTTCTGCGAGCCGTCCTTGGTGTCGACGTAAGAGACGCTCCAGGTGCCGTCGTCGTTGCGGCGGATATCCCGCACTTCGGACGAGGTGCGCAGATTGAATGCCGGCTGCTGCTTCAGATGCCCGACATACTGGCGAGTGATCTCACCGAAATTCACATCGGTGCCGAGCGGGCTCCAGGTGGCGGCGATCCTCTGCGACGGATCGCGACCTTCGATCATGAGCGGCACCCATTCGGCGATCTCGTCGTGATCGGTGGAAAAGCGCATTCCGGAGAACAGCGCGCTCGCCTTCAGCGCCTCGTGGCGCTTTTCAAGGAACGCGACATTCTCGTCTCCCCAGACGAAACTCATATGCGGCGTGGAGTTGATGAAGGAGCGCGGCTCCTTCAGGACGCCCATGTCCATCTGATGGGCGAAGAACTGGCGGGAAATCTGGAAGGCTTCGTTGATCTCCACCGCCCGGCCGATCTGGACATTGCCGTTCACGTCTTCGGGCGTGTAATTGAGTTCGGCGAGCGCGGAGTGGCCGGTGCCGGCATTGTTCCAGCCGTTGGAGCTTTCCAGCGCGACATCATCGAGCCGCTCGATCATCTCGATCGTCCAGGAGGGCTCCAGCTCGCTCAGCAGGACGCCGAGCGTCGCGCTCATGATGCCACCGCCGATGAGGAGGACATCGACCGTGGTTTCACCGGGAGCTGCCCAGCTCGGCAGCGCGGGAAGGCTGAGAGCGGCGGCGCCGGTGGCGGCAGAGCCGAGAAGTTGCCGACGGCTCATCGCGAAATCACGGGAGCGCGGATGGATGCTCTTGTTCTGGGAAGGCATCGCTCACCTCGAATGTTGGTTATCGATCCTCCCGAGGTGCGTCTATAAGGGTAAGGCAAGAGGGTGACAAGACCGCGCGCGACATCGTGACACCGGCGCAAGAGATCGGAAGGAGGGTTCAATGAACGGCATACCCACGCTCGAAACCAGAAGGCTGATCCTGAGGGCGCACCGGCTGGAGGATTTCGATGCCTATGCGGAATTCTGGGCCATGCCGGAGGTCGTCCGCTTCATCAGCGGCGTTCCGATGACCCGGGAAGGCGCATGGGGGCGGATGCTGCGCGTCAACGGCATGTGGCACCTGATGGGCTTCGGCTTCCTGGCGATCGAGGAAAAGGAGACGGGCCGGCTCCTGGGCGAGGCAGGCTTCCAGGACATGCGCCGCGGCTTCGAGCCTTCCATCGAAGGCACGCTCGAAACGGGCTGGGCGCTCATCCCCTCCGCCCACGGGAAGGGATATGCGACGGAAGCGATGGGTGCGCTGATCGCCTGGGCGGAAACGCATTTTCCGGACCGGCGGATGACCTGCATCATCAGCCCGGAAAACGAGGCTTCGCTGCGCGTCGCCTCCAAGTTCGGCTTCCGCGAATTCGCCCGCAGCGATTATCACGGCCCGATCGTCGTTCTCAGCCGCGAGAATGCGGGGTCGCAGGCGGCCTAAGCACTCAGGTCTTGGCGGGAAACTCAGCCAGGCGCGCGGCATAGCGCGCCATGGTATCCACCTCGAAGTTGACGAAATCGCCCGCCTTCCGCTCGCCCCAGGTGGTGACGGCAAGGGTATGGCGGATGAGAAGCACGTCGAAATCCGCGCCATCCACGGCGTTCACCGTGAGCGAGGTTCCGTCGAGCGCCACCGAGCCCTTGGGCGCCACGAAGCGGGCAAGATGCTCCGGCGCGCGAAGCCGGATGCGGACGGCCTCCCCTTCCGACTCGACCGAGAGGATTTCCGCCTTGTCGTCCACATGGCCGGAGACGATGTGGCCGCCGAGCTCGTCGCCGACCTTCAACGGGCGCTCCAGATTGACGCGGGTGCCCTCCCCCCAGGTGGAGATGGTGGTGAGCCGCAGGGCCTCTTCCCAGGCCTCGACCTCGAACCAGCGTTCGTTGCTGCCGTCCTGCGGCAGGCCGGTCACCGTCAGGCATACGCCGGCATGGGCGATAGACGCCCCCATGTCGATGGTCTTCGGATCGTAATTGGTGGCGATCCGGAGCTTCAGGCCCTCGTCCATGGGCGTGAGTTTCTCGACAGTGCCGACATCGGTGACAATTCCGGTGAACATCAGGAAACCCTTTCGTAATCGAATGCGCGATCGCGGCCGTAGACGCCCTCGCCGACAAGCCTGAACGCCGATGGCATATCGGATGGCGTCAGCGGGGATTCAAGCCCGCCCTCGCCTATCGCCTCGGGGCTCTGGAACAGGAGGATGCGGTCCACCAGCCCGGCATCGAGGAAGGCCCGGCCCGTGACGGCTCCGCCTTCCACCAGCAGCGAGGACATGCCGCGGGCGGCGAGCGTGGTCAGGAGGGTGGGGAGATCGGGTGTTTCGAGAATTTCGACGCCGGCGGCCTGGAGGGCTTTCATTTTACCGACCAATGCACCCCCCTCCGGCCCAGAGGGTAAAGCCACGGCAACTACCGGCACAACCTTCGCCGTCTGCACCAGTTTGGAATCAACAGGCAGTTCCAGCCGCCGGTCGAGCACGATGCGGACGGGGGACCGGTCTTCGAGGCCGGGAAGCCGGACGGTGAGCTCGGGATCGTCCGCCAGCGCCGTGCCGATGCCGATAAGGATCGCATCCGACTGGGCGCGCAGGCGATGAACCTCCTCGCGGACCTCGGGCCCGGTGATCGCCACCTCCTCGCCCCGCCGGCCGAGCATGCCATCGGCGGAAACCGCAAGCTTCAGAGTCACATGCGGGCGGCCGTTCGTCTGGCGCATGAGGTAGCCGGCGAGCGCGCGGCTCCCCTCCTCCTCCAGCACGCCGGTTTCCACCTCGATGCCGGCCTCGCTCAAGATCGCAAGGCCGCGGCCGGAGACACGCGGGTCCGGATCGGTGACGGCGACGACGACGCGCGCGACGCCGGATGCCACCAGCGCGTTGGCGCAGGGCGGCGTCTTGCCGTGGTGGGAACAGGGTTCGAGCGTGACATAGGCGGTGGCACCGCGGGCCGCCTCGCCGGCGATCGCCAGCGCCTGGGTTTCCGCATGCGGCCGGCCGCCGGGTGCTGTCACCGCCTCGCCGACGATCACGCCATCCTTGACGATGACGCAGCCGACGGAGGGATTGGTGCCGGTGAGCCCGAGATTGCGGCGCGACAGCCGAATGGCGGCCGCCATGAATTCCCGGTCCTCGGGCGCGCCGCCCATGACCTTAAGGCTCCCCGCCCGTATCGCGGGCGATCTTGGCGTTGATTTCCTGAATGACCTTCTCGAAATCCTCCGCATGGGAGAAATCGCGATAGACCGAGGCGTAGCGCACGAAGGCCACGTCATCGAGGCTCTTCAGCGCTTCCAGAACCTGCAGGCCGATTTCCTCGGAGGAAATCTCGTTCTCGCCGGAGCTTTCTAGCCTGCGGACGATGCCGGATACGGCCCGCTCGATGCGGTCGTTATCGACGGGCCGCTTGCGCAGCGCGATCTGGAAGGAGCGCACCAGCTTGTTGCGATCGAAAGGCACCTTGCGGCCGGTCTTCTTGGTGACCATCAGCTCGCGGAGCTGCACCCGCTCGAACGTGGTGAAGCGGCCGCCGCAATCCGGGCAGATGCGCCGCCGGCGGATGGAGGTGGAATCCTCCGCCGGGCGCGAATCCTTGACCTGCGTATCCTCCGAACCGCAATAGGGGCAGCGCATAAGCTCTTCCCGATCACATGTACGGATACATGGGGAAACGGTCGGTGAGCTTCACGACTTTTTCCCGCACGGCGGCCTCGACTGCGGCATTGCCCTCGTCGGAATTGGCGACCTTGAGGCCATCCAGCACTTCGACGATGAGGCGGCCGATCTCGGCGAACTCGGCTTCCTTGAAGCCGCGGGTCGTACCGGCCGGTGTGCCGAGGCGGACGCCGGAGGTGACGAAGGGCTTTTCCGGATCGAAGGGGATGCCGTTCTTGTTGCAGGTGATGTAGCCGCGGCCGAGCGCCGCCTCGGCGCGCTTGCCGGTGGCGTTCTTCTTGCGCAGGTCCACCAGCATCAGGTGGTTGTCGGTGCCGCCCGATACGATATCGAGGCCGCCTTCCGTCAGGGTCGCGGCGAGCGTCTTGGCGTTCTTGACGACCTGCGCGGCATAATCCTTGAAGTCCGGCTGCAGCGCCTCGCCGAAGGCGACCGCCTTGGCGGCGATGATGTGCATCAGCGGACCGCCCTGGAGGCCGGGGAAGACCGCCGAGTTGATCTTCTTGGCGATATCCTCGTCATTGGTCATGACGACGCCGCCGCGCGGACCACGGAGCGACTTGTGGGTCGTGGTGGTCGCGACATGGCAATGCGGGAACGGAGACGGATGCTGGCCGCCGGCGACGAGGCCGGCAATGTGGGCCATATCGACCATGAGGTAGGCGCCGACCGAATCGGCGATCTCGCGGAAGCGCTTCCAGTCCCAGATGCGGGAATAGGCCGTGCCGCCGGCGATGATGAGCTTCGGCTTGTGCTTCAGCGCCTTCTCGGCGACATCGTCCATATCGAGCAGGTGGTCGCTTTCGCGGACACCGTAGGAAATGACGTTGAACCACTTGCCGGACATGTTGACCGGCGAACCGTGGGTCAGGTGGCCGCCCGAGTTCAAGTCGAGGCCCATGAAGGTATCGCCCGGCTGCAGGAGCGCCAGGAAGACCGCCTGGTTCATCTGCGAACCCGAGTTCGGCTGAACGTTGACGAAATCAACGCCGAAGAGCTTCTTGGCGCGCTCGATGGCCAGTTCCTCGGCGATATCGACGAACTGGCAGCCGCCGTAATAGCGCTTGCCCGGATAGCCCTCGGCATACTTGTTCGTCATGATCGAGCCCTGCGCTTCGAGAACGGCGCGCGAGACGATGTTTTCGGAGGCGATCAGCTCGATCTCATGCCGCTGTCGACCGAGTTCCTTCTCGATCGCGCCAAAGATTTCCGGGTCGGATTCTGCAAGCGGACGAGAAAAGAATGCGTCGGTGTTCGACATGGGCTGAGCTCCTCGGAGGCAAGGGAAAGCGTGAGAACCGCGTCTTAACCTTACGGCCTTCCCAGAGCAATACGGGGAACGACATTTGCAGGCCGGACTCCGATTGCAAGTGCCCTAAAAACGAAAAAGCCGCGTTCGCGAACGAACACGGCTCCGTTTCCTCAGGGAGGAGATAGCTTACTGCGGCAGGAAATCTTCCTCAACCGAGCCGGCCGGCTGCTCGATGCCGGTGGTGGTCTGCAGCGCCAGTTCCTGGTTGCCGTCACGCTGGTAGATATCGTCGCGGAACTGGACAACACGGTCGGTCGCCGACCAGGCGGTGACGTAGACGATGTAGACCGGCACTTCCTGCGCCAGCTTGATCGGATTGTTCTGGCGGGTCGAGATCACCCGCTCGATCTCCTGGCGCGACCAGCCGGGCGTGTCGCGCAGAAGCCAGGTGATGAGATCGCGAACGTTCTGCACGCGAATGCAGCCCGAGGATTCGAAGCGCATCAGCTTGTTGAACAGGCCCTGCTGGGGCGTGTCGTGCATGTATTCGTTGTTCGGATTATGGAAGTTGATCTTCGTCGAGGCCATGGCGTTGATCTTGCCGGGGTCCTGCCGGAACATCAGGTTCGGCGCCTTGGGAGCAAACCAGTCGACCGTCTCGGGAGCCACTTCCTGGCCCCTGCCATCGATCAGGCGGATGTTGTTGCGGGTGAGATAAGTCGGATCCTTGCGCATCAGCGGCACGATGTCCTTCTCGACGATCGAGCGCGGCGCGGTCCAATATGGATTGAGGATGACTTCGTAGATCTTCGAGTTGATGGCGTGCGTCGGGCGATCGATACGGCCGACGACGGCGCTGTTGCGCAGGGCGACGCGGTCGTTCTCGACTGCCTCGATATAGGCTGCCGGAATATTGACCATCACATAGCGAGGTCCGAGATCGCCGGACATGGACTGCAGGCGCACGAGATTGGTCTCGAGCTGGCGCAGGCGGGTATCGGCCGGGATATTCATGGCCTTCAGCGTGTATTCGCCCATCACGCCATCGGCCGGCAGGCCGTGGCGGGCCTGGAAGCGCTTGACAGAGCCGTCGACGTAACTGTCGAACGCGTTCGACATGCCCGCGGAGCGGTCGAGGTCGCCGGAGATCATGAGGCGCTGGCGGAGCTGCTGAACGGCGGGATCGACGGCGCCGATGCGCAGCGTCTGACCCGGATTGACCTGCGGCCAACCGCCGTTGGAGACGATCATCTGGTAATCCATGATCGCCTGCTGAATATTGGCAGGACCCGAGGGACCGAGGACCGGATTGTTGGAGACGACGCTGACGGCCGAACGGGAAACCTTGGCGTCGAACTGGTCATCCCAGGTGCCGCGGCGCGGCGCGTTGATGAGATCGTCGAGAGCCGATTGCGCAAGCGCCGGTGCGGCAAGCGCGGCAGCCCCGGCGGAGACGGCCGAACGCAGCAGCGAGCGGCGGGAAATAGCTTCAGTTCCGATCTTCTTCGACATCATACTACCCATCTGGTCCCGAGCATTCGTCCATGCCTACGGGAATATGGTTAACAAACGCGCAACCGGCGCCGCCGGCCGTCCGTCTTTCGATCGAACGCAACGCTTCAAAAGTGCGATTTCGCCGGCTGTTCAATCTTGCCGGTCCCATAGCAATATGGCCAATTCGTGTCAGGTGTCCGGCGCGTCACGTTCGCGTGTAGGTGTGTGACTTTTTTGCTCTTTCCGGCCGCCTCGCCCAATGCCCGGCACACGCCCCGACCGGCATTCGGAAACGGCGAAAACCGGCTGCGCAGGGACGCATCCGGTTTGCTCTGGAGGTCTTTTTTACCCGGCGCCTTTCCCGTGGATGAGGCCGGCGCGGGTTTTGCCATTACAGGCGATAGAGGATCTGGTCGTTCCAGAAGCGGTCGAGGCGCTGCAGGAGCTTGTTCATCTGCGCGAACTCGCCCTCGCCGATGCCGCCAACCTTCTCGATCGAGCCGATGTGGCGCTCATAGAGTCTCGCCACGGTTTCTGCGATATCCTGGCCGGCCGGCGTCAGGCTGATGCGGACCGAGCGGCGATCGATGCGCGAACGCTGATGGTTGATGAGACCGAGATCGACGAGCTTCTTGACGTTGTAGGAAACGTTGGAGCCGAGATAATAGCCGCGGGAGCGCAGCTCGCCTGCCGTCAGTTCCGAATTGCCGATGTTGAAGAGGAGCAGCGCCTGGACGGCGTTGACATCGTCGCGACCCTGGCGGTCGAACTCGTCCTTGATGACGTCCAGAAGGCGGCGGTGGAGGCGTTCCACCAGGTGCAGCGACTCCATATAGAGGGAGCGGATGGTTTCTTCATGCGGATCAGCAACGGCCGGAGCCTGCGGCTTCAGTTTCGTGTTCATCATGACTGCCTCACTGTTTCGTTTGGCGGTGTATTTTTTCTTCCCGCCTTGAGACAGACCCTATCGAATGCACTTAAAATTCGAATTAAAACATATACTTAACGAGACATTAACGGATTTTTCCCGCCGCCGGGGATCGGTCACCCCTCCCCAACCCACAAAGTTCCATCCCTTGTTTTTCAATCACTTAGGAGGAATTTCCGAGCCGGATTCCGGCGCGAAAGCTTTAGGATCAAGGTAAATCAGTTCTTACCCGCTCGGCCTTGCGGCGTTCCTCCAGCCACAGAACGAGGCGGAAAAGCACGTAGACGAGCGCGACGAGGCCGTGCGTCAGCGACACGAGCATGTTCTGTCCGAAGATCTCCGGCCACATATGATACATGAGAAGCTGGGAGAGAGCGGCAAGCGCCCAGAGCACCGGCCCCCACGATACGGCGAGCCAGAGACCGAGCGAAGCGACCGGGAAGAGAACGGCAAGCGAGGAGGCCGCCACCTTCCAGGGAAGGTTGAGCAAATCGAAACGGGCCTGGCCGTTCAGCGAATAGCCCACCAGCATGCCCCAGTATTGCAGGCCGAACCAGAAGCAGGCGACAGCGACCAGCCTGAGGAAGATGACGAAAAGGATCTCCGTCAGCGTGCGCTTCGGCACGGTAGGTGAATCAGGTTCCATGTCCACACACTATCCGCCATGCCCGCCGATCGCCAGTGCCGGGCAGCCTGCACGATCGTTCAAGAGCCTCCGCCCCCGGCCTGCTAAGCATCAGCGCCAACCGAAGGAGCCGCTATGAGCAACAACAAGACTTCACATATGTCAATCAACCTCGCCGAGAAGCTGGGCCGGATTCCGGACCTCTGGCAGCCGCGCGTCGTCGCCGAGATGAACGACTACCAGTTCAAGCTGGTTCGCATCCAGGGCGACTTCATCTGGCACGATCATCCCGATACCGACGAGACCTTCATCGTGCTCGAAGGAACGCTGCGGATCGATTTCCGCGACGGCAGCGTCCATGTGGGGCCTGGGGAAATGTTCGTGGTGCCGAAGGGCGTCCAGCACAAGCCGTTTGCCGAAAAGGAGGTGAGGATGATGCTGATCGAGCCGCGGGGAACGCTGAACACCGGCCAGGAAGGCGGAGAACGCACGGCGCAGAACGACTTGTGGATTTGAGTGTTTCCACCCCAACCGGCCGGCTTGCGGCGATGGCGCGCATTCGCAAACCGGCAGGCTGCGTGATATGGAGCGGGAACGACGCATTCAAATGATGAGGCAGTTCCATGGACAAGACGCACCTGGTCGACGAGATCACCGGCCATCGCCGCATGCGGCGCAACCGCAAGGCCGACTGGACGCGGCGGATGGTGCAGGAGAACCGGCTGACCGTGGACGACCTCATCTGGCCGATCTTCATCGTGCCCGGCACCGGCATCGTCGACCCGATCGCGGCCATGCCGGGCGTCAGCCGCATGAGCATCGACAAGGCGGTGGAGGCCGTGAAGGAAGCCGCCGACCTCGGCATTCCGGCGATCGCCACCTTTCCGGACATCGAGATGGAACTGCGGGACGAGACGGGCTCCAACAGCCTGGTGGCCGACAACCTCATTAACAAGGCGACGGCGGCGATCAAGAAGGCCGTGCCCAATATCGGCGTCATCACCGACGTGGCGCTCGACCCCTTCACCAGCCACGGCCATGACGGCATCCTGCGCGACGGCGAGATCGTCAACGACGAGACGGTGGATCAGGTCGTCAGGGCGGCCGTCATGCAGGCCGATGCAGGCGCCGACATCATCGCGCCTTCGGAAATGATGGACGGGCGCATCGGGGCGATCCGCCGCGGGCTCGACGCGAGCGGTCACCAGAATGTCGGCATCATGTCCTATGCGACGAAATTCTCCTCGGGCTTCTACGGGCCCTATCGCGAGGCGATCAACACAAGCGGCCTCCTGAAGGGCGACAAGAACAGCTATTACATTTCGCCCGCCAACGGCACGGAGGCGCTGCGCGACGCCGCCCTCGACGTGGAGGAAGGCGCCGACATGCTGATGGTCAAGCCCGGCATCGCCTATCTCGATATCTGCTGGCGCATCAAGGAGGCCTTCGGCCTGCCGGTCTTCGCCTATCAGGTTTCGGGCGAATACACGCAGATCAAGGCGGCCGCGATGAACGGCTGGATCGACGGCGAGCGGATCATGATGGAGACGCTGCTCTGCTTCAAGCGCGCCGGCTGCGACGGCATCCTCACCTATTTCGCCGTGGACGTGGCCAGGAAACTGGCGAAGGGCGGCTGAGCCTTCCGGCTATATCTTGCGGATGAGGGCACTTCTTCCCATATTCCGATCGATAAACGGAGATATGCGACGATGAGCCTCGACCCGAACCCCGCCTATACCGCACCGGAGGACTGGCGCGCCTATAGCGGCGTTCTTTCCCGCCGGGTCTTCGCCTTCATCATCGACTATCTGATCGTGGGACTCTTATGGATTCCCGCCGCCGTGGTGGTCTTCTTCCTCGGCATCATCACGCTCGGGCTCGGCTGGTTCCTCTATCCGGTGCTCTACGTGGTCGTGGCGCTGCTCTATTTCGGCCTGACGCTCGGCGGACCGAGCCAGGCCACCCCCGGCATGCGCGTCATGGGCATTGCGCTGATGCGCGCCGACGGGCGCCCCATGGATTTCCTCACCGCCGTGGTGCACATGGTGCTCTTCTGGATACTCAATTCGGTGCTGACGCCGCTGATCCTGCTCGCAGGCCTGTTCCTCGAGCGCTCGCGGCTCGTGCACGACCTGCTGCTCGGCACCGTGATGGTGCGCACGAACTGACCCGGCCTCCGGGTCTCGCCGAGACGCGGCCCGGAAATATTCGTGCGAGGGGGCCGTTCCCCTAAAGGGCATGGTTGACCTTTTTCCAATCTGCGCCATGGTATGAACAGTATATGACATAGACGGGACCGGTCGCGACGCGATGAACACCCAGACGACGCCTTCACCGCAGTTCTATCTGACGGCTCCGGCAGCGTGTCCCTACCTCCCCGGCGAAATGGAGCGCAAGGTTTTCACCCATCTCGTCGGTCCGCGCGCAGCCGAGATGAACGACCTTTTGACCCAGGGCGGCTTCCGGCGTTCCCAGAACATCGCCTATCGCCCGGCCTGCGAGGGCTGCCGCGCCTGCGTTTCCGTACGCATCCTCGCCAATGAGTTCCGCCCCACCCGCTCGATGCGGCGGGTGCTTGCCGACAATCGCGATGTCGTCTCCACCGTCTATCCCGCCCAGCCCTCCACCGAGCAGTTCTCGCTCTTCCGGAGCTATCTGGACGAGCGGCACCAACGGGGCGGGATGTCGGACATGTCGGCGCTCGACTATGCGATCATGGTGGAGGACACGCACGTCAACACACGGGTGATCGAATACCGCCTTCGCCAGCCGGGCTCGGGCATCAGCGAGCAGCCGCGCGGGGAACTGCTCGCCGTCGCGCTCACCGACATGATGAGCGACGGGCTTTCGATGGTCTATTCCTTTTTCAATCCCGAGGTGGAGAGCCGATCGCTCGGCACTTTCATGATCCTCGACCACATCAGCCGCACCAAGACGCTCGGCCTGCCGCATGTCTATCTCGGATATTGGGTGAAGGGATCGGCGAAAATGGGCTACAAGACCCGCTTTCAGCCGCAGGAGCACCTGACGCCCCGCGGCTGGGAGCTTTTCGACGCCGCCAGGGAAGACTGACAGCCCATGAACGACCACAAGAAGGGCCTCGTGCTCACCACGATCGGCGGGCTCGCGCTCTCCTTCGACGTGCCGCTGGTGCGGCTCGGCCACGGCGAACTCTGGTCCACGATCGCGCTCCGCAGCACCGTCACCTTCGCCGCAAGCCTGCTGCTGTGGTTCGTCATCCGCCGCTTCAGCTCGGCGCGGCCGCCGCTGATGCCAGGCAAGGCGGGACTGCTCGCCGGCCTCTGCTACGGTCTGTCGACCATGACCTTCCTCGGCGCGGTCTTCCATACGGCAACCGCCAATGTGGTGTTCATCGTCGCCTTCACGCCGATGTTCGCCGCGCTGCTCGGCTGGCTTTTCCTGCGAGAGACACCCTCGATTTCCACGCTCGTCACCATGCTGCTGATGCTGACCGGCGTCGGGCTGATCGTCTCCGGCGGCATGGCGGGCGGGCATTTCCTCGGCGACGCGCTGGCGGCGCTGACATCGCTGCTGCTTGCAGGCGCCATCACCATAGGGCGCGCGACCCGCATAGAGATGGGCTTCGTGCCGCTGGTGGCGACCGCCCTTCCCGCGCTCGTCAGCCTCTTCTTCGTGACGGCAAACAGCTTTTCCGTGGAGGCGCCGTTCTGGGTCGCCTTCGACGGCGCGGTGATGATCCCGCTCGCCTTCTGGTGCCTGGCGACCGGCCCGCGCTATCTCTCCGGCCCCGAAGTCGGCATGTTCTACCTGCTCGAAACCATTCTCGCGCCGATCTGGGTGTGGATGATCTTCTCCGAAGTGCCCGCCGCGCGAACGCTTCTCGGCGGCGCGATCCTCATCCTCGCGCTTATCGGCTATTCGGCCTGGCAGATGCGGCGGGTGGAGAGGATGAGAACGGCAACCTGTCAAACTTCATAGTATTCCCCGGCCTCCCTCCATGGCAGAGTACGCGCCTCTACCATGGGTGGTTGTGATGGACCCGAAAGTCACTACTCAACAGATCGGCGAAGAATGCGGCGTCATCCTGCCGCGAGATGTCCTCGACCGCCTCGGGTGGAAAGAAGGCCGAACGCTCGAACTCCGCGTGGATGATACTGGCATCGAAATATTCGATGCCCAGAAAATCTCCGATAAGGAGTTCCAGCGTCAGATCTTCGCCGCCAAAATGGCGATGAGGAAATACCACAAGGCGCTCAGCGAACTCGCAAAGAGCTGATCACCCCGCGAACTTGCCGCTGCGCGGAAAGCCCTTCGGCACGACGCGGCCGGCAGCGGCCCGGTCGCCCATCCACTCCAGCAGTTCTTCCTTGTTGCGCGTGAAGGAGCGGCCGGCGCTGTCCTCCCAGGAAAGGCCATCGGCCATCGCGAAGCACTTGACGTCGGAAATGCCGCCGTCCTTGTATCGCTGCAGGCGCACGCCCTTGCCGCGCGTCATCTCCGGAAGCTGCGAAAGCGGGAAGACCAGCATCTTGCGGTTCTCGCCGACGACGGCGACATGGTCGCCCGTCACCGGGACGACGAGCTTCGTCTCGTCGGGCATCCCGACATTCATGACCTGCTTGCCCTTGCGGGTGTTGGCGATCATCTCGCTCTCGGCCACGATGAAGCCATAGCCGGCGGTGGAGGCTATCACGACCTTGCGGGACGGGTCATGCACGAAGGCGGTCAGGATATCCTGATCGTTCTCCATGTCGACCATGATACGGACGGGTTCGCCATGGCCGCGACCGCCGGGCAGCTTGTCGCCGCCGAGCGTGTAGACCTTGCCGCCGGTGGTGACGAGCAGCAGCTTGTCGGTCGTCTGCGCCGGGAAAGCCAGCTTCAGCACATCGCCTTCCTTGAAGGTGAGCGCGGCCGTATCGGAGATGTGCCCCTTCAGCGCGCGAATCCAGCCCTTCTCCGAGATGACGACGGTGATCGGCTCCTTCTCGATCATCGCCTGCTGGATGGCCTCGATATCGGCATCCGGCGCTTCGGCGAACTGGGTGCGGCGACGGCCGAGTTCGGTCGCCTTGGCGTATTTCTTCTTGACGTCCTGTATCTCGACCTCGATCACCCGCCACTGCTTGTCGTCGGAAGCGAGCAACGCCTCGATGTCAGCCTTTTCCTTGGTGAGATTGTCATGCTCGGTGCGGATCTCGAACTCTTCCAGCTTGCGCAAGGCGCGCAGCCGCATGTTGAGGATCGCTTCGACCTGCATGTCGGTGAGCGACCAGCGCTCCATCATTACCGGCTTCGGCTCGTCCTCCTCGCGGATGATGCGGATCACCTCGTCGATGTTGAGGTAGGCGACGAGCAGGCCGCCGAGGATTTCCAGGCGCCGGTCGATCGCTGCAAGACGATGGCGCGAACGGCGGACCAGCACTTCCTTGCGATGCGCCAGCCATTCGGTCAGCACTTCGCCCAGGCCCATCACCCTCGGCACGCGCCCCAGCGAGAGCACGTTCATGTTGAGGGGAATGCGGTTTTCGAGCTCGGTGAGCTTGAAGAGCGATTCCATCAGCAGCGTCGCATCGACCGTACGGCTCTTCGGCACCAGCACGATGCGGACGTCCTCGGCGGACTCGTCGCGGACGTCTTCCAGCAGCGGCAGCCTGCGGGCGATCAGAAGCTCGGCGATCTTCTCGATCAGCCGCGACTTCTGAACCTGGAAGGGGATTTCGGTAACGACGATCTGATAGCCGCCGCGGCCGAGATCCTCCGTTTCCCACCTGGCGCGAACACGGAACCCGCCGCGGCCGGTCTTATAGGATTCGATGATGGATTCCCGGCCGTCGATGATGATGCCGCCGGTCGGCAGGTCCGGGCCGGGCACGAATTCGACCAGCTTTTCCACCGTCGCATCCGGATGTTTGATGAGGTGCAGCGCCGCATCGCACAGCTCATGGGCGTTGTGCGGCGGGATGGAGGTCGCCATGCCCACCGCAATACCCGACGAGCCGTTCGCCAAGAGGTTCGGAAAGGCGCCCGGCAGAACGACCGGCTCGGAATTGGATTCGTCGTAGGTATCGCGGAAATCCACCGCATCCTGGTCGATGCCCTCGAGCAGAAGCTCGGCGACATCGGTCATCTTGGATTCGGTGTAACGCATGGCGGCGGGGCTATCACCGTCGATATTGCCGAAGTTTCCCTGGCCGTTGACGAGCGGATAGCGCAGCGAGAAATCCTGCGCGAGGCGCGCCAGCGCGTCGTAGATCGACTGGTCGCCATGGGGATGGTAGTTACCCATCACCTCGCCGACGATCTTGGCGCATTTGCGGAATGCGGCATTCGGACGAAGGCCCATCTCGCTCATAGCGTAGACGATGCGGCGGTGGACCGGCTTCAGCCCGTCGCGCACATCCGGCAGGGCGCGCTGCGTGATGGTGGACAGCGCATAGGAAAGGTAACGCTCCTCGAGCGCTGCCTTGAGATCGACCGGAAGAATGTTGTCGCCACCCTCACCGCCGGGCGGAGGCGTAAGATTTTGTCCCATGGGCCTTGACTATCGGAAAGCCTGATTCCCGGCAAGAATTGCGGGGGATCATACTGTGGATGAAAGCCGGTTCAGCGGCTTGCGATCAATATATTCACCCTCATATCCCATCGCACCGCTTGCGGGAACAGAAGACTGGACCTTTCCGAGGCTGTTTATATAAGGTCGCCTCCAAACCACACGCGGGCGGCGCCCGCCAGGAGGAATTCATGAGATATTCCAGCAAGGCTCGGCTTCTGCTCGCCGGCGCGGCCTTAAGCATCCTTTCCGGCCCCGCCTTCGCGCTGGACGGCAACGACCTTCTCACCAAGCTCAATGCGGCATTGATGCAGCAAGGCGGCCTGGTTACGGCTCAATCCGTCGATGTCGAGGGTTCGACCGTGACACTGGCGGGCGCAGCCTTCAAACCGACATCCAGCGCCGAAAGCCTGCCACTTGGCGATATCACTCTGGAAGGCGTGCAGGAAGCCAATGGCGGCTACCATGTCGAGAAGGCCAGCTTCCCGAACATCAATATCACCCAGGACAAGACCACGGTCACGGCAGCGGACATCTCGATGAGCGGCGTCTCCATTCCCGCTGAGACGACGGGCGATACACTCGACACCATATTGTTCTACGAGGAAGCCCATGTGGGGCCGATGAACGTCAGCGTAGACGGAAAGAGTGTTTTCTCCGTCGACGAGACCAACTTCACCGCGACGACCACCGAAGACAAATCCTCGATGAATTTCAGCGGCGCGATGACCGGCGTGAAAGCCGATCTCTCTACCTATCCGGATCCAAAGGCTCAGGAGGCGATTACCGAACTCGGGCTCACCACACTTGATGGCAGGGTTGATCTTGCCGGAAGCTGGGAACTCGCATCGGGTAAAATCGACCTCACCCGATATGCGCTGGATTTCAACAACATCGGCAAGCTCGACTTCCTATTCAGCCTCTCGGGCTACACTTTGCAGTTTCTGAAATCCGTTCAGGAAACGACAGCGGCCATGGAGGCAAACCCCAACAAGGAGGAAGCTCAGCAGGCGGCGAACCTGGCCATGCTGGGGCTGATGCAGCAGCTCACCTTCAACAGTGCCGAAATCCGCTTCGAGGATGCCGGCATCACCGGGCGCGCGCTCGACTTCACCGGAAAGAAGCAGGGCGTTTCCGGCCAGCAGATGGCGCAGATCGTGAAAGGCATGGCTCCGCTGATGCTGGCGCAGCTCAATGTGCCGGAGCTGCAGAACATGGTGAGCGCGGCGATCAACACCTATATCGACAATCCGGGGAACCTGACGATCAGCGCCAGGCCCGAAAAGCCGGTTCCCGTTCCGATGATCATGGGAGCGGCGATGGGTGCGCCGAACACGCTGCCCCAGGTTCTCGGCGTCACGGTGACGGCGAACGAATAACCTCTCCGCGGAGAAAATGAATCATGAAGCCCCGGCAAACTATTGCCGGGGCTTCATGTTTTTAATTCGATTTTTTGTTTGCGGCCTCGTGCAGGTCTTTGACCGTCACGAATTTCTCCTGCAGGTCGTCGGGAATACTCGCATCACAGTCCTTTTCAACGGCCATCACGATTTCTATCCTGTCCAAGTCATCCGCTCCGAGCTCCCCCAAGGAAGACGAGGTTTTGACTTCCTCAAGTGGTTTGTTGATCGTCTTCGCGACTGTGTTCTGTACCTGTTCGAGGGTGCAGGCTGCATTCGCGGTCATCGGAGCCAGGATCAGCAGTCCAATCAGTGACACTTTGGCAAGCATTGCATTTCTCCTCCATTCAAGAGCGGTTGGATGCGATGCTGCAGCCTTAAGGTGCGGCACTAATTTATATATACTTAAAGTTTATTTATGTAAATGCCTGCACGCAATGCGCGGCCAACCGGCCCGCCCCCACGGGCGAGGGCGAAACGCTGCCGCATTTCACGACAACGATTCAGATTGGAAGCCAGTCACTCCCCTGATTATTGGCTCGCCGAACTTGCGAAGGCCGCGTGCTCCTTGTCGTGCAGCGCGAAGCGGTCGATCATGCGGGCGCTTGCCTCGTTGACGCCCCGGACGGTGACCTCGACGCCGCGCCGGCGGAACTTCAGCACGACGTCATCGAGGGCGCCGACGGCCGAAATATCCCACAGATGGGCCTCGGTGACGTCGATCACGACCTTCTTCACCGGCTCCTCGAAATCGAATGATTTCACGAGACTTTCGGTCGACGCGAAGAATATCTGCCCATCCACGTGATAGATGCGCGCCGTCCCGTCCTCGACGGATTCCGAGCGGACATGGAACAGGCGCGCGACCTTGCCGGCAAAGAAGACGCCCGAAAGCAGCACGCCGACAAGCACGCCCTTGGCGAGGTCGTGGGTTGCCACGACGGTAAAGACCGTCGCCAGCATGACGATGGAGGACGGCAGCGGATTATGGCGAAGGTCGCGGATCGAGCGCCAGGAGAAGGTGCCGATCGAGACCATGATCATCACCGCAACGAGCGCGGCCATCGGGATGATGCGGACGAGATCGTCCAGCACCAGGATGAGAAAGAGCAGGAACGCCCCGGCCACGAAGGTGGAAAGCCTTCCGCGCCCGCCGGAGGACACGTTGATGACCGACTGGCCGATCATGGCGCAACCGCCCATGCCGCTGATCAGACCGGAGGCGATGTTGCCGAGACCCTGCCCCACGCATTCCTGGCTCTTGTTGCTTGTCGTATCGGTCATGTCGTCGACGATCTTGGCCGTCAGCAAGGACTCGAGCAGGCCGACAGCGGCAAGCGCCAGCGAATAGGGGAAGATGATCTCCAGCGTCTCCCAGGTCAGCGGCACGGTCGGCAGCGCGAAAACCGGCAGCGCCGAGGGCAATTCGCCGAGATCGCCGACGGTGCGGATATCCATGCCGAGAAAGACCGAAACGCCGGTGAGAACCGCGATCGCCACCAATGGCGACGGGATAGCTTTCGTGACACGCGGAAAGAGATAGATGATCGCAAGACCCGCAGCGATCATGACATAGGTCTCCACAGGCACGCCGATGAGTTCCGGCAACTGCGCCATGAAGATGAGGATCGCCAGCGCATTCACGAAGCCGGTCATGACCGACCTGGACACGAAGCGCATGACGCGGCCGAGCTTGGCGAAGCCCGCCAATATCTGCAGAACGCCCATCAGCAGCGTGGCAGCGAAAAGATACTGCAGCCCATGATCGCGGACCAGCGTGACCATCAGCACGGCCGTTGCCGCCGTCGCGGCGGAGATCATGCCCGGCCGTCCGCCCGTGAAGGCTGAAACGCAGGCGATCGCGAAGGACGCAAACAGGCCGACTTTCGGATCGACACCTGCAATGACAGAAAAGCCGATTGCTTCAGGAATGAGAGCGAGGGCGACGACGATGCCCGAAAGAATATCGGCACGGATGTTGGAAAACCATTCGCGCTTGTAAATGGAAAGACGGTTCATATCTGGATTTTTCGCAAAAGGACGCATCGGCCGAGTAAGGTCGCGGCTGTGGGATTATCGATGCCTTGCGTTGTCTGGCGGATCGGCGGCCAGAAGAGCCACCCGGGAATCTCACCCAGGTCCTTGTGAATGGCCGTTCTATAATGGGGATGGCGCCGCGGCGCAACCTTTGCAGATGGGAGCGCAGGCAGGCGGTCCGACCTGCGCTCCGCTCAGATCACTCCAGAACCTGGATGACCGTGCGGGTCTGAGGATTGACGACCACGCGACGCTCGTTGACCACCGTATAGGCGTAGTCGTTATAGCCTTCCACCTGGTGGATATCCATGGTTTCCGGCAGCGTCGAGCCGACGACGACTTCGCCTTCATAGGCGACCGAGGGAACCTCGTGCTCCATGATATAGGTCCGGACTTCGCCCGGCAGGGTTACCGTGGTCGAGCCGGTGACGGCCGGGTCCTTGGTAATGACCGTCGTCTGGGCGTAGGCGATGCCCGAAAGGGCCATCAAGGCCGCGGCGGCCAGCAATGTCTTGCGCATCTTCTTTCTCCTCACGCTTCTGCTGGCGTCCGAACCTCCGCCCGTGGAGAAAGTTCCCCGAGACCGCCAGCGGCGCGCAGTCACAAGCGGCTATTGGCCACGCGCGGGAAAGGCTCCACCACCGCTACCGCCGGGGCCGGCGCTTCCGCATCCAGCCGGAACATCGAGACCAGTTCGCGCAGATGGGCCGCCTGATCCGCCAGCATGGCGCTGGCGGCATTGTTCTCCTCCACCATGGCCGCGTTCCGCTGGATGCCCTGCTCCATAGTGTTGACGGCGGTATTGACCTCTCCGAGGCCGAGCGACTGCTCGCGCGCGGCAAGCGCGATCGCCTCCATCTGCGTGTTGATCGAACGGATACGGGTGCTGATCTCCTCGAGTGCTGCGCCGGTATCGCGCACGGAACGGGCGCCCTCCTTCACCTCCGCCGCGGAGCCCTGGATGAGGCCCTTGATCTCGCGCGCGGCGGCGGCGGAACGCTGCGCCAGCTCCCTGACCTCATGGGCGACCACGGCGAAGCCGCGACCGGCGTCCCCTGCCCGCGCAGCCTCGACGCCGGCATTGAGAGCCAGAAGGTTCGTCTGGAAGGCGATGCCATCGATCACGCCGATGATGCTGGAGATCCGTTCCGACGACTGCTCGATGCGCTGCATGGCGCTGACCGTTTCGCCGACGAGATTGTTGGTGCGCACCGCGCTCTCATCCGCCTGCCTTGCCGCCTCGCGGGCTTCCCTGGCGCGTTCCGCCGCGCTCGTGACATTGGCGGTGATCTCGTCGAGCGCCGCCGCGGCCTCCTCCAGCGAAGCGGCCTGGCTTTCGGTCCTGCGCGCCAGATCGCCGACGCTCTGGCTGATTTCCCGGCTGCCGCCATCGATCGACTGGCTTGAGCCGACGATGTCGCGCATGACGCCGGCAAGCTGGCGGAGCGTCTGGTTGAGGTCGGCGCGAAGGGCCTCGAAATCGGGCGCGAAGGGCTCCGTCAACTGGAAGGACAGGTCGCCTTCGGCCAGACGGCGCAAACCGGCTGCAAGACCGCCGGTCGCCTGGATGAGCTTTTTCCGGGCGTCTGCCTCCGCCGCGGCCTGCATGCGCAGGCGCTCGCTTTCGGCCCTTGCACGCGCCTCTTCCGCCTCCTCCTCCAGGCGGCGATTGGCAAGCGCCGATTGCCGGAAGACCTCGAGCGCATTGGCCATGGCCCCGAATTCGTTGCGCTGCCCCTGGCCGGGTACGGTGATATCGAGTTCGCCGCCGGCGAGCCGGCGCATCGCCCCCGTCACCGCCAGGATGGGGCGGGTGATCGACCTGCCGATCACCCAGACGCCAGAGAGGAGAATGGCGACGGTGCCGACCAGCAGACCGGCGACGATCGTCAGATTGCGCTCCGCGACCTTCCGGTTTTCCGCAAGGGTGGCGGCTTTCTCCGCCGCGTTGCTTACGAGGACGTTCGCCACGACCGGCTCGATGGCGCGGTAGTTCGCCGAGACCTTGAGCCGCGCTTCGGCCTCACGCAGGCTGGCCTCCGCATAGAACCGGAAGGCGCTCCGGTAGACGTCGAGCGCATCCAGAACGCGGGTGCGCTGCGCACCGGGGCGGAAAGCCTTCTTGACCAGAGCCGTGAAACTCTCCGCCTCACCCGAATGTTTCTCCATATAGGAGGGATCGCGCCTCAGGATGAAATCCTTCTCATGGCGGCGCATCATCAGCATGCTGGCGCGGATTTCCGCATCCTTGACGGTCTGAAGCTGGCCCTCGATGGAATGGACGGCCCCGCGCATGGCGCCTTCCAGCCCGCCGTCCTGATCGAGCCCCAATTCCTCGTTGCTGCGCACAAGCAGCTCAAAATCCGCCTCGTAGCTATCGAGGCCGCTCGCCAGGCGATCGAGTTCGGCGGCAAGCCCGCTATCGGCGGAGACTTGCAGGGCATCAAGGACATTGCGCGCCTCTAGAAGAGCAGCCTTGAACTTGCCCGCCGAAGCCAGATCCTTGTTCAGGAGAAAATCCTGTTCCCACAGCAGGCTATCGCGAAGCCCCGCGCTCATGCGGGCGACATCCACCTCGCGCTGGGTCAACCGATCGGCCGCGGCGCGATAATCTGCCTCGATCCGGCGCTGCCCGAAAAAGATCGCGGCAATGGTGAGGATGCCGGCGAGCGCCACGACGGCCAGCATCATGACGCGATGGGAAATCCTGAGATTGGAAAAAAGGGACACGTTCCAACTCCGCTTATTCAAAAATCGAAGCCACAACTGCCCCTGAAGGCCTTAAGCAAAGCTCAACCGAAGACGAAACTTCCGTGACAATTTCGGGGCCTGTACGATCTCTGGCGCGAGAATGTACGCCAGCACGAGCGGGCATTTCCTGGAACGTTACCCGTGCTTGAGAATTTGAGCGATCAGATGGTCAGGAGAGGAGACCGGACATGGGCACTGTGACCCGGCAGCGATTTCGTCTGTCCAACGGCGCGGAATTATCCTTTCTCACCGCGGGAGAGGCATCCAGACCCGCCGTGCTGCTCCTGCACGGACTACCGAATTCCGCGCGGATGTTTCGGGACGTGATGTCCGAACTGGCGGAGACCGCCTACCTCATCGCGCCCGATCTGCCCGGCTTCGGCGAATCCGACGTGCTGCCGGCGGTCTCGTTTGCTGCCTTCGGCGACGCCGTCTCGGAACTCATGGACCATTTGGCGATCGGGCCGCGCCATATCTATCTGCATGACTACGGAGCACCCGTCGGTTTCCGGATTGCCATGCAGGCGCCGGAACAGGTCCTCGGCCTCATCATCCAGAACGCAAACGCCCACCTGACCGGGCACGGGCCGAACTGGGCCGAAACAAAGGCCTTCTGGGCTCATCCCACTCCGGAAAACGAGGCGGCGGCGACAGCGCATCTGACATTCGAGGGCACGCGCGACCAGTACATCGCGCATGTGCCACCGGACATAGCGGCGCGCATTTCCCCCGAAAGGTGGGAGGAGGACTGGCGGGTGATGTCCCTGCCCGGCCGGATGGAGACGCAATACGCGCTGCTCAAGGACTATGGGAATTATATCGCCCGTTTCGACGACCTCGCCGAATATCTGGCGCGCTGGCAGCCACCTTCCGTGATGATCTGGGGACGGCATGATCCATATTTCGAGCTTGCCGAGGTCCTGTCATGGATGCAGGACCTGCCGAGAATGGACGCCCACATCCTCGATTCCGGGCATCTCCTCCTGGAAACCCATTCGGCCGAGGCTGCGCCCCTCATGCGGGATTTCATCAGGCGCACCGAAGGACGCCGCGGGACCTGAGATTTCACGCGCCCGGTTGCAAGTCTCATCGTGATGACCCTAAGAGTGAAACTTGGGATAACCACACGATAAGGTCGCTTGCCGTTCCACGCAGGGAGGAAACGCATGAAGCGCGTGCTGATCACCGGCATGTCCGGCACCGGAAAATCTTCCGTTATCCGGGAATTGGCCGCCCGAGGATATCGAGCCTACGATCTCGACACGCCCGAATGGTCCGAATGGGTCGATACCGCTCCTTCGGATGCGCTCTCTCCCGCCGAAGGAAAGGATTGGGTCTGGCAGGCGGATCGCGTTCGCCAGCTCCTTGGCACGCCAGGGAACGGGACGTTGTTCATCAGCGGCTGCGCCGAGAACATGGAGAGTGTCTATCCCTTGCTCGACACCGTGATCCTTCTTTCTGCTCCCGTGGAAACCATCATGGAGCGGATCGCGGGGCGATCTGCCGATGGTTACGGCAGCACCGCCGAGGAGCGGCGGAAAGTCGCGGAACTCATCTCGACCATCGAGCCTCTCCTGAGGGGGGCCGCCCATCACGAGATCGACACGAGAGGGCCGATCCCGGCCACGGTCGACGAGATCCTTCGAATGGCATAGCCCGGTTCATTGCTGGGGTAGCCTGAAAGCCGAAAGGGCTTGCCTTTCTGCAAAGGCAAGCCCGGGTCAAAAGACCAGCGTGTCGTTCGAAAGGTCCGGGCCGGAGCCGATCAGTCCTTCTTCTGCGGGACCACGCGCAACGCCAGCTCGCGAAGCTGGGTGGTCGTCGCTTCCGAGGGCGCGTTCATGAGAAGGTCCTGCGCCTGCTGGTTCATCGGGAACAGGGTGATCTCGCGCAGGTTCTTCGCGCCCGTCAGGAGCATGACGATGCGGTCGATGCCGAAGGCAGCGCCGCCATGCGGAGGCGCGCCATACTGGAAGGCGCGGTACATGCCGCCGAAGCGATCCTCGACGTCCTGCTGGCTCAGGCCCACCATCTCGAAGGCCTTGACCATCAGTTCCGGCAACTGGTTGCGGATCGAACCCGAGGCGATCTCGAAGCCGTTGCAGACCGCATCGTACTGGAACGCCTTGATCGACAGCGGCTCCTTGGTTTCCAACGCCTCCAGCCCGCCCTGCGGCATGGAGAAGGGGTTGTGGGCGAAATCGATCTTCTTCTCTTCCTCGTTATATTCGAAGAACGGGAAATCGACGATCCAGCAAAGCTCGAAGCGATCCTTGTCGGTGAGGTTCAGCTCCTCGCCGACGCGGGTGCGGGCCTCGCCGGCGAACCTGTAGAACTTGTCCGGATCACCCGCCACGAAGAAGCAGGCATCGCCGTCATCCAGGCCGAGCTGGACGCGGATCGCCTCGGTGCGCTCCTCGCCGATGTTCTTGGCAAGCGGACCGGCGCCTTCGAGCTTGTCGCCTTCCTTGCGCCAGAAGATGTAGCCGAGGCCGGGCTGGCCCTGCTGCTGCGCCCAGGCGTTCATCCGGTCGCAGAAGGCTCTGGAGCCGCCGGTCTTGGCCGGGATGCCCCAGACTTCGACCTTCGGGTTGGATGCGATCATGTTGGCGAAGACCTTGAAGCCGGAGCCGGCGAAATGGCTGGTCACCGCTTCCATGACGATCGGGTTGCGCAGGTCCGGCTTGTCGGAACCGTATTTGCGGATCGCCTCGTCATAGGGGATGCGCGGCCATTCCTTGGTGACCGGCTTGCCGTCGGCGAATTCCTCGAAGATCGAGGTGATCAGCGGGCTCATCGTTTCCCAGACTTCTTCCTGGGTGACGAAGCTCATCTCAAGGTCGAGCTGGTAGAACTCGCCCGGCAGGCGGTCGGCGCGCGGGTCCTCGTCGCGGAAGCAGGGGGCGATCTGGAAATAGCGGTCGAAGCCGGCGACCATCAGGAGCTGCTTGTACTGCTGCGGCGCCTGCGGCAGGGCGAAGAACTTGCCCTGGTGGATACGGCTCGGAACCAGGAAGTCGCGTGCGCCTTCCGGCGAAGAGGCGGTGAGGATCGGCGTCGTATATTCGGTGAAGCCGATATTCGTCATCTCGCGGCGCATGGCCGAGATGATCTGGGTGCGCTTGACGATGTTCTTGTGCAGCGTTTCACGGCGAAGATCGAGAAAGCGGTAGCGCAGGCGCACGTCTTCCGGATAATCCGGCTCGCCGAAGACCGGCAGCGGCAGTTCCTTGGCGGCCGAAAGCACCTCGATCTCCTGCGCGTAGAGCTCAATCTCGCCGGTGGCCATGCCCTTGTTGACCGTGTCCTCGGAGCGAGCCTTGACGAGGCCGTCGATGCGGATCACCCATTCGCCGCGTACGGTTTCGGCGATCTTGAAGGCCGGACTGTCCGGGTCCGCCACCACCTGGGTCATGCCGTAGTGATCGCGCAGGTCGATGAAGAGAACGCCGCCGTGGTCTCGCACGCGATGCACCCAACCGGACAAACGGACGGTGGAACCGACATCGGACTTCCGGAGGGCGGCACAGGTGTGGCTGCGGTAACGATGCATTTTCAAGAATCCTGGACTGGTGCACTTGCGGCAATGGGCGACGCGCGCCGCCGGGCCGGCATAGGGGAAAATCGGCGCGAAAAGCGCATGACCCGCCCCATTTGTCAAGGCTTGGCAGCCGAACCTGCCGCCGCCGGCGCAGGCACGGAGCCGTCTACAACGAGATTATCCGCCATGAAATCCACAAAGGCGCGAATTTTCGGCGACAGAAAGCGGCTTGTCGGCCAGAGCACGCGGAAGCTTCCCGTCTGGACGATATGATCGTCCAGCAAGGTGACGAGGCGCCCGTCCTCGAGCTGCGGCTTGATGACGAAGGGAGGAAGGCAGGCTATGCCAAAACCTTCCTCGGCAAGATGGATGATCGGCTCAAGCGTGCTGGCGGTGACGGCGACCGGCAAGACCAGGCGCGCATTGCCACCTTCAGCGGCGAATGGCCAGGGTTCCAGCTTGCCGGTACTCGGATAGCGATGGTGCAGACATTTGTGATGCAGAAGATCCGCCGGCACTTCAGGCCGGCCCCATGTCGCGATATAACCGGGCGAAGCGACGACCCGGTGGCGGAACGAGCCGAGCTTGCGACTCATCAAACGCGTGTCCCGTACCTCGCCTGTGCGGATGACCGCATCGAACCCCTCCTCGATCACATCCACCAAGCGATCGGTAAAATCGAGATCCATGGTGATTTCGGGATAGGCACGCATGAACGCCGAGATGGTCGGCATCAGGAGTATGCCAACCAGCGGCAGGCTGACCCGCAATATGCCTCCGGGAACTGCGCGCAACCGCGACAACTCCGATTGTGCCGCATCCAGCTCGGACAAGATGCGCCGGCACGTATCGAGGAAATAACTGCCCTCCTCCGTCAGCGTCATGCTGCGCGTGGAGCGGTGGAAGAGGCGTACCCCCATCTCCTGCTCCAGTCTCGCCACCGCCTTGCCCACCGCGGAACTTGATATTCCCAGCCGCCCGGCAGCGGCGACGAAACTGCCGCTTTCCGCCGCCTGGACGAAGATGCCGAGCGTTCCCAACCTGTCCATCGTCACTCCAATTGCGGAATTTTTATCCTGACTATCATGAATACCGGATTATTTATCTTCTATTATCACCCCGGTATCCAGTTTCGGCGCGGCCAAGACCGCTTCCCGACCGAAAGGACCGAACTGATGGACATGCTTTCTACCGCCCATTTCTCCGCAACGCCGGAACCGACCACTTTCATCGTCAACGTGATCCACGCCCATCCCGGCAAGCAGGAGGAAGCCTTCCGCATCATTCAGGACGTCGTGCACTACGTAGCGGAACGGAAGGAAGGCTTTCTCTGGAGCAATCTCGCCAAAAGCACGGATGGCAAGACGGTGGTGAATATCGAAGCCATCCGGGATGCAGGCAATGTGGACGAATTCTTCTCGGACCCGGTCTTCCGTGAGAAATTCAGCAAGCTCGACGAAGTCTCGACATTCGAATTCCACACGTATTCCGTCGGCGATCTCATCCTGCCCAAGCTTGGTCAACAGGGTTAGCGGTATCCTTGCAGAAGCCCTGCCCCACAGGGCTTCTGCACCCGATGCCAAAACTCTTGCGCGAGAAGACCGGGCAAGGTCGTTTATGAGCTGTATCAAGTATCGCTGACGCGATAGAACCGCTTTGTCATCTCCGACAGCGATTCTTTTCCCGGCACCCATGAGCCATATCCGCCCCCTGATTCCCCTGCTCGTCACGGCCGGCATATTGATCGGAGGAAACGGGCTCCAGGGCACGTTCATCGCGCTCCGCGGCACGCATGAGGGCTTCTCCCCATCGACCATCGGCATGATCGGCGCGGGCTACAGCGTCGGCTTTGCGCTCGGCTGCGTCTATGTCACGCGGCTTCTGCGCCAGATCGGACATATCCGCACCTTTTCGGCGATGGCGGCGATCGGCGCTTCATGCTCGCTCGCCATGTCGCTCGTCATCGATCCGACCTTCTGGTTCGCCATGCGCTTCCTGATCGGGATTTCCGTCGCAAGCCTCTTCGCGACCGTGGAAAGCTGGATCAACGCGAAGGTGACCAATGCCAACCGGGCGCGCACGCTTTCCATCTACCGCTTCGTCGATCTCGGCTCGGTGACGGTGGCGCAATATCTCATACCCGGCATCGGCATAGAAGGGCCGATCATCTTCGCCATCATCACCATCGCCATGACGCTCTCGCTGGTGCCGATCTCGCTTGCCGACAAATCCAGCCCCTCCCCGCCGGAAGCCATCGCCTTCGACCTGCGCGCCGTCTGGCGCATCTCGCCGCTCGCGGTCGTCGGCGTCATCGCCGTCGGGCTCTCGATGGCGGCCTTCCGCAATATCGGGCCGATCTATGCCGAAGAGATCGGCATGAGCATCACCTCGATCGCCACCTTCATGAGTGCAGGCATCATCGGCGGCGTGGTGCTGCAATATCCGCTCGGCGCCTATTCCGACCGGCTCGACCGCCGCAAGGTGATCCTCTGGGCGGCGATCGGCTCGGTCGTGACCGGAGCCTATCTCTCCTTCGGTGCCGGAACCGACGAGACCGCCAACATCATCGGCGTCTTCCTGTTCGGCGCCTTTTCGATGCCGCTCTATTCGCTCTGTTCGGCGCATGGCAACGACCACGCGCGAATGGGCGAACATGCGCTGGTTTCGGCGGGGCTGCTGTTCTTCTGGTCCGCCGGCGCGACCGTGGGGCCGCTGCTTGCCTCGATACTGCTCGAATATTACGGCCCCCGCGCCTTCTTCCTCTATACGTCGGTGATCTTCGCGGCCTTCATCCTCTTCACCATCCGGCGCATGGGCGTGCGCGACCCGGTGCCGCCCACTGAGCGCAGGTCGCGCTTCCGGGCGCTCCTCAGGACCTCCGCCTATTTCAACAAACTTGCCGCTCCGGTGGAGAAAGAACGCAAGGATTGAACCGCCACGGTTGACATATGCGGCGTTGAGGAGGAGGAAGACTGATCAACCCTACGTGACCTTGGATATGATCGAAACCACTGCCGCTCTCGAGGAAGCCTGCCGGGCGCTCGCCCAATCCGACTTCATCACCATCGACACCGAATTCCTGCGCGAGACCACGTTCTGGCCGGAACTCTGCCTCATCCAGATGGCGAGCCCGACGCTGGAAGTGCTGGTCGATCCGCTCGCCAAGGGTATGGACCTCCAGCCCTTCTTCGAGCTGATGGCGAACCCGAAGGTGGTCAAGGTCTTCCACGCCGCGCGGCAGGACATCGAAATCGTCCACCATCTCGGCAATCTCGTGCCACACCCGATCTTCGATACGCAGGTCGCCGCCATGGTCTGCGGCTTCGGCGATTCGGTCTCCTACGACCAGCTCGTCAGCCGCATCAAGAACGTGCATATCGACAAGTCCTCGCGCTTTACCGACTGGAGCCGCCGCCCGCTTTCCGAAAAGCAGCTCGAATATGCGCTCGCCGACGTGACGCATCTGCGCGACGTCTATCTGGCGCTGAAGGAGCAGCTCGAACGGGAGGGCCGCGCGCTATGGCTGACCGAGGAGATGGCGATCCTCGAATCGGCCGGCACCTACGATCTCCATCCCGACGACGCCTGGCTTCGGCTGAAATCGCGCCTGCGCAAGCCGCAGGAGCTGGCGATCCTGAAACATGTCGCCGCCTGGCGGGAGCGCGAGGCGCGCGGCCGCAACGTGCCGCGCTCGCGCGTGCTGAAGGACGACGCGATCTACGAGATCGCCCAGCAGCAGCCGAAGGATGCCGAGGCACTTTCGCGCCTCAGGACCATCCCGAGGGGCTGGGAGCGCTCCGCCTCCGGCGCGGCAATCGTAGACGCGGTCAATGCCGCGCTTTCGCTTCCGAAAACGGAGATGCCGCATCCGCCTAAGCACACGCATGTGCCGGAAGGCACGGCTGCGGCGGTCGAGCTTCTCAAGGTGCTCCTGAAGCTCATCTCCGACAAGCAGGGCGTGGCCGCCAAGATCATCGCCAATACCGACGACCTCGAAAAGATCGCCGCCGAGGGCGAGCAGGCTGCGGTTCCGGCGCTGCATGGCTGGCGGCGCGAGCTCTTCGGCGAAACGGCGCTGAAGCTCATCGACGGCGGCGTGGCGCTGCGCTTCGTCAACAAGAAGGTCGAGGCGGTGGAGCTTTAAGCAAGCTCCACGATCCTAGCCTCGTGTCGGCTCTGTTCCTTAAGCGTGCATCTTCGCACCCTTGGTGATCTTGTCGACGGTCTTCTTCTCCGCCCGCATGGCGATGCCGACGACCCTGGCATCCTCGGGCGAGAATTGCGCGAAGACGGCGCGGTTTGCGGCATCGTGGCCGGTTGAGAACATCTCCTCGACATAAAGCGACACCGTCACCTCCCGCTCAAGCGAGCGCCTGTGGATCGAACGCAAGGTTTCCTGATCGGCCGACAAGACGACGACAGGCTGGATGCTGAGCGCGTTATAGACATTGCCGGCCGCATCCCGATATGGTTCGCCGATCACGGCTGGATATTGAGCGACGATGCCGCTCGTCAGGAAGGCGGTGACATTCAGCGCCTGCCAGGGAGCAATGTCATCGCGAAGCACGATCGCGATCTTGGTGTCGAACATGAAGACGAACTCCGTTGAAGGTTTTGCAAAGGCCGAAGACCTAGAGGCGATCTGCGCCGGCGGTCTTGAACGTTCGTGCACACGCGACGGCATCGTCCATGCGCCGATCTCGCGCGGTATCGAGCGCATGGAGGCGCGCTTCCACGGCAACGGGTTTTCGCCGCACCGGCACGACACCTATGCGCTCGGCGTGACGCTTTCCGGCGTGCAGACCTTCCATTACCGCGGGGTTTCACGGACAAGCCTGCCGGGCAATGTGATCGTGCTGCACCCGGACGAAGTGCATGACGGTGCGGCGGGGACCGACGACGGCTTGCGCTACCGGATGCTCTACCTGCCGCCCGAGAGCCTGATCGACGCAGCCGACGGGGCGCAGAGGCTGCCCTTCGTGGCAAACCCGGTCTTCGCCGACGAAGCGTTCAAGCAATCGCTGGCGGAAGCGCTGCAGAACCTCGAAACCGAGCCGGACGACCTTCTTCTGGACGACCTGATCGCCCGCTTCGCGGCAAGCCTTTGGCGCCATGCGGATGCAGCCGGCCCGCGCGCGGGCCGGATCGACCGCAATGCGGTGCTGCGCTGCCGGGATTATCTCCATGCCAACAGCAACAGAACCGTCACGTCCGAGGAACTGGAAGAGATCGGCGGGCTCGACCGCTATACGCTTGCCCGGCAGTTCCGGGCGCTGCTCGGCACCAGTCCGCACCGCTATCTGGTGATGCGGCGGCTCGACCGCGCCAAGGCCCGGCTCGCCTCCGGCGGCAGCCTCGCCGATGCGGCCTTCGAGGCGGGCTTTGCCGACCAGAGTCACTTCACCCGGCATTTCAAGAATACCTTCGGAATGACGCCCGGGCGTTGGGTCTTGCTCAGCCGCAGCGCATAACCCACAGGGCCGTCACGAAAATTTCAAGCGATCATCACCTGTCCGTCATGCACCCTCACTAACGGGTTCCGTGTGTTCCACACGCACCCCAGAGGGCTTTTCATGACCAGAATTCTGCTCGCTTCCGTCGCCTTCGCCGCGCTGATCGGCGGCTCTGCCGCGGCCGAAGAAAAGGCCTTCCCGGCCAAGCTCGTCTCTCACGCCATTCTGCCGGCCAAGACGCTGATCCCCGCCCCTGCCGATGCCCCCGAGCACCTGAAGGTTTCCGGCAAGTTCACGACCGCCGACCGCAAGCGCACCACGGAGCTCGGCAGCGTCATGGGCAAGGACGGTATCCGCGAAACCGGTCTCGGACTTCCCTTCGACGGCCAGCCCGTGCAGGGCTTCTCCGGAATCAAGACCATGCCGGACGGAAGTTTCTGGAGCCTTTCGGACAACGGCTTCGGTGGCAAGACGAATTCCAGCGACGCGGCGCTGATGCTGCACAATATCCGTTTCGACTGGAATAACGGCACGGTGGAGCGCTCCAACACCATCTTCCTTTCCGACCCGAACCGGATCGCCCCCTTCCCAATCGTGCTGGAGGGTGCTGAGAAGCGTTATCTGACCGGCGCGGATTTCGACCTGGAATCGATCCAGCCGGTGGCGGAGGGTTTCTGGCTCGGCGAGGAGTTCGGCCCCTACCTCCTGAAAGTGAATGCCAATGGCGAGCTGACCGACGTCATCGCGACCGCCGTGGACGGCAAGCCGGTGCTTTCGCCCGACAACCCGACCATCGCGACGCCCGCCAATCCGACCGCCAAGATGCCGGCCTTCAACCTGAAACGCTCCGGCGGCTATGAGGGGCTGGCCATGTCGAAGGACGGCAGCAAGCTCTACGGTCTCCTGGAAGGGCCGCTCTATCTCGAGGACGGTTCGGTGGAGAAAGCCGACGGCCAGACGGCGCTGCGCATCATTGAGCTCGACGTCGCCTCCAAGGCCTGGACCGGACGCTCCTGGCTCTATCCTCTCTCGGAGGGAGGTGAAGCGATCGGCGATTTCAACATGATCGACGACACGACCGCGCTGGTGATCGAGCGCGACAATGGCGCCGGCACGGCGGACAAGGCTTGCGCCGATCCGAAGAAGCCGGCGCCGGACTGCTTTGCAACGCCGGCCAAGCACAAGCGCATCTACAAGATCGAATTTTCGGATGCAAATGTGGGCCAGGCGGCGCGCAAGATCGGCTATATCGACCTGATGAAGGTGCAGGACCCGGACGGCAAGGCCCGCCAGGGCGGCGGCGAAGGCTTCTACGACATGCCGTTCGTCACCATCGAGAACGTCGATGTGGTGGATGCCACGCATATCGTGGTCGGCAACGACAACAACCTGCCCTTCTCGGCGGGTCGCGAACTCAACAAGGCCGACGACAATGAATTCGTTCTGCTGGAAGTGGGGGAATTCCTGAGCGCGAAGTAAGCTCAGGATCAAAAAGCACGACGCCCGGCAATGCCGGGCGTGG
>NZ_JBHFJG010000025.1:97062-119325 GCF_057559155.1 Rhizobium moroccans | reverse complement strand
GGGGCCTCTTCGTTTGCGGTCAATCAGCTGTCGTTAAGGGTCGACCGATTGACCAGTTTCAGGCTGCGATCAGGCTGGATGCGATAGATCTCGGAGTATTCCGTGCCATTGCTGGTAAAGCGGTGGAAAACCGGGCTGCCGACGGGAGCCTTTTCCAAACGGGATGCCGGTTCACCGCCATAGGTGATGCTGCCGGGAATGGGTTCCAATGCGAAGGCTGCCGAAGAGCTTGCCAGGGCAGCAAAAAGAGCGGCTGCAAGTGTCTTTTTCATGATCGTATCCTTTTGATGCTTTTATGTGTCGAGCCAGTTGGGAGCTGCTCGACATGCACCGCAGGTCGGATCTCGATGCAGGATTTGCAATGACCGTTTTTGCGACCTCTCTATTTCGCAATTGCGAACAATCGAAAGCGCCGCAATGCGCTCTACCTGAGGCCAATTTTTTCAAGGACTTGCATCTGATATTCGCCATTCACAGGCTCTTGAAAAGATCCGTGCAAGAGCTCTCACGTCGATTTGAAAAACCGGTGAACTGACCCTATTCGAACCTGAACGCCAGGCGCTTGCCGGTGAGTTTCGCCAGCTGCTGGAGCCTGCCGTCTAGTCTTTCTCCGGCAAAATCCCGGTACTTCGCCGGCACGACGAATTCGAGATCCAGGTTCGGATCGGAGGATGGCCGGAAGCTCAGGTCGTGCACGATGCCCGGCATGGATGCCGAGAAGAGATAGACGACGCGCAGGAGGCCGCCGAGGAGCTTGGCGAGATCGAGCAGGCGCGGCGTGGCGATCGTCGCGAGCGGCCCGGTGGCGCCGTCGTCGTTCAGGCCTTCGAAACGGTAATAGTTGGCGAGCGCCAGATAGGCGCGGCCGGCATGGGTGATGCCGACGAAAGAGGAATGGGCGATCAGGTTCAGCGCCTGCAGTCCGCGATAATCCGGATGCGCGCGCCAGCTGATATCAGCCAGCAGGCAGGCAGCCTGGCGATAGCGGCTCTCCTCTTCCGTCTCCTCGATGCCGAAGACCGGCACCATGCGGCCGGTCCACTCGGCAAGCTCGCGGGCATGTTCGGGAGAACGGGCGCGCAGGATGGCGAGCTGATCGGCGGCGACGAGAAGCGGATCGGAATCGCGCTCGTCATCGGGCAGCAGCGAATAGAGATAGCCCTCGCGCACGCCCTGCGCGGAAAAGCTCACCCGCGCGGGCCTCATGGCACCGAGCACTTCCTGCATGGCGACGGCCCCGAAGGGAAGCAGCGCGCGGCGGCTTTTCGAGACGACCTGCCAGGCGGGGTCCTTGCTGTCCTTCGACTTGATGATCTGGTCGAGGAAATTCAGCATCTCGTCCAGAGGAAGTTCGTATCCCTGCATCATGTGCAGCGGATACCGGGTTACCTCCATGTGGAGTTTGGCGATGTTTCGCCAGGTGCCGCCGACGGCATAGAAGGTGCGGCCCTCTCCGTTCTTCAGGAAACGGGCGGTCCCGACCTGCTTTCTGGCGAAGGCCCGCGCCCGCGAAAGAGAATTGCCGGAAATTTCGGAAAGTCTCAGGCCGCCGAGCGGCAGCGTGATACCCCGGTCGAACTGCGCGCCCCTGATGTCGATGAGTTCGAGCGAGCCGCCGCCGAGGTCTCCGGCGATGCCGTCCGTATCATGAAAGCCGCTGATGACGCCGAGCGCGGAAAACCGCGCTTCCTCTTCGCCCGAAAGGACCTGCACTTCCTGGCCGAGGATTTCCTCGGCCGCACGGATGAATTCGGGTCCGTTGGAGGCTTCGCGGGCGGCGGCAGTCGCCAGAACGTAGGTGTCGGTGGCGCGCGCCTGGCTGGACAGCGCCTTGAAACGCCGCAAGGAAGCCAGCGCCCGGCCGACCGCCTCCTCGTCCATGCGTCCGGTGGACCCCAGCCCCTTTCCGAGACCGCACATGACCTTTTCGTTGAAAAGGATGGTCGGCGCGCGCGACAGGCCTTCGTAGATAACGACACGGACGGAGTTTGAGCCGATGTCGATGACGGAGACAGGGGCGATTCCCGGAAGACGCCCCTGGGCTTCAGATCGAACCATATTGCCTATTTCTTGCGTCCGGACATCAGACCGGCGATCAGTTTCGGAGCACTCGATTTCAGAGCTTCTCCACGACCGGACAGACTAGGATTGGTCATGAAGTAATGCTGAGCATTGAAAGGCTCCTCGCCTTTGCGCACTTCCATGCGCCGGGAGGTACCGTCCGGCAATATCTCGTAGCTCTGCTGGTTGTCAATCAGGTTGCCCAGCATGATCTGTGAAAGAACCTGCTCGTGCACCGTCGGGTTCAGGAGCGGAACCAGCGTCTCGACCCGGCGGTCGAGGTTTCGAGGCATCATGTCGGCGGAGCCGATATAGACGAGCGCCTTGTCCGAAGGCAGGCCATAGCCGTTGCCGAAGCAGAAGATGCGGCTGTGCTCCAGGAAGCGGCCGACGATAGACTTGACGCGGATGTTGTCCGAAAGCCCCGGCACCTGCGGCCGCAGGCAGCAGATGCCGCGCACGACGAGATCGACTTCCACGCCGGCCCGGCTTGCGCGATAGAGCGCATCGATGATGTCGGGGTCCACCAGCGAGTTCATCTTCATCCAGATCGCCGCCGGCTTGCCGTTCTCAGCGTGGCAGATCTCTTCCTCGATGTGTCGGAGGATGCGCGGACGCAGCGTATAGGGCGAGACTGCGAGCTTCATGCTCTCCTCCGGCTCGCCGTAGCCGGTGATGAAGTTGAAGACGTTCGCCATGTCGTGGGCGATCTTCGGATTGCAGGTGAAGAAGGAAAGGTCGGTGTAGATCTTCGCGGTGACGGGGTGATAGTTGCCGGTGCCGAGATGGCAGTAGGTCCTGAGCCTGCCTTCCTCGCGGCGCACCACCATCGACATCTTGGCGTGAGTCTTGAGCTCGATGAAGCCGAAGACGACCTGCACGCCGGCGCGTTCCAGGTCGCGCGCCCAGCGGATATTGGCCTCCTCGTCGAATCGGGCCTTGAGCTCCACCAGCGCGGTCACCGACTTGCCCATCTCGGCCGCGTCGATCAACGCGCGGACGACCGGGCTGTCGTTCGAGGTGCGGTAAAGCGTCTGCTTTATCGCCAGAACATCCGGATCACGCGCCGCCTGAAGAATGAACTGCACCACCACGTCGAAACTTTCGTAAGGATGGTGGACCACCATGTCCTTTTCGCGGATGGCGGCGAAACAATCTCCGGCGTGTTCGCGGACCCGTTCGGGAAATCGGGCATTGTAGGTTTCGAACCGCAGGTCGTTGCGCGGGGCCTTGGTGATCTCCGACAGCGTGTTGAGAGCCAGAAGGCCGGGCAAGACGGCGACGCGATTTTCCGGCACGCCGAGTTCCTGCACCACGAACTGCCGGAGCGAGGCGGGCATCTCGCTGTCGGTCTCGATGCGGATGACCTTGCCTCGGCGGCGGCGCTTGAGCGCGCTTTCGAAGAAGCGGACGAGGTCTTCGGCTTCTTCCTCGACTTCGATATCGCTGTCGCGAATGATGCGGAAGGTGCCTGCTCCCCTTACCACATAACCGGGGAAGAGCCGGTCGGTGAACATGCCGACGACATCCTCCAGCGTGATGTAGCGGATGGTGTTCGCATCATCGGGAAGGCGGACGAAGCGGTCGAGCGTCGGCGGCAGGCGCAACAGACCCGTCATCGGCTCCTTGCCGTGCATGCTTTCGAGCTGCAGGCCCATGGAGAAGCCGAGGTTGGGAATGAAGGGGAAAGGATGGGCCGGATCGATCGCGAGCGGCGTCAGGACCGGGAAGAGCTCGTCATCGAAAGCCGAGGCAAGCCATGTGCGGTCTTCCGCCGATAGCGCGGCGGGCCGCACGATGAGGATATCTTCCTTGGCGAGATATTGCTGCAGGACCGCGAGCGAAGCCTGCTGCTCCATCTGGAGGTTATCGATCTCCTGAAGGATCGCATCGAGCTGTTCGGCAGGCGACTTGCCGTCCGGGCTGCGCACGACGATGCCCTGGCGCACCTGCCCTTCGAGGCCGGCGACGCGCACCATGAAGAACTCGTCGAGGTTCGCCGCCGAGATCGACAGGAAGCGCACCCGCTCCAGAAGCGGGTGAGCCGTATTCAGCGTTTCTTCCAGAACCCGGCGGTTGAACTGGAGCCAGGAGAATTCGCGGTTGATGAAGCGCTCCGGACTGTTCAACAGGTCATCGAAATTCCCGGCCGTAGCACTTTCCTGCTGATGCGTTTCCGTCGTCATCGAATCCATGATCCACCCCTGGGCTTGCCCTTGTCCGGCCGTATAACAATTTGACGATGGAACTGTGACAGTCAATCGTCGGCGGAGGCATTTCCGAGGTCGTTCAGGACCTCGGCGGCAAGCGGTCGTGTAATCCGCGTGCCGCGGGCAAGCGCCAGACGATCCAGCCGGTCAACGATCGTCTGGGCCGCTCCGAGCGAACGCTCCATCCGGTTAACGATGTAGCCGACAAGTTTGTCATCGATATTAAGCTGGCGATCGGCGAACAATTTCACGATCACCTGGGCCAGGAGTTCCTCGTCAGGCTCGCCGATCTCCACGACGGTCGCCGCCTTCAGCCGCGAGCGGAGGTCCGGCAGGGTGACCGACCAGGAGACGGGCCAGAGACGCGAGGTCATCAGAAGACTGTGGCCGTTCTCCCGCACGCTGTTGATGACGTGGAAGAGCTCCGTTTCGCTGAAGCCGCGACGATCCGCATCCTCGAAGAGAACCGGGCCGGCGGCCGCAAGCTCCACCGCGCCGGAACCGGCAAGCGGATGGATATCGGCCGCGCCGGCCTTTTCCTTCCAGATATTGGCGAGATGGGATTTTCCCGAGCCGACGGGACCTGCCAGCACGACGACGGGTGCCGGCCAGGCCGGCCAATCGTCGACGATCGAGACCGCAGCATTCAACGGGCCGGAAACGAGGAGGTCCTCCCGGCCGCTGGCGGAATCATGTTGAAAAGCGAGCGGCAATTGCTCCTGGCGCTGCCGCTCCCACTCGGTTGTTTCGTTCATTCTGTCTTCTGGGTGTTTGTCTGGCCGGCTGTCTCCGGGCCTGTCGCGGAATGCTCCAGTACCGGCGGCGGCCCGCCATCCTCCCATGGCAGACTTGCCGACCGACCGTAATAAAGATCGCTCTCAAGATAGCGCGAGAGCGCGAAGCGGACAAGGACGCCGACCACGGCGGCCGCGGGCACCGCGATCAGCAGCCCCACGAAGCCGAACATGGCGCCGAAGGCGAAGAGGGCGAACATGAGCCAGACCGGATGCAGGCCGATCCGCGAGCCCATCAGCTTCGGCTGCAGGAAATTGCCCTCGATGAACTGGCCGACGAAGAAGACGGCCGCCGTCGCGATGATCCAGGTATAATCCGGCCAGAACTGCACCAACGCCAAGCCGACCGACATGATGAGGCCGATGAAGGAGCCGATATAGGGGATGAAGCTGATCATGCCGGCGATGAAGCCGATCAGGAGACCGAAATTGAGCCCGACCAGAGAAAGGCCGACCGCATAGAAGATGCCGAGGATGATGCAGATGGAGCCCTGCCCGCGCACGAAGCTCGCGATCACCTCGTCCATTTCGCGGGCAAGGCGGCGAACGGTAGACGTCTGGTCGCGCGGCACCCAGCCATCCACCTTGGCGATCATCCGGTCCCAATCGAGCAGGATATAGAAGGCCACGACCGGCGTGACGATCAACAGGGAAACGACGTCGACGATCGCCTTGCCGGAATTCCAGATCTGCGTGAACAACGTGCCGATGAAGCCGGCGCCCTGGCCCAGCACCTCGGAAAAGTTCTGCTTCATCGTCTCGATCTGGGCGCTGATCCAGCCTGGCAGGATCGAGTTTTCGGGGCTGGCGATCAATTGCTGCAACTGAGAGACATAGCCTGGAAGAGCAGCCGCGAACTCGGTGAACTGATTGACGATGATCGGGATGACGATCATCAGCGACAACGCGAAAATCAGGACGAAGCTGACAAGGATGACCACCGAAGCCATAAGGCGGCTCAAGCCCCGCCGCTCGAGCCAATCGGCCACCGGATCGAGGAAATAGGCGAGCGCCATGCCGGCCACGAAGGGCAGAAGGATGGTGCGGAATGCCCACAGGAAAAGAACGAAGACGAGGAGCGCGCCGATCCAGAAAAGGATGTGGCGCCTGAGGCTCGCGCCGCTGACATGGTATGGCATCTCTGCGTCCCTTCGAGTTGGCCGGGCCGGGTCAGGGATAGGATGATGCTGCCCGCAAGGTCAAGACTAGGACCAATCGACACTCAGGTTTCAGGCGCGGCGCGAGCCGGATTTCGTGGATGGCAAGGAGAAGCGACCGAGGTGGAGCATAACTCCACGAGGGCGGTTCGACGCAGCAAGGCGCGAAATCCGCCGCGTCCCGAAGGGATATGGTGAAAATCGCCCATTTCTGCGTCGCCAACCCTAGATGGAGTTTGGCTCCATCGTCGGTTTGGCTCCTAGAACTGAACGATTTTCCCTCATACCGCGCTCCAAACCCTGAATGTCGATTGGTCCTCGCAAAGCCAGGCGGCATCAAGCGGTGAAAAGCTTTCAAAACCGGCGCTGACGCTTGCATATCGCACCATCTCGTGCAATTGCGAGCCGCTATAGAATTCATTGGAGACGAACGATGAGCGAGCCGGGCAAAAACGGTCTCACCTATAGCGATGCGGGCGTGGATATCGATGCCGGCAATCTGATGGTGGAGAAGATCAAGCCGGCCGTGCGCTCCACCCGCCGCCCCGGCTCCGACAGCGAGATCGGCGGCTTCGGCGGGCTCTTCGACCTCAAGGCCGCCGGCTTCACCGACCCTGTTCTCGTCGCGGCCAATGACGGCGTCGGCACCAAGCTCAAGATCGCGATCGACGCGGATTTCCACGATACCGTCGGCATCGATCTCGTCGCCATGTGCGTCAACGATCTCGTGGTGCAGGGCGCCGAGCCGCTCTTCTTCCTCGATTATTTCGCCACCGGCAAGCTCGACCCCGACCAGGGCGCGGCGATCGTCAACGGGATTGCCGCCGGCTGCCGCGAGGCGGGCTGCGCGCTGATCGGCGGCGAGACGGCCGAAATGCCGGGCATGTATTCCGACGGTGACTATGACCTGGCGGGCTTCGCCGTGGGGGCGGCCGAGCGCGGCCAGCTTCTGCCGGTCGGCGACATAGCCGAAGGCGATGCGATCCTCGGCCTCACCTCTTCGGGCGTGCATTCCAACGGCTTCTCGCTGGTGCGCAAGATCGTCGCCCTTTCCGGCCTCGGCTGGGATGCGCCGGCGCCGTTCTTCACCGGAAAGTCGCTCGGCGAGGCGCTGCTGACGCCCACCCGCATCTATGTGAAGCCGCTCCTGAAGGCGATCCGCGAAACAGGCGCGCTGAAGGCTCTCGCGCATATCACCGGCGGCGGTTTCCCGGAGAACATTCCGCGCGTGCTGCCGAAGAACCTCGCGGCCGAAATCGATCTCGATTCCATTCCCGTGCCGCCCGTCTTCTCCTGGCTCGCCAAGACCGGCGGCGTGGAAGCCAAGGAAATGCTGCGCACCTTCAACTGCGGTATTGGCATGATCGTGGTCGTCGCCGCTGAGAATGTGCAGGCCGTCACGGATATCCTCACCGAGGAAGGCGAGATTGTCGTGCCGCTCGGGCGGATGGCCGCGCGCGCCGAGGGCGAAGCCGGCGTCATCTACAAGGGCACGCTTGGCCTATGAGTTCGGCTAAGAAACGCGTCGTCATCTTCATTTCCGGCAGCGGCTCCAACATGGTGGCGCTCGCTGACGCCTGCGCGGTTGCCGATTTTCCGGCGGAGGTCGTGGCAGTCATTTCCGACACGGCGAATGCCGGCGGACTGGAAAAGGCCAGGGCGCGCGGCATCAGGACGTTCGCCTTCGAGCGGAAGGATTTCGCAAGCAAGGCCGAGCACGAGGCGGCGATCTTCGCGGCACTCGACGAGGTTTCGCCGGATATCCTCTGCCTGGCCGGTTATATGCGGCTGCTTTCGGCGGATTTCATCAACCGCTACGAAGGCCGCATCCTCAACATCCATCCTTCCCTCTTGCCGCTGTTTCCCGGCCTTCACACCCATCAGCGCGCGCTCGATGCCGGCATGAAGGTGGCCGGCTGCACGGTGCATTTCGTGACCGAAGCGATGGACGAAGGCCCGATCGTCGGCCAGGCCGTCGTTCCCGTTCTTCCCGGCGATACGGCCGAGACGCTCGCCGCCCGCCTGCTGACTATCGAGCACAAGCTCTATCCGCTTTCGCTGCGGCTGGTTGCCGAGGGCAAGGCTCGGATGGAGGGCGGAAGGGTTGTCGGCGTAGACTTGCCGCTGAAGGACGAGGCGAGATTGATATCTCCCGCGCCTTAACACAGCCATCGACAAAACTACGTTTTCGACGTAAATTTGTACGTGAATTACGTACAAGAGGCATACATGCCAAACAAACGTCAAGCCGAAGCCTTTCAGGAAGCGCCTTCGATGGAAATCGAAGCGGTATCCTCACGCCTCGGCATTTCCAAAAGGGAACTTGCGGAAACGGCCGGTCTCTCGGTCAATACTCTGCAACGCAAGGAACGGGCTCAAGCACCGGCCGTCGCTGCACGCATCGGCGAGATGGCCGAGATCATCCATCGCGTGAGCGACTGGGCAGGCAGCGAGCGGCAGGCACTGGCATGGTATAGGGCCGAGCCCCTTCCAGCTTTCGGCGGCAGGACCGCCGAAAGCGTTGTGAAAAACGGCAAGGCTGCCGCCCTTCGGGATTACCTCGATCACCTGGCACTCGGCGGTTTTGCTTGAGGTTCCAAGGTGTCTGCTATCGAGCTCATGACCCTCGCTGGGCAATGAGTCCGCTATCTGGTGATGGAGCGGCGATCCGGGGCGCCCGCTTCAATCCCAAAAGCGTCCCTGCCCTTTATCTTTCGACCTCCATTGAGGGTGCCATCATCGAAGCCAGCCAAGGCTTTGGCCATAAAATCCACCCCCTGACGATCTGCTCCTACGAGGTCGACTGCGAAGGTATTGCCGATCTCACGGATAAAGCCGCCCAAGAGGCGCACAGCATCTCTCTCGAGCTCATGGGTTCTGCATGGGCAAGCGCTCTTTCGGACAATAAACGGCCCGGTTCATGGGAGGTCCACGAGAAGCTCAGCATCACCCATGCCGGAATTCTCGTACCATCCTTTGCTCACCGGGCTGGACCTTCAGTCACGAACCTGGTCCTCTGGCAATGGGACACCGCCCTGCCGCACAAGGTAACAGTCATCGATCCGACAGGCCGACTGCCAAAGAACCAAAGATCCTGGGAATAGAATCGCTTAACCGGATGAGATTACAGGCCGGTTCAATGCCGCCCATTGGAGCAGCATGATCGTCTTGGCATCGCAGATCTCGCCTTTCCCGACCATGCTCAGGGCTTGATCCAGCGGCACTTCCATAACCTCGATATCCTCGTGCTCCTCGGCGAGCCCGCCGCCGTCATGCACCCGGTCAGCGAGATCAACGGAAGCAAAGAAGAAGTGGACGACCTCGGTAACCGCGCCGGGTGATGGGAAGGCCTTGAAGAGGAACCGGACATCGCGGACGCGGTAGCCGGTCTCCTCCATAGCCTCGCGGCGGATCGCATCCTCCGGATGGTCGTCGTCCAGAAGACCGGCCGGCACCTCGATCATCCAGCCCTCACCGCCGAGGAGATGGTGCGGAAGACGAAATTGCCTCACCAGCACCACGACATCCCGTTTCGGATCATGGAGCAGGATGCAGGCGGCGGGCGTGCGATGATAGACTTCGCGTTTCAGCCGATGGGTCTCACCGGCCCGATCCGTGTAATCCACATCATAGTTCGACAGCCGCGTCCATCCATTGGAAAGCGTCCACTCGCCGAGGATCGCCACCCGAGACCTCTGCTCGCTCATGCGGCGTCCTTGCGCAGCCAGACGCGGTTGTCGTGAACGGCCGCGCCGCCATAGGGCGCGACAGGATCGGCGCCGGTCAGCACGTTGATGCCCTCGCCATCGAGATGGGCGCTGTTCGGCCATAGCCCTTCGGCAATCAGCACGCCCGGTCGGGCGCCCGGAACGATCCTGGCATGCAGGCGGATTTCGCCGCGCTTGTTGCCGAGGCGAACGATATCACCATCGACGATGCCGAGCCGCTCGGCATCGGTCGGCTCGATCATCACGTCCGGCCGCCCTTCCCGCTCATAGGAGCTCTTCGTCTCGCTGAAGGAGGAATTCAGGAAGCTGCGCGAGGGAGAGGTCGCAAGCCGGAATGGATGCTCCGCATCCACCACCTCGATCACCTCCACGTGGTCGGGGAATTTCGGCAGCGCCGCGACGGGGCCGAGCGGCCCGACGCTCGCGGGCGGCTTATCCGGCGACGGGCCGTTTGCCCAATCCGGACTGAAGCGGAACTTGCCGTCCGGATAGCCGAAGCCCTTGATGAAGTGGGCGGTCTCGAAATCCGGCTGGGCGTCGATCCACTTATCTTGCTTGAGCGCATCATATCCTGGCCAGCCGCTGCCCGTCAGAATGCGATCAATGTGCTCGCGCTCGCTGAGGCCGAAACCGGGGAAGTGATCGACGCCGAGGCGCTTGGCCAATTCCTCGATGACGAAGAGATTGGTGCGCACTGTCGGCGGCGGCTCGGTGAGCTTCGGGCCGAGCAGGATGTGCTGCTGGCCGCCGGCGCGGTAGAGATCGTCATGCTCCACGAACATGGTTGCCGGCAGGACGATATCCGCCACCTTGGCGGTATCGGTCATGAAATGCTCGTGTACGGCGACGAAGAGATCATTGCGCATGAAACCGCGGCGGACGAGGCGCTGTTCCGGCGCGATATTCATCGGATTGGTATTCTGGATGAGGAGTGCCGTCACCGGCCCGCGATGACGCAGAGCTTCGGGATCGCCCGTCAGCACCCGGCCGATCTGCGACTGGTCGAGCATGCGGATGTCCGGGTCCGCGTAGGCGGTGCCCATCAGCTCCGCCTTGCTCAAGCGGAATATCTCGCCATTGTTGTGGAAGGCACCGCCGCCCTCGTATTGCCATGAGCCGAGCACGGTGGCGACCGAAAGTGCCGAGTGCATGGCGACGGTGCCGTTGCGCTGGCGAGAGAAACCGTAGCCGAGGCGGAAGAAGGTTTTCCTCGTGGTGCCGACGAGCCGGGCGAAGGCTTCGATCTCTTCCACCGGCAGGCCGGTGATGGCGGAAGCCCATTCCGGCGTGCGGGTCTTGAGATGCGCTTCCAATCCGGCGGGATCGTCGGCGAACTTGGCCATGTATTCGCGATCGGCATAACCATCGCGGAAGGCGACGTGCATGACGGCGCAGGCGAGCGCCGCATCGGTGCCGGGACGCAGTACGAGCTTGACGTCCGCCTGCTTCATGGTGGGGTTATCATAAATGTCGATGACGACGATCTTCGCGCCGCGTTCCTTGCGGGCCTTCACCGCATGGGTCATGACATTGATCTGGGTGGAGACCGCGTTGGTGCCCCAGATCACCACACAATCGGCCTTCGCCATCTCGCGCGGATCGGGACCACGAAGCGCGCCGGTGCCCATGACATAGCCGGTCCAGGCCATGTTGGTGCAGATCGTGCCGAAGAAGCCCGAATATTTCTTGGCGTGACGAAGGCGCTCGATCGAATCGCGCTGCACCTGACCCATGGTGCCGGCGTAGAAATAGGGCCAGACCGCTTCCGTGCCGTGCCTGGCCTCCGCCTTGACGAAGGCCTCGGCGATCTCGTCCAGCGCCGCTTCCCAGGAAACCTCCTGCCAGCTCCCCTCGCCCTTGGCTCCGGTGCGCCGCTGCGGCACCATCAGGCGACCGGGGTGGTAGAGCCGTTCGGCATAGCGCGCGACCTTGGCGCAGATGACGCCGGCCGTATAGGTGTTCTCGGCCGAGCCGCGCACGCGGCCGATGCGGCCGTCAGGGGTAAGGTCGACATCCAGCGCGCAGGCCGAGGGACAGTCGTGCGGACAGACGGTATGCCCGACGGTCGAGTGATTGACGGAAGTTTTGGCGGTGATCGGGGTCGCAACGTTCATAGCTTTTCTATATTGCATGCGTAGCCACTCAAAAAGCGCCATTTGCGCTGCATCAAATTAATTGAGGCGAGACAGCAGCCACGATGAACTATCGCCATATCTATCACGCGGGCAATTTCGCCGATGTCCTGAAGCACGCCATTCTGGCGCGGCTGGTCCGCTACGCGCAGAAGAAGGACAAGGCCTTCCGCGTGCTCGACACCCATGCGGGCATCGGGCTCTATGATCTCTCCTCCGAGGAAGCGCAGAAAACGGGCGAATGGCGGGACGGCATCGGCCGGCTGATGGAAGCGGAGCTTCCGGTCGACATCGCCGAGTTGCTGGAGCCCTATCTCGCCGCCGTGAAGGAGCTGAACCCCGGTGGTGCGATGAAGCTCTATCCGGGCTCGCCGAAGCTGGCGCGCATGCTCTTCCGGCCGCAGGACCGGCTTTCAGCCATGGAACTGCACCCGGAGGACCACGGCCGCCTCGCCCGTCTTTTCGAAGGCGATTTCCAGGTGCGCGTCACCGAACTCGACGGCTGGCTAGCGCTCGGCGCGCATCTGCCGCCGAAGGAAAAACGTGGCATCGTGCTGGTCGATCCGCCCTTCGAGGAAGAGGGCGAATATCAGCGGATCGTGAACGGGTTGGCGAACGCCTATAAGCGCTTTTCGGGCGGCACCTACTGCCTCTGGTACCCGCTGAAGAAAGGCGCGCCGATCAAGGCCTTCCACGAGGAACTGCAGGCGCTGGAGATTCCCAAGATGCTCTGCGCGGAACTCATCGTGAAGAGCGACCGGGAGACGACGGGCCTCATCGGCTCGGGACTCATCATCGTCAACCCGCCCTTCACGCTGAAGAACGAGTTGCACGCGCTGCTGCCTTTCCTCAAGACGGTGATGGCGCAGGACCGTTTCGCCTCGCAGCGCGCCTTCTGGCTGCGCGCAGAATAGGTTCTTCCTTACGCAATTCCGGACGAAAAACCGGTTCCCACTTTTCCTGGAATTGCCCCCTTTAGTACACGCAATTCCGGACGGAAAACCGGTTCCCACTTTTCCTTGAATTGCTCAGGGAGAATGCTGCTTGCCGCGCTCCATATCCGGCGGGTGCTGCGCCCGGAATTGCGAGCGTTCGAAGAAGAGGATCACCACGAGCGCGATCGCGAAGGGGATGAGCAGGTAGAACAGCCGGAAAACGAGGAGCGCAGCGATGACATCGGCCGGGTCCATGTCCGGCAGTCCCATCACGAAGACCAGTTCGAGCACGCCGAGCCCGCCCGGCACATGCGAGATCAGCGCGGCCGAAAAGGAGAGGAGGAAGATGCCCAGCACGACGACAAAGCCGGGATTGCCTGCCTCCGGAAGCGCGAAATAGATGATTCCGGCGGCGCCGATCAATTCCAGCGGCGCGATGATCAATTGCGGCAGCACCACACGCGGCGACGGATAGACGATCTTGAACGGACCGATCGTCAGCGCCCGCATTTTCAGAAAACTTCCTGCAACGTAAAGCGCAACGAGCGCGAGCACCACATAACCGGTGGCCGAGGAGGCGGTCACGGGCAAGAGGTCGCCGAAGCGTTCCGTGATATGCGGCTTGAGAATGAGCACTATGCCGGCAAGCAGCACCGTCCCCAGCACGAAGGTGAAGGAGCACAGCGCAATCAGGATGCCGATCTCCGCGGGCGTCAGCCCCCTGGAGGAATAGGCGCGGTAGCGCACCACGCCGCCCGAGACGACGGACGCGCCGACATTGTGGGAAAGGGCATAGGTGGTGAAGGAGCAGATGGTGATGAAAAGCCAGTTCACCTTCCGGCCGAGATGCATGAGCGCGATGCGGTCATATCCGGCCAGCGCCGCATAGGCGAGCAGGGTCGAAACGCCGCACAATATCCAGTTTCGCGTCGAAATCGCCGCCAGGCTTTCACCGAGTTCCTCAAGGGAAAGCCCCCGCAATTCCTTGTAGAGAAGCCATGCCGAAACCGCTATGGTCACCGCGCCGACGACGGGCCAGAAATATTTCTTCAAGGTCATCCGATTTTGCCGTTCCCCTTCCTGTCCCCCTGGAGCCGAACCGATCGCGGTAAAGCCGCGGCTCGCCTCCTCACTCTAGGGGCCAAGCCCTTGGCCGATCAACCTTTGCGGACCACATTTGCCGTTTTCCTTGCCGGTTTTCTCACCCTTGCCCCTGCCTTTTCCCCTGGGGCAAAAGCGCAGGACCGCGCAGGCGTCTTCGATTTCTACGTGCTTTCCCTTTCCTGGTCGCCGACCTTCTGCAGCATCGACGGCAGCGGCCGCAACGAGCAGCAATGCGGCGGTGCGGCGGATCACGGTTTCATCGTGCACGGGCTCTGGCCGCAATTCGAAAGGGGCTATCCGGAGTTCTGCCAAAACGGCGAGCCTGGCCGCGTGCCGCGATCGGTGGGCGAGCGGATGTTCGACATCATGCCCTCGATGGGATTGATCGGCCATCAATGGCGCAAGCACGGGCGCTGCACGGGGCTTACCCAGCGCGATTATTTCGCCAGGGTTCGCGAAGCCTTCGAAAGAATCACGCTGCCCTCCGATCTCGCGCGGGGAGAAACGGCAAGGACGCTCTCTTCCGAGGAGATCGAGCGGAAATTCATGGAAGCCAATCCCGGCCTGACGCGCCGGGGCATCGCGGCAAGCTGCGAAAGGCGACAGCTCAAGGAAATCCGCATCTGCCTCACCAAGGACCTCCGCTTCCGCGATTGCGCCGAAGTCGATCGCAACGGCTGCAATGCGAGCCGCATCACCTTGCCAACCATTCGCTGAATGCCTGAATCAGAAGGAAGGATCATGAGACTTCTCTATTCGCCCGCCTCCCCCTATTCCGCCAAGGTTCGCATGGCAGCCCGCCATCTCGGGCTCAAGATTACCGAGGTGAAGACCGATACCAATGCCAACCCGCCGGAACTCGTCCACAACAATCCGCTCGGCAAGATCCCGGTGCTGATCCGTGACGGCGAACCGCCGGTCTATGACAGCGTCGCCATCATGCACCATCTCGACCGGCTTTCGGGCGGAAAGCTCTACCCGAGGAAGGACGAGAAGAGGACCGACGTGGAAGTGCTGGAAGCGCTCTGCGACGGCATCATGGATTGTCTGCTGGCGATCGTCTACGAGCGGCGCTACCGCCCGGAGGACAGGATCCACCAGCCCTGGATCGACAAGCAGTGGGAAAAGGTGATGCGGGGCCTCGACTACCTGGAGAACAACCTGCCGAAGACGGGCAAGAAGCTGAACGGCGGGCACTTCGCGCTGGCTGCGCTGATCGGCTACCTGGACCTGCGCTTCGCCGGACAATGGGCGGAAGGGCGCCCGGCGCTCGCCGCATGGCCGGATGTCTTCACGAAGCGCTTCGCCGAGTATCCGGCCATGCGCGCGGCAGCCTGAACTCACCAAACGGGCACAAAAAAAGCCGGGATCGAGATCCCGGCTTCTTAGTTTGGTCTTGGGAGGCTTAGAACTTGACGCCGATACCGACCTTGACGCTGTGGTCGTCGAAGCCGCGGGAAACGCGGCCGCTGTCAAGATTGTAATCCTTGGAGCCGAAATCCGTGTAGCGGTATTCGACGCGGGCAGTGATGTTGCTGGTGACGAAGGCTTCGACACCGGCACCGACCGTGTAACCGACCGAGGTCTTGTCGTCGGACGAGGTAGCGTCCTTCAGCTCGTTGTTCTGGAAGGCCACACCGGCCGTACCATAGAGCAGGAACGGGTTCATGTCGTAACCGACGCGACCGCGAACAGAGCCGCCCCACGTGGATTCGGCGTCAACCGCGCCACCGAGGATCGTCTGGTCCTGCTTGGAATAGCCGACATCGCCTTCGATACCGTAGACGATCTGGCCGTTCTGCCAGTTGTAACCACCAAAGGCACCACCGCCGGCACCATCGGCGTCATAGTCGCCGCTGCCGAAACGGCCCCAGTCGTAGTTGCCGTAAGCACCGATATAGGCGCCTGCCCAGTTGGACACGGGTGCCGGCTCTTCAACCGCAACCGGAGCTTCCGGAATCTGGTCTACCGCATCAGCCGCGTTGGCAACGGAAAGAGCCGCGAAGCTGACAGTCGAGGCCATAAGGGTTGCGATGAAAATACGCATTCAATTTCTCCTTTTATGCTTCGCCAGGAAGCATTTCGACAAACACGGTCGAAAGCCATTTGTTCCCGGTCCGCTGAGGAGGAAGATGGTCGTGAAATGAGGAAATGGAAGAGCCGAAATGTGAATTGATTGTGGCGGCCAGACGGCTAAATTTTGATGTTGCTTTGCGGCAACATGTATTTCATTAACCTTGCGCAAAGATTAACTGAAATATACATCCGTTTACATCCCTTAACACACCTTAACTTTCAAGTAAATCTCGCCATCGGCATCACCGGCCCTTTCGAGCAACGCTCTTCATTCGCCGGCTCTTCACTTATATATGGAGAAGAACGGCAGTTGCGCCGGGAAAGAGGAAACGTTTTGAGCTTTGAACGATTGAAGACGGCCCTTGTGACCGGAGCGGCGAGGCGGATCGGCGCGTCGATCTGCCAGGATCTCGCCCGGAATGGATTTGCGGTGGCCATCCACGCCAACGGCTCCATCGAGGACGCGGAAAAGCTGGCGGCGGATCTCAGGCAAGAAGGCCATGCGGCGGCGGCCATCCGCGCCGACCTCGCTGAAACTGCGGAAGCCTCCACGCTCGTGAAAAAGGCGGCCGAAGCGCTCGGCCGGCCGGTCGGCCTTCTGGTGAACAACGCCTCAGTCTTCCGCAACGACAGCGGCCAGCAATTCGACCCGGAGACCTTCGATACGCATTTCGCGATCCATGTGCGCGCGCCCTCCATATTGTCGGCCGCCTTCTTCCGGCAATTGCCGGCGGAAGCGGAGGGCCTGATCGTCAACATCATCGACCAGCGGGTCTGGGCGCTCAATCCGCGCTTCCATTCCTACACCCTTTCGAAAGCGGCGCTCTGGACGGCGACGCAGACGCTCGCCCAGAGCTTCGCCCCGAGGGTGCGCGTCAACGCGATCGGTCCCGGCCCGACATTCAAGAGCGAAAGACAGGATGGCGACGCTTTCAAAAGGCAGACGGAAGGCCTACTTCTGAAGCGTGGACCCGAGCCGCAGGAGTTCGGCCGGACGATCCGCTTTCTCTTTGACACGCCCTCGATCACGGGCCAAATGATTGCCCTCGACGGTGGCCAACATCTGGCGTGGGAGACGCCGGACGTGGCGGAGATCATGGAATGAACGGTACGAAGCTGCCTGACGGCGGCGTTATCTACGACGAATCGGAAGAGGACGACGACGAGATCCTGGCGCCGGAATCGGTGAGCGAGGGATCCGCCGCGATCGACTGGAACGAGGCCCTCAAGAACGAGAGCGGCCTCAACGGCGCCGAGCTCATCGCCGAATTCGTCAAGCACCTGCCGAACGCGCCGGGCGTCTACCGCATGTTCAACGAGGCGGGCGACGTGCTCTATGTCGGCAAGGCCCGCAGCCTCAAGAAGCGTGTCGGCAACTACGCGCAGGGCCGCGTGCATTCCAACCGCATCGCGCGGATGGTGCGCGAAACGACGCATATGGAATTCGTCACGACCCGGACGGAGACCGAAGCGCTGCTGCTCGAGGCGAACCTCATCAAGCGCCTGCGCCCGCGCTTCAACGTGCTGCTGCGCGACGACAAGTCCTTTCCCTATATCCTCATCACCGGCGACCACCGTGCGCCTGCGATCTTCAAGCATCGCGGCGCGCGTGCGCGAAAGGGCGATTATTTCGGCCCCTTCGCATCCGCAGCCGCCGTCGGCCGCACCATCAATTCGCTGCAGCGGGCCTTTCTGCTGCGCACCTGCACCGACAGCGTCTTCGAGACGCGCACCCGCCCCTGTCTGCTCTACCAGATCAAGCGCTGTTCCGGCCCCTGCACGCATGAGGTCAGCGACGAGGGCTATGCGGAGCTGGTGCGCGAGGCCAAGGATTTCCTTTCAGGCAAGAGCCAGAACGTGAAATCGGCGATCGCCATGCAGATGGCGGAGGCTTCCGAGGACCTGGATTTCGAGCGCGCCGCCGTCTATCGCGACCGGCTCGCGGCATTGAGCCATGTGCAGAGCCACCAGGGCATCAACCCGGCAAGCGTGGAGGAAGCGGACGTCTTCGCGATCCATCACGAGGGCGGGCTCTCCTGCATCCAGGTCTTCTTCTTCCGCACCGGCCAGAACTGGGGCAACCGCGCCTATTTCCCGAAGGCCGATCCGCAGCTTTCGGGTGCGGAAGTGCTCAACGCCTTCCTTGCCCAGTTCTACGACGACAAGCCGGTGCCTCGGCAGATCCTGCTTTCCGAAACCGTGGAGGAACAGGAGCTGCTCGCCACGGCGCTTTCCGAAAAGGCCGGCCACAGGGTGTCGATCTCCGTGCCCCAGCGGGGCGAGAAGAAGGACCTCACCGGCCATGTGCTGGCGAACGCCCGCGAGGCGCATGGCCGCAAGCTTGCGGAGACCGCCTCGCAGGCGCGGCTGCTGCAGGGCTTTGCCGAGACCTTCGGCCTGCCCTACATGCCGCGCCGGATCGAGATCTACGACAACTCGCATATCATGGGCACCAATGCCGTCGGCGGCATGGTGGTGGCGGGGCCGGAAGGCTTCGTGAAGAACCAGTACCGGAAGTTCAACATCAAATCGACCGACATCACCCCTGGAGACGACTTCGGCATGATGCGCGAGGTGATGACCCGCCGGTTCAGCCGCCTCATCAAGGAAGAAGGCCTGCCCGACCGGAGCACGGCCGCCGCCGAGAGCGAAGAGGCGGCTGACGTCGCCTTCCCCGCCTGGCCGGACGTGATCCTGATCGACGGCGGCCAGGGGCAGATGACGGCGGTTCGCGCCATTCTCGACGAACTCGGCATCCGCGACGTGGTGACCGCGATCGGCGTGGCGAAGGGCGTCGACCGCGATGCCGGCCGCGAGCGCTTCTTCATGGAGAGCCGCAGCGATTTCTCCCTGCCGCCGCGCGATCCGGTGCTCTATTTCGTGCAGCGCCTGCGAGACGAGGCGCACCGATTCGCCATCGGCTCGCACCGGGCTCGACGCAAGAAGGAAATGATTAAGAACCCGCTGGACGAGATTTCCGGCATCGGGCCGGGCCGCAAGCGCAAGCTCCTGCAGCACTTCGGCACGGCGAAGGCCGTCTCGCGTGCCGGGCTTTCGGACCTGATGGCGGTGGAAGGCATTTCAGAGGCGGTCGCGAAACAGATTTACAATCACTTTCATGAGAACCGTGCCGGCTGATTGGGGCCTTGGTCCGGGATATCAGGCGCGGCTGTTCGTCCTCCTCCGGAAAAGACGGTTGACGCTAGGCCCGCAAGGCATCAACTAGGCAGTGCAAGAACGAATAAGGTCTTCCATGGCTTCCCGCGCATACAACATCCCGAATCTCCTCACCTATGCGCGGATTGTGGCCGTGCCCATCATCGTGCTCTGCTTCTTTGTCGAAGGACGGCTGCAGAGTTCCGATTTCGCCCGCTGGGCAGGGTTCTGGATCTTCGTCGTCGCTTCGATCACAGATTATCTCGATGGCTATCTCGCCCGCATCTGGAACCAGACCTCCAATATCGGCCGCATGCTCGACCCGATCGCCGACAAGCTGCTGGTCGCTGCCGTGCTCCTGCTGCTTGCCGCCGATCAGACGATCGCCGGGTGGTCGCTTTGGGCGGCGATCACCATTCTCTGCCGCGAAATCCTGGTTTCGGGCCTGCGTGAATATCTGGCCGCCCTCAAGGTTTCGGTGCCGGTGACCCGCATCGCCAAGTGGAAGACCGCCATCCAGATGATAGCCATCGCCTTCCTGCTCGCCGGTCCTGCGGGCGACAAGATCATGCCCTATATTACCGAGCTCGGCATCGTGCTCCTGTGGGTCGCAGCACTTCTGACCTTCTACACCGGGTACGATTATTTCCGGGCCGGGCTGAAGCATCTGGTGGAAGAGGAATGAACACCAAACTCGTCTATTTCGCCTGGGTACGCGAACGGATCGGCAAGGGAGAAGAGGATATCGAGCTTCCTGCCGATGTCGTCACCGTGCGCGATTTGCTGAATCATTTGAAGACGCTGGGCGATGAATATGAGAACGCGCTTCAATTTCCCGAGGTGATCCGGGTGGCGATCGATCAGGAGCATGTGGAACACTCGGAAAAGATCGCCGGAGCGCGGGAAATCGGCATTTTCCCGCCGATGACGGGTGGATGATGAGGATGGTGGAGCAAGCCTCATGCTCCGTCATTCCTGTGCTTGTCACAGGAATCCAGCGCGCCCAAGTCCTTGGGCGCAAGAGACTCGTTGAGAAGAGATTCATTCGCGGCACGGACGCGCCGTGGCTGGATTCCTGTGACAAGCACAGGAATGACGGACTATCCTGGGATGCCGCCGCGGGGAAAAGCGAGGTACGCTCATGAGCCCCACCATCCGCGTTCAATCGCAAGATTTCGACCTGCAGGCCGAGATCGATGCGCTGACAGCGGGGCGCAGGGATATAGGCGCCGTCGTCACCTTTACCGGGCTTTGCCGCGACGAACAGGGCGCGCTTTCGGCGCTCGAACTCGAGCATTATCCCGGCATGGCGGAGGCGGAAATGCTTCGCATCGGCAAGCTCGCCATCGAACGCTTTTCGCTTCTCGGCCTCACGGCTGTCCACCGCTACGGCAAGATACGGCCGGGCGAGAACATCGTGCTCGTCATCGCTGCCGCGCCGCACCGGCAGGCAGCCTTCGATGGCGCGAACTTCATGATGGATTTCCTGAAAACCTCCGCGCCCTTTTGGAAGAAGGAGCATGGAGCCGATGGCTCGCAAGGCGATTGGGTCTCGGCCAAGGATGCCGACGACGCGGCGCGCGAGAAGTGGAAATAATCAAGGCATCGCCCTCTCCCGCCGGCTCGTCACCAGCACGAGGACGAGCATGGACACGATCACCAGATCGCGCCAGAGGATCGGGCCGTAGCCGCTCCATAGCGTTTCGGCAAAGCCGATGACTGCGGCACCGGCTGCGGATCGCAACGGGTGCGAATGGCCTCCCGCTGCGGCGATCAGCACCACCTTCAGCCCGAAAAGCAGCCCGGCGCCGAAATCCATCGTGCCGTAATAGGAGGTCGCCAATATCCCGCAGGCGGAGGCATAAAGCGCTGCAGCAGCATAGGACATGAGAAAGACGCCGTCCGCATTGGTGCCGGTGAGTTCCGCCGCCAAGGGATCGTCCGCCACGGCGCGCCACTTTCTTCCCCATGCCCCGTGGCTCAGCACCAGATGACCAGCCGCGATCATCGCCAGCATGGCGGCGACGTTGATGACCTGCAGCACGGTCAGGCTGACCGGGAACCCGGTGCCCGACCAGAAGACGATAGGCTTGTTGAGAAGTGGCGGCAGCCAGAGTTCGCGGGTCTCGGCGGCAAGGCGCGCACCTTCCATGAGCACCAGCAGCACGCCGAGCGAGACCACGATCATGGCGTTCGGGGAAACCCTTGCCAGAGGCCGCATCACCAAACGCCCGACAACCACCCCCGCACCGGCACCGCCGGCAAGCGCCCCCGCGGCCCCGAGAGCAAGAGCGGCAGGCAGCACCAGCCACAGCCTGTTCCAGCCGAAATGGGTGAAGAGCAGGTAGAGGTGACCGGAAAAGGCGAAGATTGCCCCATAGGTGATATCCGCCCGCTTCGTCACCGCAAAGGCGATGGCATAGCCGAAGGCCAGCGCCGCATAGAGAGCCGCCAGCGGAAAACCGTTCGCCACCTGCTGCAGGAAATAGGCCACGCGCATCTCCCGGAACCGCCATGATTATAACTGGCAAAACATCATTTGCCAGTTATAATCATCGCATGAGCTTTTCCTGGACCCCGCATCGTTTTGCCGGCGGCGCGCTGGCGCTCGATGTCGCCAACAGCGTCATCCTCCGCGTCGATCCTGCCCGCAGCGTCGACCGTTTCGCCATGCCGGAACAGCTGGACGCATTCGGGGATGCGGCAAACCGGTTCTCCGCCGAGCGGGCTCTATTCGGGGAACTCGCACCGGTGGAGCCGGACAACAGAACGGGATTTCTGGCGCTGCGCGAAGCGATCGACCGCTATTTCCGAGCTCGCGCCCTGGGCCAGGATCACGACGGCCTGCTTGCGGACTTCCTGGAAAAGGCCGCCGCCATGTTGCGCAAGGCGAGCGGGTCGGCGGGGGGG
>NZ_JBHFJG010000025.1:57700-97029 GCF_057559155.1 Rhizobium moroccans | reverse complement strand
CCCCCACGGCCCGTTCCGCGCTTCGGCTTCTCGCGGACGGCGAAATCGAACGCCTGAAGATCTGCGGCAACTGCGGATGGCTGTTCATCGACCGGAGCCGCAACCGCAGCCGCGCCTGGTGCGACATGGCGGTCTGCGGCAATCGCGCCAAGGCGAGCCGCCACTACCATCGACGGAAGAAGGAGGCCGAACCATGATGGGACGGCTTCTTGTGCTCGGTTTCGCGATGATCGCACTCGTCTCCTGCCAGCGCGAGGCCGACGAGAAACTGGCCGAACTTTCCGGCCGGATATTCGTCTTCAACTATCGCGTCGCAACCGCGACCTATCTGATTACGCTGAGAACCACGGCTCCCCTGCCCGAAGGCGGTCATGCGGAAGCGCAATTCGAAAATCCGATGGGCGGCGATCCGCTTGTCGCGCGGGAAAAATTCTTCCCCGCCATGAACAAGATCGTGCTGACCAGCCCGAACCTGCAATGCGTGAAGAAGGACCGTCCCTACAGGGTGACGATCAGGCTGCTTGGGCCGGACGAACAGACAATCCAGACGATCGAGACCAGCGTGACCTCGGATGTGGACCAGAGCGTATTGCCCGCAAAACCGCTCGTCGTCGGGCCGCTCTATACGCCGAACCCGGAGGTCTTCAAGGCAGACGGTAGCGCCGATTATGCGCCGGGCGGGGATTGCGCGGCTCCACCCTCCCCTTGAGGGGGAGGGTCGGCACATCGTGCCGGGGTGGGGTGATCTGTTTCAAGGTGTGGATGTAGGCGGCGGGCTGTTTTCCAACAAAAGCCGGGCTTTCGCCCGGCTTTCTTTGCATTAGCATTCCCTTTCGGAAATTCAGTCAACGCAGCGGGATGTTCGACATAACGTCACCCCACCCCGAACCTGCGGTTCGACCCTCCCCCTCAAAGGGAGGGTGAAATCAGCCGACGATTTCGGTGTCGGAGAACCAGTACTTGATTTCCTGGGCAGCGGTTTCCGGGGCATCCGAGCCGTGAACCGAGTTTTCGCCGATCGAAAGGGCGAAGGTCTTGCGGATGGTGCCTTCGGCGGCCTGGGCCGGGTTGGTGGCGCCCATGATCTCGCGGTTCTTGAGGATGGCGTTTTCGCCTTCCAGGACCTGAACGATGGTCGGGCCGGAGGTCATGCCTTCGACGAGCTCGCCGAAGAAGGGACGATCCTTGTGAACGGCGTAGAAGCCTTCGGCTTCGCGCTTGCTCATCCAGACGCGCTTGGAGGCGATGACCCGCAGGCCGTTGTCCTCGAATACCTTGGTGATGGCGCCGGTCAGGTTGCGCTTGGTGGCATCCGGCTTGATCATCGAAAACGTGCGTTCAATCGCCATGGGTCAATCCTTGTTTTCCAGAGAAAGTGGGCGGTGTTTACCCGCCCCTTTCACTGGAAACAAGGGGGTTTCGGCAATTTCACGCAGCCGTCACACGGCGTCCCATACCTTCGTAGAGGTCGAGGCAGCGCTCGAACCACTGGCCGACAGGATCGCTTTCGGCAAGAATTTCTCCGCCGGTGGTGATGCGCATCCACTGCAGCGCACCGAAGAGAATGTAATCGGCAAAGAGCGGGCCTTCCCCGCCGAGGAAGTTTTGGTATCTCAAGGTTTGCCGCACCGGGTCCAGCTTCGGAGCGAAAGCCGCAATGCTCGCCTCCCGCTCCGCCCTGATCTCTTCCAGCGTCCGCCCGAGCGCCGCCTCGCGGGTCTTGCGGAAATAGGTGCGGTCGTCATCGTTCAGCATGTCGTGGATGTCCGCAACGGCGATATTGACGATGGCCGGATGGATGATGGTCTGGGAAAAGCGCTCCACGAAGCGGGACAGCGCCTTGCCGCCCTCGCCGCCGAACAGCGTCGGACGGTCGGGATAGGTGTCTTCCAGATAAAGCGCGATATCGAAACTGTCGCGGATCAGGAGATTGCCGTCCCTGAGGATCGGCACCGTTTTCGAGAAGCCGTCCTCGAGCTTGGGGATCTCGGTGAAGGGCGTCGGTTTTTCGATGAACTCCAAGCCTTTGTGCGCCAGCGCCAGCACCACCTTCCAGCAATGAGGCGAGAAGGGACGGCTCTCGTCCCGGCCGCAAAGGGTATAAAGGACACGGGTCATGGGCGGGCTCCTTTCGAAATCATCGGGAGATATTGAAAACAAACAAAGACGGAAATCCAATCAGGAAATTTCATGAATGGCATTCCTCCCCGGCCTGATTGAGTCCGCACCATGATATCAGCTATCTTGACCCGCAAACCATATGGAAGGGAGTGAGGAACGATGGCCGAGAGAACATCCGCGAAGTCGGCGAAGACCGAGAAGCCGGTCCTTCTTTCAGGCGGCAACCCCCAGATTCCCAAAGGGTATGGCGACGAACCGATTCAGGCCTATATCGCGGCCATGCCGGGCTGGAAAAGCGATCTCGGACGCCGGATCGACGAGATCATCGTGCGCACCGTTCCCGGTGCGCGCAAGGCGGTCAAATGGAACTCGCCCTTCTATGGCATGGAGGACGATCTCTGGTTCCTCAGTCTTCATTGCTTCACCAAATACGTGAAGGTGACCTTTTTCCGCGGCGCGTCGCTGAACCCCACCCCGGCCGGTACATCCAAATATCCGGACGTGCGCTATCTCGACATCTATGAGGGCAAGTTCGACGAAGACCAGTTCGCCGACTGGGTGAAGCAGGCCAGTCAATTGCCGGGCGAGAAAATGTGAGCGTCCCCACCCATGACCGAGGAGGTGTCATAACCATGACGACGAGCAAGAGCGCCGCCGGGGAGGAAACAGCAGTCTCCCCTTCCGACCTGATCGATGCGAGAATTCGGGACATGGGCGACTGGCGCGGCGAGATGCTTGCGCGGCTCCGAAAGCTCATCAAGCAGGCCGATCCGGGCGTGGTCGAGGAGGTGAAATGGAGGAAGCCGTCGAACATGCTCGGAGTTCCCGTATGGGAGCATGACGGGATCATCTGCACCGGCGAGACCTACAAGGACAAGGTGAAGCTGACCTTCGCCCAGGGCGCTTCGCTGGAAGACCCTTCCGGCCTCTTCAACTCCAGCCTCGATGGCGGCACCCGGCGCGCCATCGATTTCCACGAGGATGACGGGATTGACGAAGAAGCCTTCAAGGCGCTCGTTCGCACCGCCGTGGCGCTGAACATGGAAAAGCGGGCTGCTCGCCCCGCCCGCTCTCAGAAAAGACCGAAGGACATCTAAGGAATGCACCGCCATTTCCAGATGCTCGCCGACTATAACCGCTGGGCCAACCGCAGCGTCTATGAGGCCTGCGCAGGCCTGACGGAGGAGGAATACCGGGCAAACAAGGGCGCCTTCTTCGGTTCGGCGTGTCGCACCCTCAATCATCTGCTGGTGGCCGATCGCATCTGGCTCCGGCGGATGACCGGCGAAGGCCCGGCCCCCACGGCGCTGGATACCATCCTCTTCGAGGATTTTTCCGAGCTTCGCACGGCGCGCGTCGCCGAGGACGAGCGGATGATCGCCTTTATAGACAGCCTGACGGACGAGAAGCTCGCCGGACCCTTCTCCTATACGTCGCTCACCAATCCGGCGCCGTTCACCCAGCCGCTCGGACCCGTGCTTTCCCATGTCTTCAACCATCAGACCCACCACCGCGGGCAGGTGCACATGATCCTGACCGCGCTCGGCCGGCCGTCGCTGGTGCTCGACCTCGTCTATTTCCTGCGTGGAGAGGGAAAGCGCTGGATGTAAAGGCCGAACGCCCATCTTGCCTTGTCGGTAAACTTCCGCCAAAACGCCCGCCATGATTACCATCACCGACCTTTCGGCCCGCATCGCCGGGCGCCTTCTCCTCGACAATGCCAGCGTGACGCTTCCGGCGGGCACGAAGGCCGGGCTCGTGGGGCGCAACGGCGCAGGCAAATCCACGCTCTTCAAGATCATTACCGGCGACCTCGGCGCGGAAACAGGTTCGGTTTCCATTCCGAAGAACGCGCGCATCGGCCAGGTGGCGCAGGAGGCGCCGGGCACGGAAGAGTCGCTGATCGAGATCGTGCTTTCAGCCGACAAGGAACGCGCCGCCCTTCTTGCCGAATCCGAAACCGCGACCGATCCGCACCGGATTGCGGAAATCCAGATGCGCCTGGTGGACATCGACGCACATTCGGCAGAGGCGCGGGCCGCAAGCATCCTCGCCGGCCTCGGCTTCGACCAGGAAGCCCAACAGCGCCCGGCCTCGTCGTTTTCCGGCGGCTGGCGCATGCGCGTCGCGCTGGCATCGGTGCTCTTCGCCGAGCCGGATCTCCTGCTGCTCGACGAGCCGACGAACTATCTCGACCTCGAAGGCACGCTCTGGCTGGAAGACTATGTGCGGCGCTATCCGCATACGGTCATCATCATCAGCCATGACCGCGATCTCCTGAACAATGCCGTCAACTCGATCGTCCATCTCGATCAGAAGAAGCTCACCTTCTATCGCGGCGGCTACGACCAGTTCGAACGGCAGAAGGCAGAGGCCGACGAGTTGCAGACGAAGGCCAAGGCGAAGAACGAAGCCGCGCGAAAACATCTGCAGAGCTTCATCGACCGCTTCAAGGCGAAGGCTTCCAAGGCGCGCCAGGCGCAGAGCCGCGTCAAGGCGCTCGAACGCATGGGCACGGTCGCCGCGGTGATCGAAAATCATGTGCAGCCGATCACCTTCCCGGAACCGGAAAAGCAGCCCGCATCTCCGATCGTGGCGATTCAGGGCGGCGCCGTCGGGTACGAACCCGGCAAGCCGATCCTCAAGAACATCAGCCTTCGTATCGACAATGACGACCGCATCGCGCTGCTCGGCTCCAACGGCAACGGCAAATCGACCTTCGCGAAATTCATCTCCGGCCGGCTTTCGCCCGACGGCGGCGATATCAAACTCGCACCGAGCCTGAAGATCGGATTTTTCGCCCAGCACCAACTCGACGATCTCGTTCCCAACGATTCGCCGGTCGAGCATGTGCGCCGCCTGATGCCGGCCGCACCCGAGGCCAAGGTCCGCGCCCGCGTGGCGCAGATGGGACTTGCGACGGAAAAGATGTCGACGGCCGCCAAGGATCTCTCCGGTGGCGAGAAAGCCCGCCTGCTGATGGGGCTTGCCGCATTCCACGCACCGAACCTCCTCATTCTCGACGAGCCGACCAACCATCTGGATATCGACAGCCGCCGGGCGCTCATCGAAGCGCTCAACGACTATGATGGCGCCGTCATCCTCATTTCGCATGACCGCCATCTCATCGAGGCGACGGTCGATCGCCTCTGGCTGGTCAACAACGGCACGGTTTCGAATTTCGAGGGCGATCTGGAGGAGTATCGCAACCTCGTCGTCGCCTCGGGTAAAAAAAAAGAAGAAAAACCTGAGCTGACCGAAGACGCCTCCTCCAAATCCGACCAGCGCAAGGCGAATGCGGAGCGGCGGGCCTCGCTCGCGCCGCTGAAGAAAAAAATCAACGAAATCGAGTCCCTGACGGCAAAGCTTGAGAAGCAGATTCAAGCGCTCGACAAGGAGCTTGCCGACCCCGCGCTTTACGAGAAGGCGCCCGCGAAGGCTGCGGCGAAGGCCAAGGAACGCGGCGAAGCGGCGGCAAAGCTCTCCGCCGCTGAAGAGGAATGGCTGACGCTTTCCGCGGAGTACGAAGAGGCGATGGCGGGGTGAGCGATTTCGCTTCAGTGCTCACCATCGTCATCCTCGGCCTCGTGCCGAGGATCTGACCATTCGGACAAGGCCGCTGCGGTTGCAGATGTTCGGGACATCCTCGGGTTAAACCCGAGGATGGGCAGGACGGCGAGAGCATTTGCACTCAAAGCCAGTTGTCAGTTCATTCTCTCGTGCATAGGTAAGGGCTTCCCGCAAAAGGAGGCTCGGCCCATGGATCTTTTCCTCGAAACCGACGACGACCCGAAGACGATCGCCTTCGTTGCCGAGCGCAACGAACATTCCGACCGCCGGTTCAGGACGCCGGAATTCGAGAAGGATCGCGATGCCTTGAAGGCGATGATCGAGCGCGAGGACCGCCTGATCGTGCCGACGCGGCGCGGCCGGTGGCTGTTCGATTTCCATCGCTCGAAGAACAACCCGCTCGGCATCTGGCGCCGCCTGCCGGCCGATCAGGAGCCGCGCCCGGAAGCTCCTTGGGAAACCGTCTTCGATGTCGACGACTTCTGCAAACAGGAAGGCAAGCGCTGGATCTATTCCGGCGCGATCACCTCCCCCTATGAGCCGACGCGCGTGCTGCTCATCCTCTCGGAGGGTGGCTCCGACCAGTTGCGGCTCGTGGAATTCGATACGGAAACGAAGACGATCGTCGACGGCGGCTTCGACACGCCGCCCGCCCGGGCGCATGCCGCCTGGATCGGTCCCGATGAAATCGCCTATTTCGGCTCGGTAGACGAATTTTCCGCAACCCGTTCCGGCTGGCCGCGCGTCGGCCGCGCCCTCAAGCGCGGCGTCAAGCCACAGGATGCGCCGATCCTGTTCGAAGCCGGCAAGGACGACGTCTATGGCGAGGCCGGCATCATCGACCCGCTGTTCTGGGGCGGCAAGCCGGACGAACGCAAGATCGAGGTCTTCACGGTCGGCCACGAGATCGGCAAGACCAGCCTCCATGTGAGGGATGCCGGCGGCAATATCCACCGCCTCGACCTGCCGACCGAGGCGGATACCGACCTCAACCACACGCATGTGCTCTGGCGGGCGAAGACCGACGAGCGCTATCCGATCGGCAGCCTGATCCTGCAGGATTTCACGCCTTTCGGCTCCGAACCGCTCGGCAAGGCACGCGTGCTCTTCACGCCGAAGGACGGCCAATCGGTCTCGCAATTTTCCCTGCTCAAGACCTGGGCCGTGTTCGTCGTCAGCGACCGCATGGTTCCGAAACTCTTCCTTCTCGACCTGACGAAACCGGATGCGGCGCCGGAAGAGCTGCCGCTGCCGGTCGGACTGCAAACCGTGAGCTTCCGCCTGCTCGATGCGGACCTGACGCTCGGCGAGGAGATCCTGACCGTCGTCGGCCAGGGCTTCCTTCTCCCCTCCACCGCCTATCGCCTCGACCTGACCGACCACGACGCCCGGCCCGAACTCGTTCCGACCGGCTCGTCGCCTGCCTATTTCGATGCTGAAGGCATGCGGTCCGAGCTTCTCGAAGCGGTCTCGGAAGACGGCACAAGAGTGCCCTATCACATCGTTTTCCCGAAAAGCTGGACCAAGGGCGAGCTGCCGGTGCTGATGTACGGCTATGGCGGCTTCGCGGTACCATTGTCACCCGTCTATTCCGGTGCATATGGCCTATGGCTCGGGCAAGGCGGCGCCTTCGTGCAGGCCTATATCCGCGGCGGCGGCGAGCTTGGTCCCGACTGGCACAAGACCGCCAAGGGCAAGGGCCGCCACAAGGCATTCGAGGATTTCGTCGCGGTTGCCCGCGATCTCGTCGAACGTGGCTATACCAAGCCATCCCGCATCGCCTGCAACGGCGGCAGCAATGGCGGCCTGCTCACCTCGGTGATGCTGACGCGCTACCCGAAGGATTTCGGCGCGGTATGGACCGGCGTGCCGGTGATCGACATGTCACGCTTCCACGTCTTCCCCGCCGGCAAGGCGTGGATGGACGAGTATGGCAATCCCGAAGTGGCCGACGAGCTCGACTACATGCTCACCTATTCGCCGCTTCATCAGGTAAAGCCGGCAAGCGAGGTCACCTATCCGCCTGTCTATATCGAAAGCTCGACCAATGACGACCGCGTGCATCCCTCGCATGCCCGCCGCTTCGCCAAGCGGCTGATCGATGCGGGTCATCAACCGTTCTTCCGTGAATACGGCTCCGGCGGCCATGGCGGCGCCGGCGATACGACCGAAATGGCGGAGCGATGGGCCATGGGCGCCAGCTTCCTGCGCCGGACGATCATGGCCGGCTGACGTCTTGTTGCACTCGTGAATATACACTATCTTCAAATGTATATTCACGAGGTGCGCCATGCCCCTTTATGTCCGCGATGAACGCGTCAATCAGCTTGCCGAACAGGCGCGCAAGATCCTCAACGCGCCGACCAAGACGGATGCCATAAGACAGGCCCTGGAGAAGGTGGTGGAAGCGCCTTCCGAGGCAGCGATCAACGAGAAAAAATTCTCGCTGAAAGAACGCCTCGAGAGATTGCGGGACAAGTACAACATGCCGCCCTACGAGTCCCTAGAACATTTCGACCAGAAGGCGTTCCTGGACAAGATGTGGGGCGATGACGATGTTCATCGATAGTTCGGCTCTCGTCGAAATATTGTCTTTCGCTCCCCGACGGCAGGAAGTGCTCGATCGTCTTGGGACGGCATCTACAGCTTTCTGCACAGGACCGACGGTAATCTACGAGACGGTCGTCGTACTAACCCGAGAAACCGGAAAAGACGTCGCTACCATCAGGGATTTCGTGCTGGAGTTCCTTGACGAACTCGGCGTTGAAATCATGCCGGCAAGCCGCTCGACTGCAGTCGCAGCCCTCGACGCCTTTGACCGCTACGGCAAAGGCCGGCATCCGGCCAAGCTGAATTTCGGCGATTGCTTCAGCTACGCCGGCGCAAAGGCAGCCGGCACTGGAATACTCTATGTCGGCGAGGATTTTGCCCGAACGGACCTGGCGTAGAAGTCAGGCCTTCTTCACCCAGCGCCCGTCTTCCGATTGCTGCCAATAGGTGAGCGCATGCCCCTCGCCTTTCAGCCTCTTCCATTGGGCGCGGGCATTTTCGAGCTGCAGGGGATCGTATCCGTCGAACATGAAAACGATGCGCTCATAATCCGAGACCGGCGGCGGCTCCGCGCCGTCAACGAGAAAGCGAACCTTGGCATCATTGGGGTTGTCCGAGCCGGCGGTCAGAAGCACAGGCTGGGCTTCGGCCATCACCCCGGCATCGGAACCATGCGGCAGGAAACTGTCTTCCCGATAGGTCCAAAGATGGGCATCGAGGAAATCCCGCCTGGCCGGTTCATTCGTCTGGACGACGACGCGCCAGCCCCGCTCGACACTTTTCTCGAGCAGCGCCGGCAGCGCGTCTTCCAGTTTCGATTCCGTCAGGTGGTAGAAAAGGACATCGGTCATCAGTTCTCGTAGTTCGCGCGCACGAGTTCGTCCAGCAGGCGCACGCCGAATCCGGAAGCCCAGGATTGGTTGATCTCGCTCGCCGGAGAGTTCATCGCGGTGCCGGCGATATCGAGATGCGCCCAGGGCGTCTCGCCGACGAAGCGCTTGAGGAACTGCGCGGCGGTGATCGAGCCGCCGTTGCGTCCGCCGGTATTCTTCATATCGGCGAATTTCGAATCGATGAGCTTGTCGTAATCCTTGCCGAGCGGCATGCGCCACAGACGCTCTCCGCTCGCCTCGCCTGCCGCGGCCAGCCAGCCAGCCAGCTCGTCATTATTGGAGAAAAGGCCGGCATGCAGATTGCCGAGCGCCACCATGATGGCGCCGGTCAGGGTCGCCAGGTCGATCATGATGCGGGGCTTGAAACGGGTGTTGCAGTACCAGAGCGCATCGGCAAGGACGAGCCGCCCTTCCGCATCGGTGTTGATGATCTCGATCGTCTGCCCAGACATGGAGGTGACGATATCGCCGGGACGCTGCGCATTGCCGTCCGGCATGTTTTCCACCAGACCGAGAATGCCGACGGCATTGACCTTCGCCTTGCGGGCGGCGAGCGTGTGAATGAGGCCGATCACGGCGGCGGCACCGCCCATATCGCCCTTCATCTCTTCCATGCTGGCGGCCGGCTTGATGGAGATGCCGCCCGTATCGAAGACCACGCCCTTTCCTATAAAGGCGATCGGCGCGTCCTTCTCCTTGCCGCCCTTCCATTGCATGACGGCGAGCCTCGGCGGGCGGGCCGAACCCTGAGCCACGCCGAGCAGCGCGCCCATGCCGAGCTTTTTCATTTCCTTCTCGGTGAGGATCTCCACCTCGACACCGAGCTTTTCCAGATCCTTCGCCTTATCGGCGAATTCGACGGGACCGAGCGCATTCGGCGGAAGGTTCACGAGGTCGCGCGCAAGCACCACCCCGCCGGCAACGGCATCGGCAGCCGCAAACGCCTTTTTCGCGGCGGCATGGCTGGCGGTGACGATCGTGACCTTGACCGATTTCGGGTCCTTCTCCCCATCATCACCCTTTTTGGTCTTGTAGCGATCGAAGCTATAGCTCCGAAGCAGTATCCCGAGCGCGAAATTCGCAGCCTGCTCACCCCCGACATCGGTTCCCGGCGCATCCAGAAAGACCGTTACCTTCGATACCGATCTGATCGCAGCGGCGGCCGTGCCGCCCGCCCTCAGCCAATCATGCTCGGTCAGTGATTCCGCCTTGCCGAGCCCGATCACCACGATCCTGTCGGCGGGCGACCCCTGCGGCGTGAGGATATCGAGCGTGGTCATCGCCTTGGACGAGAATTTCGCGATCTCGGCGGCTTTCGCGATCACGCCGGCGGGGTCGGCTTCCGCGGCTCCGGCGGCTGGATTCTGGCCGGAAAACTTGAGCAGGATGGCAAGGCCGGCATCGATACGGGCCGAATTCGCGAAGGATATGTCGTATTTCACAGGCATGCGTCTCCAGGAGGACTTGCAAGATGGAACTTGCGATCATGGCGGTTTCCGGCCGGAAGGCAAGCGCTGACGCATCCTTGCCCATCGCTGGGAAATGACACAGACATGCAAAAAAGAATTCCAAAAACAATTTTGTGAGGTGGGGAGTGTCGCCAACCCGCAGCTTATCGCTTAGATAAGCGCGACCTGCCGCTACGGGCAGATTGGACGATGTCACTTTGGCCGTAATGAAGCTGCTCGAACTCTACATATTGCGTCGAATCTTCCAGATGTTCCTGGTAGCGCTGCTTCCGGTGCTCACCATCATTTGGACGATCCAGGTGCTCGGGCGTATCAACCTGGTGACCGATACCGGTCAGTCCATCGGTTCGTTCATAAAACTCGCCACCTTCATTCTGCCGACGATCATTCCCGTCGTGCTGCCGTTTGCGCTGGTGATCGGCATCACCCAGACGCTCACGGCGATGAACAATGATTCGGAGCTGCCGGTCATCGATGCGGCAGGCGCCTCGCGCGGCATCATCTATCGCCCGGTCCTTGTGCTCGCCTTCGTGCTGAGCATCTTCTCCTTCCTGGTCGCCAATTTCGTGGAGCCGCCCTCCCGGGTCGCCGCTCGCCAGATGGTGGCGGCCGCCTATGCCGACCTTTTCTCCTCCGTCATCGAGGAAAAGACCTTCCGCAGCATCGAGGACGGCCTTTATGTCGAGATATCGGAACGTCATTCCGGTCGGGTCCTGAAGGGGCTTTTCGTCGTCGATTACCGCGACCCGAACTTCGACCTCATCTATTATGCGCGTGAGGGCCTGATCGATGAAGGCGGTGCGTCGCTGACGATGCGCGACGGAGAGGTGCACCGCAAGACGCCCGACGGCCGCGTCTCCATCATCAAGTTCGCCTCCTACGCATTCGATCTGTCGGCCATGTCGCAGTCGAGCGGCGAGATGACGTTCAATGCCGGAGACCGCTCGCTCGCCTTCCTCTGGAACCCGGACCAGTCGGATCCCAACGTCCAGAGATCGCCCGGCAATTACCGCTCGGAACTGCATGCCCGCCTGACGGAGTGGACCTTCCCCTTCGTCTTCGCGCTGATCGCATTGGCGGTGGCAGGCGATTCCCGTTCCCACAGAGAGCGACGGCTTCATCCGATGGTGACCGCCCTCATCCTGGCCTTCGCACTTCGCTGGATCGGCTTCTCCGCGAAGAACGCCGTGCGCCAGGATGAAATCTACATTCCGCTGATGTATGTCATTCCGATCGTGAGCGGGCTTGGCTTTACCTATCTTCTGGCGACCCATCGCCGGATCATGCTGCCGAAGCCGGTTTCACGCGTGGTGAACAATCTGATCCGCAAGGCGCAGAGCCGCTTCGAATCTTCCGGTCCGGCAAGCGGAGGGGCGGCATGACCTTTCCGTTCAACACGCTCGGCCGCTATTTCTTCCGCCGTTACATCATCACCGCAATCTGGTTCTTCCTTGGGGTGGCGGCCATCATCTTCCTCGCGGATTTCAGCGAGACCAGCAGGCGCATGGGAAGCCTTCCGGGCTATACCGTTCCCGGCGCGCTCGGCCTGACAGCCATGCGGCTGCCGCTGATTCTCCAGCAGACGATCCCGACGCTCACTCTGTTCATCGGCATGACGGTTCTGATCGCGCTCAACCGGCGCTACGAACTCGTCGTCACGCGCGCCGCCGGAATATCCGTCTGGCAGTTCATCACGCCCTTTGTGGCCGGCGCCTTCCTGATCGGCCTGTTCTCTATATTCGTCCTCAGCCCTCTATCGGCCTGGGGCGAGCGCGAATCGCTGTCGCTGGAAGCCAATTGGCGGGAAAGCGGAGGAAAATCGCGCACATCGAACTTCCTTCCGTGGATTCGCCAGATCGACGGGGACCAGGACACGATCATCGGCGCGAAGAGCTATCTCGGCAACGGGACCGAGCTCATCGACGTCGTCCTCTTCCAGTTCGACAGGGACGGCCGCGTGACCCTGCGGCAGGACGCCAGATCCGCAAAGTTGGAAAATGGTTACTGGCAGCTTAACGACGTGCTGGAAAACAGGCCGGGCGAAATCCCGACACGTCGCGAGAGCGCACAGGTCCGCACCAACTTGAAACAGGAGTTCCTGCAGGAAACCCTCTCGCGTCCCGAAGCCGTTGCATTTTTTGATCTTTCGCGAAAAATCGAGGCCGGCCGCTCCTTCGGCATTTCAACCAAGCCGCTAGAGACGCAGTTCCATTCTCTGCTTTCTATGCCGCTTCTGCTCGTGGCCATGACTTTCATCGCGGCCACAGTATCGTTAAAATTCAGCCGGTTCGCCCAATCGCGCTCAGTGATTCTGGGTGGAATCCTTTCCGGCTTCGTGCTTTATGTCGTAACCGTGCTCGTAAGAGCATTCGGAAGCAGCGGGGCAATTCCTCCTTTCGTGGCGGTCTGGATTCCAGTCATCGTCGCGACAGCGCTGGGAGCTACGATTCTGCTTCATCAGGAGGATGGCTAGTGGCGGTAAGCGACCGCGGGAATATCAGACGGCTTACCGCTGCGCTGCTCACAGGCGTGGCTGCGTTCGCGTTCACCCTCACGACAACCGTCGAAGCTCAGGAACAGGCGCTGGCACCTCAGGTTTCCAGCGATGCCAAGCTGCTGCTGCGGGCGAACGAACTCGTCTACAATCAGGACGCCCAGCGCGTAACCGCAGCGGGCGGCGTGCAGATCCATTACGGCGGCTATCGGATGGTCGCCCAGCAGGTGGAATACAATCAGCAGACGGGCCGTGTCATGGCTCGCGGCAATATCGAACTCGTCGCGCCCGACGGGAATCGCATCTATGCCGACGAGTTGGATGTCACGGACGACTTCGGCCAAGGCTTCCTGAACGCATTGCGCGTGGAAACCACCGATAATACACGGCTTATCGCCGAAAGCGCCGAGCGCCTGGAGGGCGATCTCATGGTGCTGAACAACGGCGTCTATACCGCCTGCCTCCCCTGCGCGCAGAAGCCGGGCAAGGCTCCGCTATGGCAGGTGAAGGCGCAGCGCGTCGTGCAGAACGGCCAGACCCATACCGTACGGCTCGAAAAAGCACAGTTCGAGCTGTTCGGGATGCCGATCGGCTACCTGCCCTTTATCGAGGTTCCCGACCACACGGTCGAGCGGAAGTCCGGCTTTCTATTCCCGCGCATGAGCATGGGCGACAATCTGGGCTTCGGCCTGACCGTGCCCTATTACCATGTGTTTTCTCCGCACATGGACGCCACCATCAGCCCCACGTTCTACACCGGGCAAGGGCTGCTGATGGAAGGCGAGGTCCGCAACCGCTTCGAAACCGGCGAGCACACCTTCCGTTTCGCGGGCATCAACCAGCGTGATCCCGGTGCATTCAACGCCGGAACCGCCGATGCCAACGCCGATACGCGGCTGATGGCTGCATCCAAGGCGCATTTCCAGATCAACCCGCGCTGGACCTTCGGCTGGAACGTGATGATCCAGAACGACAACAACTTCTCGCGGACCTACGACCTGCAGGGCTATGACGACAGCACCTTCAGGAACGAGATTTACCTGACAGGGCTTGGCGAACGGAACTACTTCGACCTGCGCGGCTATTATTTCGACGTGCAGGACGCTGCTGATGACGAGCGCCTCGAAAGACAGCAGGCGATCGTCTACCCATCGCTCGATTACCACTATATCGCTCCGGAACCGGTGGCCGGCGGAGAACTCTCGTTCACCACGAACTTCACCAATCTCTCCCGGCGCGAGGATGACTTCTACAGCGAGGGTCTGTCCGATCGCTTCCGCGGGCTGGAAGGCAGCTATACGCGCCTGACGGCGGAAGCGGAATGGAAACGCACCTTCACCACGCCGCAGGGCCTGCTTCTTACCCCCCTGCTCGCCGCACGCGGCGACCTGGCACGCAGCACGTCATCCTCGGCAAGCTATCTCGGCAGCTCTTATGCCGGCGATCTCGAAGACGGCGCATCCAGCCGCTACATGGTGACCGCGGGTCTGGAAGCACGTTACCCCGTGCTGCTGACCGCCGAAGGCAGCAGCCATGTCATCGAGCCGATCGCCCAGGTCTTCGTGCGTCCCGACGAGCCGCTCGCCGGCGGCCTGCCGAATGAGGACGCCCAGAGCTTCGTGTTCGATGCGACCAACCTTTTCGACCGCGACAAGTTCTCGGGCTTCGACCGGATCGAAGGCGGCACGCGCGCCAATGTGGGTCTGCGCTACAATGGTTCGTTCGACAACGGCGTCGGCCTTCGCAGCATCGTCGGCCAGAGCTTCCATCTTGCCGGCCAGAATTCCTTCGCGACGGACGACCTTGTCAATGCCGGCGCGAATTCGGGCCTCGAGTCGGACAGCTCGGATTACGTGGCCTATGCCGCGATCGATCTGCCGCAAGGCTTCACGATCTCCGCAAGCGGCCGCTTCGACCGGCAGAATTTCGACCTGGAGCGCGCCGACACCTCGGTCTCCTACTCGACGCCGCGCTTCAGCGGGGAGCTGATCTACACCCAGATCGACGCGCAGCCCGAATACGGCTCGGCCGAAGACACCGAACTCCTGAGATCCAGGACCTCCTTCCGGATCAACGAGAACTGGTCGGTGATGGGCGCGGCTACCTGGGATCTGGTGGAAGAGAAGGTGGTGCGTCGCGGTATCGGCTTCAGCTATCTCGACGAGTGCACGATCTTCTCGATCGCCTATGAAGACAAGCCGGCCAGCACCCAGGCCAACGACTGGTCGATCAGCGCCCGCCTGAGCTTCCGCACGCTCGGGGATGTCAATATCGGCTCCAGCGACCTCAACTAATGGTCGCGGGGCTGGCGTCCCGTCATTGTTTCGCCGCAAGAATTGTGCAAGCGGACCAAGAATAGTAAGAGGTTTCGAGCCCTGTCCGGGTAAAGGCAGATCGGGGCGGGAAAAGGGAACTGTATCATGTTTGCAATGACCGCGACGCGCAAATTGGCCTTCGCACTGGCGATACTTGCCGCTTCGGTGGCAATCGAGCCGGTCTCCTCTTCGGCCCAGGCGGCAAGCGAGATCGTCGCCGTCGTCAACAAGACGCCGATCACCAGCAGCGACGTCGCCAAGCGCGCCGCCTTCCTGCGCCTGCAGCGCCAAAAGGCCGATACCAAGACGGCTCGCGAGCAGCTCATCGAGGAGACCTTGAAGCGGCAGGAGATTGCACGCGTCAGGATGTCGGTCAGCACCGAAGACGTCGAGAAGGCCTTCGCCCGCTTTGGCGCCAGCAACAAGATGACACCGCAGCAGCTCACCCAGGTTCTCGGGCAGGCCGGTGTCGGCGCCGATCACTTCAAGGCCTATATCGCCGTGCAGATGAGCTGGCCGCGCCTCGTGAACGCCCGCTACGGCGGCAGCCGCGGCCGCATGTCTTCGCAGGAACTCGTCACGCGGATGATGGAAAACAAGCAGAAGCCGGTGACGACGGAATACTTCCTGCAGCAGATCATCTTTGTCGTGCCGGAATCCAAGCGGAACGCCATCATCAACAAGCGCAAGGCGGAAGCCGAAGCGTCGCGCTCGAAATTCCCGGGCTGCGAGCAGTCCAAGCAGTTCGCCGCCACCATGCGTGACGTGTCGGTCCGCAATCTCGGCCGGGTGATGGCGCCGGAGCTTCCGGAAGACTGGAAGCCGCTGATCGAAAAGGCATCGGGCAACACGACCGGCACTCGCATCACCGAGCGTGGCGTCGAGTTCCTTGCCATCTGCAACCAGCGCCAGGTCTCCGACGACCTTGCCGCCGAAATGGTCTTCCGCGCCGAGGATATCGGCAAGCAGGAACGCGGTGAAGGCAACGCCAACGAGAAGAAGTATCTCGACGACCTGCGCAGCAAGGCGCAGATCGATATCCGCTGACCATTCGGGACCGACATGCCATCCACAGATCGTCCGCTTGCGCTGACCCAGGGCGATCCCGCCGGCATCGGCCCCGACATCACGCTCGCAGCCTGGGCATCGAGGAAACGTAGCGGTCTGCCGCCCTTCCTCTATATCGGCGATCCGGCCGTGCTTGCCGCCCGCGCCAAACTGCTCGGGCTAGACACCCCCATCCGCGAGGCCGATCCGCAATCGGCCCTTTCCGCTTTCTCCGATGCGCTTCCGGTGCTTCCCATTTCCGCCGGTGCGGACGTGACGCCGGGCGAGCCGCATGTCGCGACCGCCAAGGGCACGATCAGCGCGATCGAAACCGCCGTCGCCCTCAGCATCGAAGGCAAGGTGGGAGGCACGGTAACCAATCCGATCGCCAAGTCCGTCCTCTATCAGGCCGGCTTCGGCTTTCCTGGGCATACCGAATTCCTGGCAGATCTCGCCGAACGCGCGACGGGCAACAAGGTGCGGCCGGTCATGATGCTGGCCGGACCGAAGCTGCGCGCCATTCCCGTGACGATCCACATCCCCCTGAAGGACGTGCCGCGCGCCCTGACGGAAGACCTTATCCTTGAGACCTGCCGGATCACCCATCGCGATCTCCAGAGCCGTTTCGGCCTGGATCAGCCGCGCCTTGCGGTCGCCGGCCTCAACCCCCATGCGGGGGAAGACGGAGCGCTCGGCCGCGAGGACCGGGAGATCATTCATCCGGCGATTTCAAAACTGCGCGCAGAGGGCATCGACGCCTTCGGTCCACTTCCGGCCGATACGATGTTCCATGACGAGGCCCGCGCGCGCTACGACGTGGCGATCTGCATGTATCACGATCAGGCGCTGATCCCGGCCAAGGCGCTCGGCTTCGACACGTCCGTCAACGTGACGCTCGGCTTGCCCTTCATCCGCACCTCCCCTGATCATGGAACCGCCTTCGGCATAGCTGGCCAGGGCATTGCCCGCGAAACGAGCCTGGTCGAGGCGATCAGGCTCGCCGGCGCGCTGGCTTCGAAAGCACCCGCGTGATGGCGACGCTGGACGGACTGCCGCCGCTGCGCGACGTGATTCAGCGTCATGGGCTCGACGCCCGCAAGGCGCTCGGCCAAAACTTTCTCCTGGACCTCAACCTCACCCAGAAGATCGCCCGCAGCGCCGGTCCCCTGGAAGGCGTCACCGTCTTCGAGGTCGGCCCCGGACCGGGCGGGCTTACACGCGCCATCCTGTCGCTCGGTGCGAAGAAGGTGATCGCAATCGAGCGGGACAGCCGCTGCCTTCCCGCGCTCGCCGAGATCGCCGACCACTATCCGGGAAGGCTGGAGGTGATCGAAGGCGACGCGCTCAAGACGGACTTCGCGGCGCTTGCGCCGGAGGGACCGGTCAAGATCATCGCCAACCTACCCTATAACGTCGGCACCCAGCTTCTGGTCAACTGGCTGCTTCCAGGCCACTGGCCGCCCTTCTGGGAAAGCCTCACGCTGATGTTCCAGAAAGAGGTCGGCCTGCGCATCGTCGCATCCGAGGATGACGACCATTACGGCCGCCTCGGCGTGCTGGCTGGCTGGCGCACCGACGCGCGGATGGTGTTCGACGTTCCCCCGCAGGCCTTCACGCCGCCGCCGAAGGTGGTGTCGACGGTCGTCCATCTCGTGCCGCGGCCGACGCCCCTGCCCTGCGACGCCGCAAAGCTGGAGCGGGTCACACATGCGGCCTTCGGGCAGCGCCGCAAGATGCTGCGCCAGAGCCTGAAACCGGTCGGCGGCGAGGCGCTGCTGAAGAGGGCGGATATCGATCCACAGCGGCGGGCCGAGACGCTATCGGTCGAGGAATTCGTGCGGCTCGCCAACCTGCTCACGAATTAGCCGCAATGCGGAATGATCCATAGCGCTTGCTCAGCGTCCACGGATCGTTTCATGTCCATTTCAGCTCCCACGTCAGCTCCCGTTTCAGCTCCTCGGCCCTTCAATCAGAAGAAGCGCATCCTCCTGCTCTGGCTCCTCGCCATCGGCTTCGGAGCGCTCATCATGCTGACCCAGCCACGCATTCCGGAGGGCAGCTATTGGCACGAGATCATCGAGTCCTGCGGTCTGGCCCTGGTGCTCGCCGCCGTGCTCGGCCGGCTGTGGAGCATCCTCTATATCGGCTCGAAGAAGAACAGCGAACTGGTGACGCTCGGCCCCTATTCGATGACGCGCAATCCGCTCTACTTCTTTTCGATCACCGGTCTTGCCGGCATCGGCCTGATCTTCGGGTCGCTGGTTGCGACCCTGGGCCTGCTGCTCACCGCCTCGCTGGTCTTCCGCTACACGGCCCGGCGCGAAGCGGCTTTCCTGCATGCAAAATTCGGCAATTCCTATGAGGATTACGCGCGGCAGACGCCTCTCATCTTTCCCCGCAGGGTACTCTATGCGAGTTCGGATGAGGTCACCTTCTCGGTGAAAGCTCTCGTCACGACGTTCCGCGACTGCCTGCCGTTTCTGGCGCTCTATCCGCTGATCGAACTGGTGGAATACCTGCACGGCAGCGGCGCGCTGCACGCGCTCGTACAGCTACCCTGAAGCCAGACGTCGGCTAAGATCATCAGGTCGGCGTGGCCTGGATTCGATTTGCATTCGGCCTGCGCAGGTTGAAGAGATTGCCTGCGAGGATCAGCACCGCGCCGACCGCCGTGAGGCTGTCGATGGCCTCGGCATAGAGCAGATAGCCCAGCAGCGCCGACAACGGCACGCGCAGATAATCCATCGGCATCACCACCGATGCTTCCGCATGCGATAGCGCCTTGGCCATGCAGTAATGCGCAAACGTGCCCGAAAACGCGATCACGAATATCCACGGCCAAATCGCCGCCGACGGCCAGACCCACACTTTCAGCGCCGGGACAAGCCCGATGACCGACTGAATGATAAGCATCCAGAATATGATCTTGGTCGCGCTGTCGGAGCGTGTGAGGACTTTCGTGGTGATGAAGGATATGGCGAAGACGAAAGCGGCCCCGAGCACGATGAGGTGGCCGGGGTTGAGGGGCGCAGCCCCCGGCCGAACGATCAATACGACGCCGACGAGGCCGAAAAAGATCGAAACGCCCTTGCGCCATGTCAGCCGCTCGCCGAGAAACATGGCCGCCATGATCGCCGCCCAGATGGGCGCGGTGAATTCGATCGCGATAACCTGCGCCATGGGAATGAGCGTCAACCCCATCAACCAGGCGAACTGCCCGACATAGTGGGCGACGTTGCGGCCTATATGCGCCGGCAGAATGCCCGTTCGCATCGCCCTGAACCCGCCCTCGCGGTAAACGAGCGGCAGCAGCATGAAGAAGGCGATGACGGAGCGCATTTCCATGACCTGGAAGACGTCAACCTCGCGCGTTATGGCGCGCCCCGAGACGGCCATGAGCAGCAGAAGCGCGATGGACGCGCACATCCATGCCGCCGCTTTCCAGGTTGACGGGCTATTTTCCACGCATGCTTCCTTCAAGATTTATGTCGCGGCGCCGAGCGCCCGTCGCCATGCGCTGATCGGGCGGATGCGGATCAGAGATTCGGCTCTTCCGTCAGCAAACCTTCGATGAAGTTGAACAGGCCGTGGCGGCGGTCGCGCCGGATGCGTTCGGCCTTGAGGATCGAATAGACCGCATCGAAGGCCGAGTTGAGATCATCATTGACGATCACGTAATCGTAGTCGCGCCAGTGCCCGATTTCCGCGCGGGAATTGAGAAGTCGCGTGCGGATGACCTCCTCTGAATCCTCGGCGCGGCGATGCAGGCGGGATTGCAGCTCTGTCATGGTCGGCGGCAGCACGAAGATCGAGACGACATCCGCCTTCATTTTCTCCTGGAGCTGTTCGGCCCCCTGCCAATCGATGTCGAAGAGCATGTCCCGGCCTTCCGCCATGGCCTGTTCCACAGGCTCACGGGGCGTTCCGTAGAAGTTGCCGTGCACCTCCGCCCATTCGAGCAGTTGCTCCGAGGCTCTGAGCGCATCGAACTGGCTCACCGACTTGAAATGATAATGCGTGCCTTCGATCTCGCTCATGCGTCGCTGCCGGGTGGTCACGCTGACGGAAAGGCTGATGTCCTTGTCACGCTCCAGCAGGGTACGCGCGATCGTCGACTTGCCCGCGCCGGAGGGCGAGGAAAGCACCAGCATCAGCCCGCGCCGGGCAATCTTCACGGGCGAGGACGGCTTGCCCTGAGGCGATTGGGCCGGGCTCATATATCACTCCAAATTCTGGACCTGTTCGCGGAACTGGTCGATGACGACTTTCAATTCTATGCCGGCGGCGCTCACCGCAGCCGAACTGGACTTCGAACAGATCGTATTCGTTTCCCGGTTAAATTCCTGTGCAAGGAAATCGAGACGGCGGCCGATCGGCCCGCCCTTCTCCAGAAGTTCTCCGGCGGCCGCGACATGGGCCTTCAAACGATCGATCTCCTCGCGCACATCCGCCTTGGTGGCGAGCAATGCGGCCTCGGCATGCAGCCGGTCACGCTCGAGTGTCGGCGAATCCTGAAGCAGCGCCGCCATCTGGAGCGAAAGACGCCGGGCGATCTCCTCGGGCGAGCGCATGGGATCGGCCTCCACCACCGCCGTAAGCTCACCGATGCGGGAGATATGACCGGTCAGCACTTCCGCAAGGGATGCCCCTTCCCGCTCGCGCATCTGCTGCAGCGATACGAGCGCCTCCTCCAAACAGGTAAGTATGGCGGCATCGCGTGCGGTTGCTGCTTCCTCGTCATCTTCCGGTTCGCGGATATCCACGAGCCCCTTGATCGCGAGCAAGGTATCGAGCCGCAACGGCGATTGATCGACCAGCTCGCCAAGTTGTTCGCGCAGGGCCAGCACCGCGGCCAGGGCATCGCGGTTGAGAACGGCCTCCACCCTGGTCTCCGCCGTCGCGACGTTCAGCGAGGCCTGAACATTGCCGCGGGAAAACCGCTCCGAAATCAGACGGCGGATATCCGGTTCCAGCCGCTCCAGGCCTGACGGCAGGCGGAGGCGCAGGTCCAACCCCTTGCCGTTCACGGAGCGCAGTTCCCAGGCGAGGCGATAGCGCCCGCTCGTTCCCTCGCTGCGGGCGAAACCCGTCATGGACTGCAATGTCATCTACGTCTCCGGATAGTAATCGGCAGCGCCGTGGTCAGTTGCCGGCAGCCGGCTTCTCGGCCTCGGCGCCATCGGGCTGGCCATCCACGACCTCGGTATCTGCCGGGCTCGTGGCACGTTCCGCCTCGATCCGGCGCCAGCGCCGAACATTGGCGTTATGCTCGTCGAGCGTGGCGGCGAAGACATGGCCGCCGGTGCCGTCAGCCACGAAATAGAGGTCATTGGTCTTCCAGGGATTGGCGACCGCCTCGAGGGCCGCGCGGCCGGGGTTGGCGATGGCGGTCGGCGGCAGCCCCTTGATGAGATAGGTGTTGTAAGGCGTTTCCTTACGCAGGTCCGAGCGGTAGATCGGCCGGTCCGACGGCTTTCCGTCGCCGCCGAAGATGCCGTAGACGATGGTCGGGTCGGATTGCAGGCGCATGCCCTTCTTAAGGCGATTGATGAAGACTGAGGCGACGCGAGCGCGCTCATCGTCCTTACCGGTTTCCTTCTCGACGATCGAAGCGAGCGTTACGAACTCCTCCTTCGTCTTGATCGGAAGATCCGGATCGCGGCGCTCCCAGATTTCATCGATCAGCTTCTGCTGGGAAACACGCATCTGCTGAATGATGTCCGCCCGCTTGGTTCCGCGCGAGAATTTGTAAGTATCGGGGCGCAGGAAGCCTTCGTCCGGCAGTTCTGTCGGCAGATCACCCTCCAGAACCGTATCCTCGTTGAGGCGAAGCATCATCTGACGCACCGTGAGGCCTTCCGGCAACACTACGGAGTAGAGAATGGACTTGCCGGATTCCAGCAATTCCATGATGTCCTTCATGGAGGCCCCGGCCTTGACCTCGTATTCGCCCGCCTTCAGCGTCTGTCGGTCGCGGAGATAGGTAGCCGAGACATAGCGGAAGATGCGGGCATCGGAGACGACGCCGTTGCGCTCGAGATTGTTGGCGATCTCCGCGAGGCCGGCACCGGAGCGAACGGTGAAATGCGTGTTCGCCTCAAGCGGACCCGGCTCCTGGAAGGACGAGATCACATAATAGAATCCGGCGACGGCGGCGACACAGACCAGCACCACCATCGTCATGACGAAATTCAGGAAGATGACGAACTGGCTGCGTGCCTTGCGCGAGCGTTTCGGCGGCGCGGGCACGCGCTCGGGCTTCAGCGCCTCGCTCGGCGATTTCGGTATGATCGGGCCTCTGTCGCCACCGGAAGACGCTTCGCTCATCTGGTTCGTGTCGCTCACCCGCACCCCCACCAATTATCGGAACAGCAAGACTCAGTCATTTAGTCCCGCTGTTTGACCAAGCAATACGGCAAAAAACAGGTACAAAGGATGACGCGGCGAGGCCTCTAGCCTCAATCGGCATCAAGCTTCGTAACGACGCAGCACGAGGGACGCGTTGGTGCCCCCGAAACCGAAAGAGTTTGAAAGCGCCACATTGATCTCGCGCTTGCGCGCCTTGTGCGGCACGAGGTCGATGGCGGTCTCCACATCCGGATTGTCGAGGTTCAACGTCGGCGGCGCAATGTTGTCGCGGATCGCCAGCACGGAGAATATCGCCTCGACGGCACCGGCGGCACCCAGCAGATGACCGATGGCCGACTTGGTGGAAGACATCGAAACCTTGGAAGCGGCATTGCCCACGAGACGCTCGACCGCGCCGAGCTCGATCGTGTCGGCCATGGTGGAAGTGCCATGGGCGTTGATATAGTCGATATCGGTGGGCGAAAGGCCGGCACGCTTCAGCGCCATCGACATGCAGCGATAGGCGCCCTCACCGTCTTCCGACGGCGCGGTGATATGGAAGGCGTCTCCGGAGAGACCGTAGCCCACCACTTCCGCATAAATCTTGGCGCCGCGCGCCTTGGCGTGTTCGAGCTCTTCCAGCACGACGATGCCGGCGCCCTCGCCCATGACGAAACCATCGCGGTCGCGGTCATAGGGGCGCGAGGCCTTCTGCGGATCGTCGTTATGCTGCGTCGAAAGCGCCTTACAGGCGGCAAAGCCGGCAAGCGCGATACGGGAGATCGGCGATTCCGCGCCACCGGCAACCATAACGTCGGCATCGCCGAGCGCGATGAGACGGGCTGCGTCGCCGATCGCGTGTGCGCCGGTCGAACAGGCGGTGACGACGGCATGATTCGGGCCGCGCAGCTTGTGCTTGATGGATACCTGGCCGGAAACCAGATTGATGAGACGGCCTGGGATGAAGAAGGGCGAAATGCGGCGCGGGCCCTTGTCGCGCAGGGTATAACCCGCCTCCACAATGCCTTCGAGGCCGCCGATGCCGGAACCGATCAGAACGCCGGTCGCGATCTGGTCTTCATCCGTTTGCGGATGCCAGCCGGCATCCTCGAGCGCCATGTCGGCGGCGGCCATGCCGTAAACGATGAAAGGATCAACCTTGCGCTGCTCCTTCGGCTCCATCCAGTCGTCCACATTGAACGTACCATCGGAGCCATCGCCGACAGGAATGCGACAGGCGATCTTGGCAGGCAGGTCATCGACTTCGAATTCTGTCACCAGGCGAGCGCCGTTTTCCCCTGCCAGCAGACGTGACCACGTCACTTCGGTTCCGCATCCAAGGGGAGATACCATGCCGGTACCGGTGATAACGACTCGTCTCATCGTCAGCGCTACCCAGTCTTCTTCATAGTTCAGTTGCTGAAACGGCCCGAGCGAGCGGGCCGTCGTTAGGATCAGCCTTCCGGCGTCTCCCGTCAGATTGTCGGTCGGTCAGGCCTGGGCCTTCTCGATGAACTTCACGGCATCGCCGACGGTCAGAATGGAATCGGCCGCATCGTCCGGAATTTCCACGCCGAACTCTTCCTCGAAAGCCATGACCAGTTCGACCGTGTCGAGCGAGTCCGCACCGAGATCGTCGATGAAGCTGGCGCCCTCGACGACTTTGTCGGCATCGACGCCGAGGTGGTCAATTACAATTTTCTTCACGCGTTCTGCGATATCGCTCATGTCGGTTTTCCTCGACCTTTATCTTTCCCGAATGCCTTCGGCATCCGCACCCTGTTAAAACCCGCACCCGCCACCGCAAAGGATGGCTGTGCCGGCAAACCCGTTCAACCCGCCGCAGTATCGATCACGCCCCGAGGGTCTCATGATCCCCTGTCCTTGCGGGGTGACTGTCCACAGTCATGGCCCGCTTAACATGCTTTCGATGTTCCGCAAAGCCAGAATTTGTTCCATCGCGCCGCCGCCAACAGGGGATTTAACACCTTGGCAGAAACGGATGAACCCGTCAGATCATCGCCATGCCGCCGTTGACGTGCAGCGTCTGTCCGGTGACGTAGCCGGCTTCCGACGAGGCAAGATAGAGTACCGCCGAGGCTATATCAGCTCCCGCGCCCATGCGCTTCATCGGGATCGCGCCGAGGATCGCCTCTTTCTGCTTATCATTGAGCTTGCCCGTCATGGCCGACTCGATGAAGCCCGGCGCCACGCAGTTGACGGTGACGTTGCGGGTGGCGATCTCCTGCGCCAGCGACTTGGAAAAGCCGATCATGCCGGCCTTTGAGGCGCAATAGTTCGCCTGGCCCGGATTGCCGGTGACGCCGACGACGGAGGTGATGTTGATGATGCGGCCGTAGCGGCGGCGCATCATCGGATGGGTAAGCTCTCGCGTCAGGCGGAAGACGGCCGTCAGATTCACTTCGAGAACGGAATCCCAATCCTCATCGCTCATGCGAACGAAGAGCCCATCCTTGGTGATGCCGGCATTGTTCACGAGAATGTCGACGCCCCCGAGCTCTGCTTCCGCCTTCTCGCCGAGCGCCTTCACCTCGTCGCGGTCGGAGAGGTTGGCGGGGAAGATCTTGACGCGATCGCCACCGAGTTCGGCGGCCAGCGCCTCCAGCTTCTCGACGCGAGTGCCGTGCAGGCCGACGACAGCGCCCTGGGCGTGAAGCAGGCGGGCGATTTCCTCGCCGAGCCCGCCGGTTGCGCCCGTTACCAGAGCCTTGCGGCCGGTCAAATCAAACATGACAATGTTCCTTTTCTTCAGCCGAGAATGGCCTTGAGCGCCGCGTCGATGTCGGCAGGCGTATTGACGGCAGTGCCGGAGATATTCTTGTCGATGCGGCGGGCAAGCCCCGTCAGCACCTTGCCGGCGCCGACCTCATAGAGTGTCGTGACGCCGTTCTGGCCGAACCACTCCACGGTCTCGCGCCAGCGCACCTGGCCCGTCACCTGCATCACCAGAAGCTTGGCGATTTCATCCGCGTCGTAGACGGGGGCCGCGCGCACATTGGCGACGACCGGCACGACCGGGTTCTTCTTCTCCACCTTTTCAAGCGCATGCTGCATGGCGTCCGCGGCGGGAGCCATGAGCGCGCTGTGGAAGGGAGCGGAAACGGGAAGCATGATGGCGCGTTTGGCGCCCTTTTCGGTCGCGAGCGCCGCAGCCTTTTCGACGGCGGCCTTGGAGCCGGAGATAACGAGCTGGCCGCCGCCGTTGTCGTTGGCGATCTGGCAGATGCCATCTGCCCCGGCTTCCTCGCAGATGGCAGAGACGTCGTCATGCTCGAGGCCGATGATGGCGGCCATCGCGCCATGGCCGACGGGCACGGCGCTCTGCATGGCATCCCCGCGGATGCGCAGGAGGCGCGCGGTATCGGCAAGGGAGAACGTGCCTGCCGCGCAGAGCGCGGAATATTCGCCGAGCGAATGGCCGGCGACGAAGGCCACCCTGTCCGCCAGTTTGAGGCCATTCGCTTCCAGAACCCGCATGGCCGCGACCGAGACGGCCATCAAGGCCGGCTGGGCATTGGCCGTCAGCGTCAGCGTTTCCTCGGGACCGTTCCAGATGATGTCGGAGAGCTTTTGCCCGAGCGCATCGTCGATCTCCTCGAAGACGGCGCGCGCCTCGGGAAAAGCGTCGGCAAGGTCCTTGCCCATGCCGACAGATTGGCTGCCCTGTCCGGGAAACGTGAATGCGATGCTGGTTGGAGTGCCCATGGGATTGTTTCCTTCCCTTTTCTTTCGCTTCTCCAAGTCACGTTCCAGGCCGGGAGTCAAGGCACGGAACCCGGCAGGACCCCGTCATCCCCTGGCAAACAGGCCCACGATCTCGTTCACGCTGAGTACGATGAACAGGAGAGCCGAAACGCCGAGCAGGCCGTTCGAAATCCAGCCGCTGCGCCATTCCTTCGGCACCCGCGAGGAATTCAGGAGCCAGATCAGCGTGAGCGCCAGGAACGGCATGAAGAAGGCGCCGAGCGCACCATAGATGATGACGAGCGTGAACGGGCGGCCGAACCAGAGCAGCGCCATCGGCGGGATCGTCAGCCAGAACAGGTAGAACTTGAAGGCGAAGGTCTTTTCCAGTCCTTCGCGGGAGCCGCCCTCACCCTTCAGGTTGCGGACGAAATCCGCAAACAGCAGCGACACGCCGTGCCAGACGCCGAGAATGGAGGATACCGCGGTGGCGAAGAAGCCGACCAGGAAGATCACGGAAACCACCCGGCCGAAACGCTGTTCCAGCACCTCGTCGAGATCGAGAAGGCCACGGTCGCCGGTCGAAAGGGCGATCTGCGCAGTATAGAGCATCTCGGCGCCGATGATGAGCATGGCGATCACGAAGATGCCGGTGATGATGTAGGAGACGCGGTTGTCGAGCCGCATGACGCCCATCCAGGCGGGCGTGCGCCAGCCCTTGGCGTTCACCCAATAGCCGTAGGAAGCCATGGTGATGGTGCCGCCGACGCCGCCGATCAGTCCGAGCGTATAGATGGCCGAACCTTCCGGAATGCTCGGGATGAGACCGGTGAGCGCTTCGCCGATATTCGGCACGACGAGGAGAGCGATGCCCACCACGACGACGAACATCACGCCGATGAAGAGTTTCATGACGTTCTCGAACATCTCGTATTTGTTGAGAGCCACGAAGATCGCGCAGAGCGAGCCGGAAAGCATCGCCCAGAGCCAGAGCGGTACGGCGGGGAAGAGGGCTGCAAGCGGCAGGGCCGTGGCGCTCATGGCGGTCGCGCCGTACACGAAACCCCAGATCATGATGTAGATGCCGAAATACCAACTCGTCCAGCGGCCGAGCGATTTCCAGCCTTCCAGCATGGTCGAGCCGGTGGCGAGGTGATAGCGCGCCGAACCTTCCGCCAGAGCGATCTTGACGATGCAGCCGATGACCGCCGCCCACAGCAGCGCGTAGCCGAAGCGCGAGCCGGCAATCAGGGTCGCCACGAGATCGCCGGCCCCCACGCCCGTCGCCGCCGCGACGATGCCCGGACCGATCAGCTTCCAGCGCCCGGTTGTCGGCGGCGTGCCCGCGTCAAGAACAGCCCGGTCGCCAGCACCGCTTGTATTCTCAGCCATTCAAAAGCCTCCGCTCGGATAATCGTTTCATTTTCAGCGCGTTTTGGACGTAAAAATACCAAAATGCAAATTTCGGCGGAATGTTTCTCTCGTTTCCGGTCTTTCGAGGATGATTTTTGCCAGCGCCCACAAGGTGATGCAGGCTGTTCCTCTTGCGCCGCAGCAAATCGGGACTAAAGTCCCCTCACCTTCCAAGCGACGGCACGCTTCAACCCATCGGGCACTCATCGGGACTTTCAGCGCATGAAATACAAGACACTCGGCCGCACGGATATCACCGTGTCGGAAATCTGCCTCGGCACCATGACCTGGGGAACGCAGAACAGCGAAGCGGAAGCTCATGAGCAGATGGACTATGCGCTCGCGCATGGGGTGAACTTCTTCGACACCGCCGAGCTTTACCCGACGACGCCGGTGAGCGCGGAAACCTATGCGGACACAGAAAAGATCATCGGCAACTGGTTCCAGAAGACCGGGAGGCGGAAAGACGTGGTGCTGGCCACCAAGGTGGCGGGCGCGGGCCGCCCCTATATCCGCGGCGGCGCGCCCATCGACGGCGAGACGATCCGCCAGGCCGTGGATGCCAGCCTTCAGCGGCTGAAGACCGACCATATCGATCTCTACCAGATCCACTGGCCGAACCGCGGGCACTACCACTTCCGCGGCGCCTGGCAGTACGATCCGTCCACGCAGGACAAGGCCCGCACCGTCGCTGAAATCATCGAAAAACTGGAGGTGCTCGGCGACATCGTCAAGGCGGGCAAGGTGCGCGCCATCGGCCTTTCCAACGAGACGGTCTGGGGCACACAGAAGTTTCTGTCGATAGCCGAGAAGAAGGGCCTGCCGCGTATCGCGAGCGTCCAGAACGAGTACAGCCTTCTATACCGCACGCATGACCTCGATTTCGCGGAACTCTCCCACTACGAAGATGTCGGGCTGCTTGCATATTCTCCGCTGGCGGCGGGCATACTGACCGGCAAGTACCTGAATGGGAAAATCCCGGCAGGGTCCCGCGTCTCCATCAACGGCGATCTCGGCGGCCGGCTGCAACCGCATCAGGAAGCGCCCGCCGCCGCTTATGTGGAGATCGCAGGCAAGCACGGGCTCGACCCGGCGCAAATGGCGCTTGCCTTCTGCCTCGCGCGCCCCTTCTTGACCTCAGCCATCATCGGCGCCACCTCGATGGAGCAGTTGAGGACGAATATCGGCGCGGCAGACATTACTCTTTCGGATGAGGTGCTGCGGGACATCGCCGCCGTTCACCGCCGGTATCCCATGCCTCTGTGAAACGACAGGCGGTCTCGCCCGCCGCGGACTTCGGGCTGCACCATCGAACCGGGTGCAGCCCCCGTATACTTTGACAATTGACTTCCGAATGAATAGGAACTTGCGCAATCAGGCCGCAATCGTTGCGGCCACGGCGCCGTGCGCGAAGAATCCGAAAGATACAGAAAATGACCGATCACGATGGCGCCGTCCCGGCGATCGCCAAGGCGTTGGCGAAACGGGGCTACACGACGCTTACCCCCGTCCAGAAATCCATGCTCGACCCGGCTCTCGCCGGTTCGGACGCACTCGTCTCCGCCCAGACCGGCTCCGGCAAGACCGTAGCCTTCGGGATCGCCATGGCGCCGAGCCTGCTCGGCGACCAGGAGAAGTTCGGCCGCGCCGGCGCGCCGCTTGCCCTCGTCATAGCCCCCACCCGCGAACTCGCCATGCAGGTGAAACGCGAACTGGAATGGCTCTACGAGATGGCGGACGCCGTCATCGCAAGCTGCGTCGGCGGCATGGACATCCGCAACGAACGGCGGGCGCTGGAACGCGGCGCACATATCGTCGTCGGCACGCCGGGCCGTATCTGCGACCATATCCGCCGCAACGCGCTCGACATGTCGGAACTGAAGGTCGCCGTTCTCGACGAAGCCGACGAGATGCTCGATCTCGGCTTCCGCGAGGACCTGGAGTTCATTCTGGAATCCGCGCCGGACGACCGGCGCACGCTGATGTTCTCCGCGACCGTGCCTGCCGCCATCGCCAAGCTCGCCAAGAGCTATCAGCGCGATGCGGTGCGCATCGCCACGACGGCGGAAGAAAAGCAGCATGTCGACATCGAGCAGCGCGCCCTGCTGGTGACGCCACATGACAGAGAGAACGCCATCGTCAACGTGCTGCGCTACTACGAAGCGCCCAACGCCATCGTTTTCTGCTCGACGCGTGCGGCCGTCAACCATCTGACGGCACGGCTTTCCAACCGCAATTTCTCGGTCGTGGCGCTTTCCGGCGAACTGACCCAGAACGAACGCACCCATGCGCTGCAGGCCATGCGCGACGGCCGCGCCCGCGTCTGCATCGCCACCGACGTCGCCGCCCGCGGCATCGACCTTCCCGGGCTCGACCTCGTCATCCACGCGGACCTGCCGACCAATTCGGAAACCCTGCTTCACCGCAGCGGCCGGACGGGACGCGCCGGCCGCAAGGGCATCAGCGCGCTGATCGTGCCGGTCAACCAGCGCCGCAAGGCCGAGCGCCTGCTGTTCGGCGCGAGTATCGAACCCACCTGGGGCCGTCCGCCCTCGGCCGAAGAGGTCATCCGCCGTGACGAGGAGCGCCTGCTCGCCGATCCGATCTTCGAAGAGGCAGCCCGCGACGAGGACGAAGAGGCGCTGATCGCGAAGCTTGTCGCCCAATATGGCGCCGAAAAGCTCGCCACCGCCTTTGTCAGCCTCTACCGCGGCAGGAATTCCGCCCCCGAAGATATCGTCGAAGTGTCGCTCGACGGCAGCCGCAAACCGCGCGATGGCGGACGCGACAATGCCGGTGATCCGGCCTCCCGGCCGTTGACCCCGCGCGGCGATTTCGGCCCGGCAGTCTGGTTCTCGCTATCCGTCGGGCGAAAGCAGCGGGCCGAACCGCGCTGGCTCATCCCGACGATCTGCCGCAACGGCGACCTGACGAAGAACGAGATCGGCGCGATCAAGATGCAGGCCGACGAGACCTTCGTGGAAATCGCCGCCGATCATGCCGACCGGTTCCTGCAGAAGCTCGGTAAGGACCGGATGATGGAGCGCGGCATCCGCGTGACGCGCCTCGACGGCGCACCGGACTTCAGCAAGTTCTCCCGTGGGAAGGACGAGGACGACTTTGCCCGCCGAGAAGGTCCGCGCATGGACAAGCCCTGGAAAGAGAAGTCTTTCAGGGATGGATCGGCCAAGGATGCCCCTCGCAAGGAATGGCAGGGGAAGGGCAAGTTCACGGGCGAAAAGGTCCGCGACAAGGCTGATGAGGGGCGGCGTCTCGACGACGAGGTCTGGGGCGACAGCAAGCCGAAGGGTAAAGCCAAGCCCGCCGAGGCCGGAAACCGCGAGGCACGCAGCTTCGACAAACCGTTCCGCGAGAAGCCTTTCGGCAAGAGCGGCGCCGACAAGCCCTTCAAGAAGAAGGACAAGCCCAAGGGCAATGGCCCGAAATCGGGCGGCAAGGGAAATTTCGAACGGCGGAAGTAACGCCGGCGAACGGCAGGCGGCAGGGCCTCGGACCGCCGCCCCTGCCATTGCCAAAACCAGAAATGAACCGCGCGCCGGCTTTCCCCTTGCCTTCTGCGGAAAAACCCGTATAAGGCGCGCTGTTCGAAACACCCGGTCTTTCTGGCTGGTGGCTGAACGGAGGGCAGGTTTCCATGTGGAAGCCGCAGGGACCAAAAGGTCCGAGCCTCCCGTGTCTCCGCTCTCGACCGTCTCGATACAACAACTTTTCTTGCCGGGGCCTAGCCCCTCAGGAGCAGTCGTTGAGGCTTAGCCGCCGAATTCCGGGTAAAGACAACCGCAAGAAAAGGCAAAGCTTACATGGCTCTCTACGAACACGTATTCCTTGCCCGGCAGGATATGTCCGCTCAGCAGGTTGATGCCCTCGTCGAACAGTACAAGGGTGTCCTCGAAGCTAACGGCGGCAAGGTCGGGCGCGTTGAAAACTGGGGCCTCAAGTCCCTGACGTACCGCATCAAGAAGAACCGCAAGGCTCACTACGCCCTGATGGACATCGACGCGCCGGCAGCCGCCGTGCACGAGATGGAACGTCAGATGCGCATCAACGAAGACGTTCTTCGCTACATGACGATCGCCGTCGAGAAGCATGAAGAAGGCCCGTCCGCAATGATGCAGAAGCGCGACCGCGACGACCGTCCGCGTGACGACCGTGGCCCGCGCCGCGACTTCGGCGACCGTGGCCCGCGCCGCGAATTCGGCGACCGTCCCCCGCGTGAAGGCGGCTTCGAGCGCGCACCGCGCCCGTCCGCTCCGCGCGAATCCTAATCGGCTAGAAGGAGAAGAGACCAATGGCTGACGTATCCTCCTCCCCGGCACGCCGCCCGTTCCACCGCCGTCGCAAGACCTGCCCGTTCTCGGGCGCGAACGCACCGCGGATCGACTACAAGGACGTACGCCTCCTGCAGCGCTACATTTCCGAGCGCGGCAAGATCGTCCCGTCCCGCATCACGGCCGTTTCTCAGAAGAAGCAGCGCGAACTCGCCAAGGCGATCAAGCGCGCCCGCTTCCTCGGCCTGCTGCCCTACGTCGTAGCATAAGTTGAATTTAGACCCGCTGATGAAGAGTCAGCGGGTCTAATCCCTTCCGCGATGGGCGCGGATCGGAAATTCTTAAATCCCATGTTGGGGATGAAGTGCCTGAGAGATTGATTCAGGTGTGATCCCCTAACTGCTTGAAACGGCAGGACAGCGAGACCGTGACGAACAAGTATCAGACAGTGCTGCCGACCGGCATCCTCGCCGGTATTGCCGCCACCCTGCTCGTGCTGGGTGCGAGCGCGCAGCCGTCCTTTGCCGCCCTGCTCTACGCCGCCTCGGCGCTGCCCATCCTCGTTGCAGGCCTCGGCTGGGGCAACCGCGCCGCAATCATCGGCATTCTGACCGCCGCCGCGCTCGGCGCGATCCTGATCGCGCCGCTCTTTGCGCTGACCATGGCGATCTTCACGCTGATCCCCGCCGGCTGGCTTTCGCATCTCGCCAATCTCGCCCGCCCGGCCTCCGAACTCGGCGGCCCCGAGAACCTGGTAGCCTGGTATCCCATCTCGGACATCCTCCTGCATCTCTGCGGCCTCGTTACCGTCGCCGTCATCGCGCTCGGCGTCGTCATCGGCTACGGCCCGGAACTGACGAACCAGCTCGTGGATGCCATGTCGGCCGCGGTGCAGGAGCCGGGATTTACGCCGGACGCCGCCGGGCTTGCCCAGACAAAGGCGCTGATGGTGCTGATGCTGCCGATGATCCAGGGCGGGCTCTGGGTCATCCTGCTCTTCGCGGCCTTCTATTTCGCGACACGGATCACCACCGGCATGGGCCGGTCGCTCAGGCCGCGCGAGGAAATGCCGTCCGCGCTGCGCATGAACCGCTACGCGATCTTCATCTTCCTGGCCGGCATCCTCGCCACCTTTGCCGGGGGCGTCCCGGCTATGATCGGCGCGACGATCTGCGGTACGTTCGGCGCCGGCTTCCTGATGGCCGGTTTCGCCTCGCTGCATTTCCGCAGCAAGGGCAAGGACTGGCGGCTGCCCGTGCTGGTGCTGGCCTATCTCTCGTCCATGCTGCTCTTCCCGGCCTTCGCAATCCTCGTGCTCGGACTTGTCGACACGCGGCGCACCATTGCGCTGACGCCGGCAAATCCCGCATCCGATACATCCGAAAACAAGAACTGAAGCACACTGAAAGGAAACCAACATGCAAGTCATTCTGCTTGAACGCATCGCCAAGCTCGGCCAGATGGGCGAGACGGTAAAGGTCCGCGACGGCTACGCCCGCAACTTCCTGCTGCCGCAGGGCAAGGCGCTGCGCTCCAACGAAGCCAACAAGAAGCGCTTCGAAAACGAGCGCGCCACGCTCGAAGCCCGCAACCTCGAGCGCAAGGGCGAAGCCCAGAAGGTCGCAGACGCGCTTTCCGGCAAGTCCTTCGTCGTCGTCCGCTCGGCCGGCGAAACCGGTCAGCTCTACGGCTCCGTCGCTGCCCGCGACATCATCGAGACGCTGGCTGCGGAAGGCTTCAACATCGGCCGCAACCAGGTTGACCTGAACACTCCGATCAAGGCGATCGGCCTGCACCAGGTTACCCTGCACCTGCATTCCGAAGTCGAAATCGAGATCGCACTCAACGTCGCCCGTTCGGCCGAAGAAGCCGAGCGTCAGGCCAAGGGCGAAAGCCTCACCTCCGCCGACGCGATCTATGGCGTGGACGAAGACGCCCTGCGTGCGGAAGATTTCTTCGATCCGGAAGCCGATAACGAAGCGGAAGAAGAATAATCGAACTTTCCCGTTCGGGATATCAGCCCCCGGCTTCGCGCCGGGGGCTTTTTTTATGCTTCGCAACGACCACCGCCGGCCGCCTCCCATTAACAATGATGGCGAAACCTGTACGGAACTGCGGCAGACAGTTGACAGACGAGCCCTCCTCTTCTCATGTTGCGCAGAACAGAAGAAAGGGAGCACCCCATGAGCATCAGACAGAAAATCCTGGCGATCGGCGCCGTGGTCGGCATCGTGGCCGCAGGCGCAAGCTTCGCGATCGCCCAAACGCCGGCCTTTTTCCGCATCGGCACCGGCGGGACGGCCGGCACCTACTACCCGATCGGCGGCCTGATCGCGAACGCGATCTCCGGAGCCGGAGACAAGGGAGTTCAGGGCCTCGTCGCCACCGCAGTTGCCTCCAACGGCTCGGTCGCCAATATCAATGCGATCCAGAGCGGCGCCATGGAATCCGGCTTCACGCAATCGGATGTCGCCTACTGGGCCCATAGCGGCACCGGCCTCTACGAAGGCAAGGGCAAGGTCGAGGATCTGCGCCTTATCGGAACGCTCTATCCCGAGACCATCCATCTCGTCGCAGCCAAGAACTCCGGCATCAAGTCCGTCGCCGATCTCAAGGGCAAGCGGGTTTCCATCGACGAGCCGGGCTCCGGCACCATCGTGGATGCGCGAATCGTTCTCGCAGCCTACGGGTTGAGCGAGGACGACATCCGGGCCGAACATCTGAAGCCGGGCCCCGCGGGCGAACTGCTGCGCGACGGCGGGCTCGACGCCTATTTCTTCGTCGGCGGATATCCGACTGGCGCGATCTCGGAATTGGCGACCTCGGCCGGCATCACCCTTGTTCCGATTTCCGGTCCCGAGGCGGACAAGCTGCTTTCGGAGTACAGCTTCTTCTCCAAGGACACCGTGCCGGAAGGCGCGTATCAGGGCGTCGGCGCAACGCCGACCATCGCGGTCGCGGCCCAGTGGGTCACCAGCGCCAAGCAGCCTGAGGAACTCGTCTACAACATCACCAAGGTGATGTGGAACGACGCTACGCGCGCGGCACTCGATGCCGGCCATGCCAAGGGCAAGCTGATCACCCTGCAGAACGCCGTCACCAGCCTCGGCATTCCGCTGCATCCGGGCGCAGAGCGCTTCTACAAGGAAGCCGGCGTCCTGAAGTAAGGAAAATACCTTCTTTCGAAAGCGGCGGCCCGCAACAGGCAGGCCGCCGTTTTCCGTCTGGAACGAAAATTCGAGGATACCGACATGGCGGCAGACAACGAGGGCAAGATCGCCCCAATGGAACTGGACGAGGCGAAGGCGCGCGAACTCGAGGAGAAATTCGATTCGGAGATCCGCTTCCGGCCGCTTTCGCCGATGACGGCACGCCTTGTGGGAACGGCGCTCGTCGCGCTTTCCATCTTCCACTACTACACGGCCGGATTCGGCCTGCTTTCGGAAGTCGTTCACCGCGGCATCCATCTGTCCTTCGTCCTCGGACTGATCTTTCTCGTGTTCCCGTTCACCCGCCGGGGTTACGACCAGCCGGCGGAATCGAGCCTTTACCGTCCGCTCGGCATTTCGCTGATCGACTGGGCGCTGGCGATCGGCGCCGTTGTGGCTGTGCTGCACGTTCCGCTCATCCCGCTGGATGACCTTGCCTTCCGCGTCGGCAATCCGACGACGACCGATGTCGTCCTGGGCGCCACGCTCATTCTCGTCCTATTGGAAGCGACGCGCCGCTCGGTCGGCTGGCCACTGCCGATCATTGCTGTCCTCTTCATGGCCTATTCCATATGGGGACCTTCGATGCCGGGCATTCTGGTGCATCCGGGCGCGACCTTCTCGCAGCTCGTGAACCACCTTTACCTGACGTCACAGGGCATCTACGGCATCGCGCTCGGCGTGGTGGCGACCTACGTCTTCCATTTCGTGCTGTTCGGCGTCTTCGCTACCCGCATCGGGCTCGGGCAACTGTTCCTCGATTGCGCCGCCTGGGTGGCGGGCCGCTATGCCGGCGGCCCGGCGAAGGTCTCGATCTTCGGCTCGGCGCTGTTCGGCATGATCTCCGGCTCCTCGGTCGCCAACACGGTGACCGTCGGTTCGCTGACGATCCCGGCGATGATCCGGCTCGGCTACAAACGGACCTTTGCGGCGGCCGTCGAATCCGCTTCCTCGACCGGCGGACAGATCACGCCGCCGATCATGGGCGCGGCAGCCTTCCTGATGATCGAGTTTCTGGACCTGCCCTATACGACGATCATTCTCGCCGCCATCGTGCCGGCCTTCATGCACTTCTTCGGCGTGCTCGTTCAGGTGCATTTCGAAGCCAAGCGGAATGGGTTGCGCGGCATGACGGCCGACGAGATGCCGGACCTCAAGGAAGCCTTCAAGCGCGACTGGCCGACCGTCATTCCGCTCATCGTGCTGATCGCCGTCCTGCTTTCCGGCTACACGCCCTATCTCGCGGCCTTCTGGGGCATCACGCTCTGCATCGCGGTCGGCCTTCTCAACCCACGCCGCCGGATGTCTTTCCTGGAGGTTTTCGAGGGTCTTCGCGACGGCGCGAAATACGCGCTCGCCGTCGGCGCGGCCGCGGCCACAGTCGGCATCATCGTAGGCGTGGTCACGCTGACCGGCGTCGGTTTCAAGATTTCCTATATCGTGACCTCGACGGCCGCGCAGATGGCTACTTTCTTCGGTACGATCCTGCCGGCCGCCTGGTTCGGGCCGCAGACGCTCACCCTGCTCTTCACGCTCATCATGACGGGCGTGGTCTGCATCCTGATGGGCTGCGGGATACCGACAACGGCCAATTACATCATCATGGCGACGATCGCGGCACCGGCGCTCGGGCTGCTCGGCGTCGAGCCGATCGTGGCGCATTTCTTCGTGTTCTACTACGGGGTGCTGGCCGACATTACCCCGCCCGTGGCGCTCGCGGCCTATGCGGCGGCGGGCATGGCGGGCGCCGATCCGTTCAAGACCGGCAATACCGCCTTCCGGCTGGGGCTCGGCAAGGTGCTGGTGCCGTTCGTGTTCGTCTTCTCCCCTTCCCTGTTGCTTGTCACCGCCGACTTCAACTGGGGCGACTTCCTGACCGCCTTCATCGGCTGCGCGCTCGGGATCACCTTCCTCGGTGCTGCGCTCTCCGGCTTCATGCTGGTGCGGACCGTGGCCTGGGAAAGATTGCTGCTGACGGTCTCGGCCATCCTCCTGGTGGTGCCGGAACTGATTTCTTCGCTCATCGGCCTGGCGCTCGTCGTGCCGGTACTGCTGCGGCAGTTCGCGGGCCACCGGGCCGCGCCCGCCTTGTAGCGAATCTCGCAAGGGCTTATGCTCGGCGACCGTGGCGGACGCGCAGTTTTGCCACGGTCAAATCATCTCGTTCCATTGAGTGCGTTTTATCCACAAGCTCGTTTGTGACTGTGGAGATCGTCGGATTCCGGAGATTCTCCCAAGAGCGGCCGTTCATCCGCGGCAAACTGCTGTAGGATTGCGCTGATTCACAGATACCGATGGATGACATGCAGGACCTAGCACGCAAGCTGACGGCACTCAGCAACAAGGACGCGGAACCGCATTATCGCGAGGCTCCGAACAATATCGAGGCCGAACAGGCCCTTCTCGGGGCGATCCTGGTCAACAACGATGCCTATTATCGCGTTTCGGACTTCCTGAAGCCCCCCCATCTCTACGAGCCGCTTCACCGCAAGATCTTCGAAGTCGCGGGCGATATCATCCGCATGGGCAAGACGGCCAACCCGGTTACCATCAAGACCTTCCTGCCGGCCGACGACAAGGTCGGCGACCTGACGGTGGCGCAATATCTCGCGCGCCTCGCGGCCGAGGCGGTCTCGATCATCAATGCGGAGGACTACGGCCGGGCGATCTACGACCTGGCGCTGCGCCGCGCGCTGATCACCATCGGCGAGGACATGGTCAATATCGCCTATGACGCGCCGCTCGACATGCCCCCCCAGTCACAGATCGAAGACACCGAGCGGCGGCTCTTCGAACTGGCTGAAACCGGCAGATATGACGGCGGCTTCCAGTCGTTCAACGACGCGGTCGCACAGGCGATCGACATGGCGGGTGCCGCCTTCGAACGCGACGGCTCGCTCTCGGGCATTTCCACCGGCATCCATTCGCTGGACGCCCGGATGGGCGGCCTGCAGCGCTCCGACCTTATCGTGCTTGCCGGACGTCCCGGCATGGGCAAGACCTCGCTCGCCACGAACATCGCCTATAACATCGCAGCGTCCTATGAGCCCGAGGTTCAGCCGGACGGCTCGTTCAAGGCCAGGAATGGCGGCGTCGTCGGGTTCTACTCGCTCGAAATGTCGTCCGAACAGCTCGCCACCCGTATCATCTCCGAGCAGACCGAAGTGTCGTCATCGAAGATCCGCCGCGGCGATATCACCGAGGCCGATTTCGAAAAGCTCGTCGCATGCTCGCAGATGATGCAGAAGGTGCCGCTGTTCATCGACCAGACCGGCGGCATCTCGATCGCCCAATTGTCCGCCCGCGCCCGCCGGCTGAAGCGCCAGCGCGGCCTCGATTGCCTGGTGGTCGACTATATTCAGCTCATGACCGGCTCGGGAAAATCCGGGGAGAACCGCGTCCAGGAAATCACCCAGATCACCACTGGCCTGAAGGCGCTCGGCAAGGAGCTGAACGTGCCGATCATCGCGCTGTCGCAGCTCTCGCGTCAGGTGGAAAGCCGCGAAGACAAGCGCCCTCAGCTCTCCGACCTTCGTGAATCCGGCTCGATCGAGCAGGACGCGGACGTGGTGCTCTTCGTGTTCCGCGAAGAATATTACGTGAAGAACATGGAGCCCCGCGACATTTCCGATCCGAAATATCCGGAATGGGAAGCGCATATGGACAAGGTCAAGGGAACCGCAGACGTCATCATCGCCAAGCAGCGCCATGGACCGACCGGTACGGTGAAGCTCGCCTTCCAGTCGGAATACACCCGCTTTGCCGATCTCGCCGATCCCTCCTTCTCGCAATACGAAGAGCATTGAGCGAAGGGGCGTACGCGCCCTTTTCCTTCAGTGACCTGCGGGCGCCGCGCGATAGGCTTCCCGTCCGGAGATCCAGGTGCGCCGCACCGCCGGTGCGGCG
>NZ_JBHFJG010000025.1:51181-57680 GCF_057559155.1 Rhizobium moroccans | reverse complement strand
GCGGGGGGGGCCTCTTCCGGCCACTCGATCAACACGAGATCGGCCCGCTTGCCGACTTCGACGACACCGCGGTCATCGAGCCCGGAAGCGCGTGCCGGATTGCCCGATACGAGAGGCCACAACATGTGGAGCGGACCGACGCCATCGGCCTTGAGCCTCGCCACGCCAAGCAACATCGCCGGATAATAATAATCCGAAGCGAGAATGTCGCAGAGCCCCTCGCGGATCATGTCGGCTGCGCCAATCGAAGCCAGGTGGCTGCCGCCGCGCGTCGCGTTGGGCGCGCCGAGGACGATGAAATCGCCGGCGTCGCGGGCAGCCCTCGCCACTCTTCTATTCACCGGAAACTCGCTGATCCGGGCGCCGCGCGCGCGGAAGAAATCGCGCGTTTCGATCTGACTGTCGTCGTGCGAGAGCATCGGTGCGCCGGCTGCCCGGCCCAAAGCCGCCACCTCTTCGATCGCCCCGAGCACCTGCGGCCGACGCTCCCATATGCCGCGAACGAGCGAGACCATGTCCGATACGGGGATTTTTGCCCGCTTGGCGCGTTCCTCCATCTTCGCGGCGAAAGCGGGTGCCTCCGGATCGACCATCGGGAAGGCCGGATCCAGATCGAAGGGCCGCTCCTGCAACGGCACCGAAGGATGCAGCATGGCCATGGACGTATGATCGTTGAACGCGACCGAGGGCAGGTGCGGACCGGAAAGCGCATCACGGATCAGTTCCACGGCTTCGAAGCAGAAGGTCTCCCAGCGCAGTTGCACGCGATTGTCCACCGTCAGCCGCGGGGCGAGCGCATCGAGGGCAGAGACGACGGCGCGGCCGCTTTCCACCGATCTGAGCCCCGGTTCCCAACTCAGCGTCAGGGCATGATAGGCAGTCGCGATGCCGTTGGCCGCAAGCTGGCGGTCCGTATCGAGCAGGGCTGCGGCGACAGGGAGCATGGTGCCGGGCCGCGGCATGAGCTGCCGCTCGAAGGCGTCGCCATGGATATCCACGAAAGCCGGTGCGAGAACATGGCCACGGCCATCGATGACTTTCGCTCCGTCGCGGGAACCGTTGATCGATGTGATCCGGCCATCTTCTATCCGCACGGATGCCTGCGCCAGACGGTCGCTGAAAACCACCGTCGCACCTTCAATGACAATTGCCGGATTGTTCCGCATCATCCCACCCATAAAAAGAAGAGGCACAGCAGCCGTATTACCACCATCGCGCGCAATCCGCCGCTTCTATCTAGCCGATGTGACAGATTTGAGAAACCTTCTGTGCATCGGCACGGAAGAGGCAGCGGACCATTAGCGCAAGACAGCCTCAACCGGCGCATCATGGTAAAAGATTGTGCAGTGCGATCGAATTTTGCCGGAATGTCTTTTTCCCGCCTCCGAAACCGGTAGGATCGCCGGAACATTCCTCATGCGCGACGAGCAGAAATGACCGACTTCGATAGCGACCTCTCCTCCTCCGCCGATTTCGACTGCGCACCCGTGCGCCTGACGGTCGATCTCGGAGCCCTTGCCGACAACTGGCGGGAAATGGCGTACAGGTCCGGCAAGGCGCGCGCCGCGGCGGTGGTCAAGGCCGACGCCTACGGCCTCGGGATCGAGGACTGCGGCACGGCGCTTTACGAGGCCGGAGCGCGGGACTTCTTCGTGGCCGTGCCGCAGGAGGGCGCGACGTTGCGGGCCTATGTCCCTGATGCCCGCATCTATGTGCTTTCCGGCATCTGGCCGGGACAGGAGCGAATGTTCTTCGAAGATGATCTCGTGCCGGTTCTGGCTTCGGAGGAGCAGCTCGCCTTCTGGATGTCGGCAATATCGGAACGGGGCGACCACCCCTGCGCGCTGCAGGTGGATACCGGCTTCAACCGGCTCGGCCTGTCCTTCCAGGATGCGCTGGCGCTGGCCGGGGACGTTTCGCGGCCGGCGAGCTTCTCGCCCGTCCTCGTACTCTCCCATCTCCATAGCGGTGACACGCCCTCCTCGCCCCTCAACCGCAAGCAACTCGAATCCTTCCGGCAGGTTGCGGATGCTTTCGAAGGAATCGAATCAAGCCTCTCGGCCTCTGCCGGAATTTTTCTGGGGCCGGACTATCATTTCGATCTCACGCGGCCGGGCATCGCGCTTTATGGCGGCGAAGCCGTGAACGGCATGAAGCCATTGAAGCCCGTGGCGAAGGCAGAGGCGCGAATCGTGCAGATTCGTGAAGCAGAAACCGGCAGTACCGTCAGCTATGGCGCCACCCACCAGCTTTCCCGGCAGAGCCGGCTGGCGGTGGTTTCGGCCGGCTATGCGGACGGTTACCTGCGCTCGCTTTCCGGCGCTGGAGTGCCGATCCGGGCGGGCGGCACGCAAGGCGCCTTCGGCTTCATCGCCGGTCATCGCGTCCCCGCGATCGGCCGCATCACCATGGACCTGACGATCTTCGACATCACCGACGTCCCGGCAGCCGAAATCCGCATCGGCGACTATATCGAGCTCTTCGGCCCCGGCATGCCGCTCGACGAGGTCGCCCGCGCCGCCGGCACGATCGGCTACGAAATGCTCACCGGCCTCGGGTTGCGGCACGAGCGGCGATATATCTATCCGGAATAAGCTCTTGGCCACCTTGCCAGCGACAGCATTTCGAGATTAAAAGAGCAAAAGTTCCGCTTTTGTTCTCGGCGGACTTTGAGTATCAAAGGCGGCGGCTGATCCCATGGCGAAGACCAAGACCCAATTCGTGTGCCAAAACTGCGGCACGGTGCATAGCCGCTGGGCCGGCAAATGCGAAGGCTGCGGCGAGTGGAACACCATCGTCGAGGAAGACCCGATGGGCGGCATCGGCGGCGGGCCTGGAAAGGCTCCGAAGAAAGGCCGCGCGGTCGCGCTCACCACTCTTTCCGGCGAGACGGAAGAGGCACCCCGCATCCATACCGGCATATCCGAACTCGACCGGGCGACCGGCGGCGGCTTCGTGCGCGGCTCGGCGGTGCTGGTCGGCGGCGATCCCGGCATAGGAAAGTCGACGCTGCTGATGCAGGCGGCGGCCGCCCTTTCCCGCCGCGGACACCGGATCATCTATGTCTCCGGCGAAGAAGCCGTGGCGCAGGTGAGACTGCGCGCCCAGCGGCTCGGCGCCGCCGACTCGGACGTGCTGCTCGCCGCCGAAACCAATGTCGAGGATATCCTCGCCACGATTTCGGACGGCAAGCGGCCCGATCTCGTCATCATCGATTCGATCCAGACGCTCTGGAGCGACACGGCCGATTCCGCTCCCGGCACGGTCACGCAGGTGCGCACCGGCGTACAGGCGATGATCCGTTTCGCCAAGCAGACGGGAGCCGCCATGGTGCTCGTCGGCCACGTCACCAAGGAGGGGCAGATCGCCGGCCCTCGCGTCGTCGAGCACATGGTCGACGCCGTGCTTTATTTCGAGGGCGACCGGGGACATCATTACCGCATCCTTCGCACCGTGAAGAACCGTTTCGGGCCGACCGACGAGATCGGCGTGTTCGAGATGTCCGACATGGGACTGCGCGAGGTCACCAATCCTTCCGAACTCTTTCTCGGGGAGCGCAATGCCAAGGCGCCGGGGGCGGCGGTCTTCGCCGGCATGGAAGGTACGCGGCCGGTGCTCGTGGAAGTGCAGGCCCTGGTGGCGGCCACCTCGCTCGGCACGCCGCGCCGCGCGGTCGTCGGCTGGGATTCGGCGCGTCTTTCCATGATCCTTGCCGTGCTGGAGGCCCATTGCGGCGTGCGGCTCGGCCAGCACGACGTCTACCTCAATGTGGCTGGCGGCTACCGCATTTCCGAACCGGCCGCCGACATCGCGGTCGCTTCCGCCCTCGTCTCGTCGCTTGCCGGTCTTGCCCTGCCGGCAGATTGCGTCTATTTCGGCGAAATCAGCCTCTCGGGGGCGGTTCGGCCGGTTTCGCAGACAGCCCAACGCCTGAAAGAGGCCGAGAAGCTCGGCTTTGCCGGAGCGATGCTGCCGGCCAGTTCCGCCGAGCTTCCGAAGACATCCGGCGCCCGCTGGACGGAAATCGAGGACCTGCCCGATCTCGTATCGCGCATAGCCGGTTCCGCCAGGAAACTGGGGAAAGCGGCGGAAGAGGATTGATCTTTCGTCAACTGTTCCCCTGATGTAAGAGGGTCCGCCGGCAAGCGGCGCCGAAAACCGACAGGTCCTTGGAGTAGAGCCTATATGCCCATCACGATTTTTGACGGTATCGTCATCGGCGTAACGCTGTTTTCCGCCGTTCTCGCCATGGTGCGCGGTTTCTCGCGGGAGGTGCTTTCGATCGCGAGCTGGATCGGCTCGATCGCCGCGGCCTACTATCTCTACCCGCTGCTGGTTCCCTACGCCCAGAATTACACGGCGGACAACCGCATCGCGATCGCCGGCTCTGCCGGCGTCATCTTCCTCATCGCCCTGATCATCATCACCTTCATCACGTCGCGGATCGCCGATTTCATCATCGACAGCCGCATCGGCGCTCTGGACCGCACGCTGGGCTTCCTGTTCGGCGCGGCTCGCGGCATCCTGCTGCTGGTGGTGGCCGTCGCCTTCTGGAACTGGCTGGTGGACGTCCGCTCGCAGCCGGCCTGGGTGACCCAGGCCAAGTCGAAGCCATTCCTCGACGCGCTGGTGGCGCGGCTCGAGGCGGTATTGCCGGAAGATCTCGAGCCTCAGATCCGCGCCCGCATTCTCGGCCGGGAAGAAGCTCCGGTCGAGGGCGCGCCCGAGCAGGAGCAAGCACCGGCCGACGACGCGCCGGCAACAAACCCGACAAATAATTGACGCTTTGTTGCGCTTGATGCAGCGCGAAACGTCACCATTTGTGGTATCATTCGCAGTAAAGTGAAACGGGCTGGTTTCGGGAACATCTTCCCGGCCGGCTTTTCCATTTTTCCGAAAGGGCACGGCCAAGATGAATCAGCCGGTTTCTGAGACGTTCGCAGACAACAACCTCCACGAATGGGATGGTGATACGCTGCGCGAAGAATGCGGCGTTTTCGGCATTCTCGGCCATCCGGAGGCCGCCACGCTGACGGCGCTCGGCCTTCACGCCCTCCAGCATCGCGGTCAGGAAGCAGCCGGCATCGTCTCCTTCGACGGTCTGCGCTTTCACTCCGAACGGCGGATGGGTCTCGTCGGAGATCACTATACCGATCCGGCCACGCTTGCCCGCCTTCCCGGCAATATAGCGATGGGCCACAACCGCTACTCCACGACCGGCGAAGTGGCGCTGCGCAACGTGCAGCCGCTGTTCGCCGAACTGGAGGTGGGCGGCATCGCGATCGCCCATAACGGCAATTTCACCAATGGCCTGACGCTGCGCCGGCAGTTGATCGCCGGAGGCGCCATCTGTCAGTCCACCTCCGACACGGAAGTGGTGCTGCATCTGATCGCCCGCTCGCGCTATGCCTCGACGGCCGACCGTTTCATCGACGCCATCCGGCAGATGGAAGGCGGTTATTCCATGCTCGCGATCACTCGCACGAAACTGATTGCCGCCCGCGATCCCACCGGCATCCGGCCTCTCGTCATGGGTGAGCTCGACGGCAAGCCGATCTTCGCTTCCGAAACCTGCGCGCTCGATATCATCGGTGCGAAGTACATCCGGGATGTGGAGAACGGCGAAGTCATCATCTGCGAGATCCAGGCCGACGGCTCCATCAGCATCGATGCCCGCAAGGCCGGCAATTCACAGCCCGAGCGGCTGTGCCTTTTCGAATACGTCTATTTCGCCCGTCCCGATTCCGTCGTCGGCGGCCGCAGCGTCTATGTCGCCCGCAAGAACATGGGCATCAATCTCGCCAAGGAATCGCCGGTCGAAGCCGATGTCGTGGTGCCGGTCCCGGATGGCGGCACGCCGGCAGCCCTCGGCTATGCGCAGGAAAGCGGCATCCCGTTCGAGTACGGCATCATCCGCAACCATTATGTCGGCCGCACCTTCATCGAGCCGACGCAGCAGATCCGTGCCTTTGGCGTGAAGCTCAAGCACTCCGCCAACCGCGCGATGATCGAGGGCAAGCGCGTTATCCTGGTCGATGATTCGATCGTGCGCGGCACGACCTCGCTCAAGATCGTGCAGATGATCCGCGACGCGGGCGCCAAGGAAGTGCATTTCCGCGTCGCCAGCCCGATGATCTACTATCCCGACTTCTACGGGATCGACACGCCGGACCGCGAAAAGCTCATCGCCAACCAGTACGATAGCCTCGAAGCCATGTGCAAATATATCGGCGCGGATTCGCTGGCCTTCCTGTCGATCAACGGGCTCTACCGCGCAGTCGGCGGCGAAGACCGCAATGACGCTCGGCCGCAGTTCACCGACCATTATTTCACCGGCGACTATCCGACCCGTCTACTCGACAAGGACGGGGAGACCATGGGCCGCAAGGTTTCGGTTCTGGCCAGCAACGGCTGAGGCTGACGATCACCCTCCCCTTGAGGGGGAGGGTCGGACCGAAGGTCCGGGGCGGGGTGATCGGTCCAGCCAGCAATTGCTGGG
>NZ_JBHFJG010000025.1:18923-51138 GCF_057559155.1 Rhizobium moroccans | reverse complement strand
CGCGGCGACCTCCCCCCTCAAGGGGGAGGTGAGGTGCACGCCGCACCGGCTCATCACACTATTTCACGGCGCATCACCTAGTATCGCGTCTCGGGGGATTAAATATCATGACGATCAATCTGAAGGACAGGATCGCGCTTGTTACCGGCGCATCGCGCGGCATCGGCTATTTCACGGCGCTGGCGCTCGCCAAGGCCGGCGCGCATGTGATCGCCTGCGCCCGCACCGTAGGCGGGCTGGAGGAACTCGACGACGCGATCAAGGCTGAAGGCGGTTCCGCCACTCTCGTCCCATTCGATCTCACCGACATGACCGCGATCGACCGGCTGGGCGCCTCCATCTTCGAGCGCTGGGGCAAGCTCGACATCCTGGTCGCCAATGCCGGCATTCTCGGCGTCATCTCCCCGATCGGCCATGTGGAAGCCAAGGTTTTCGAGAAGGTGATGCTCACCAACGTCATCGCCACGTGGCGGCTGATCCGCTCGGTCGAGCCGCTGCTCCTGAAATCCGACGCCGGACGCGCGCTCATCCTTTCCTCGGGCGCCGCGCACAAGTGCCGGCCGTTCTGGGGGCCTTACTCCGCCTCCAAGGCCGCCGTCGAGGCGCTTGCCCGCACCTGGGCGGCCGAACAGCAACGCACAGCGCTGCGGGTGAACAGCATCGACCCTGGCGCGACGCGCACGGCCATGCGCGCTCAGGCGATACCCGGCGAAGACCCGACCACGCTGCCGCACCCTTCCGAGGTGGCGGCCGCCATCCTGCCGCTCGCCTCTCCCGAGCTCACCGAAACCGGCAAGCTCTTCATCGCGCGAGAGAAAAAGTTCGTCGATTATCGGATGCCGGAGTAATTTTTCGCCGGGGAACGGCCTGCGGCGGAACGGATCGCGCAACTGCATCTTGACCAAACCCCTGGCCCGCGCCATAACCTCGCTCATGAAAACGGCGATTTCCATTTGTGGGATCATTATTCGCTAGCGCATTCGCTGGCCCGGCCGTTTTCGTCTCTCGAAAAGCCTTGAAGACAAACGCCCCGGCCAGAGCCGGACGCTTTCGTGTTCGTGGACGCGAAAGCATTCAGCTCCTAGTTGATGATGAGAGCGGGATGTCGTCCGAAAACCGCATACACTTTTCGGCATCCCGCTCAACGGCGGCTTGCTTTGGGAGATTTCTCGATGAGCGCAGCGCTCAAGCTCTACAATACGCTGACCCGCAAGGAGGCCGAGTTCCGGCCGATCGACCCGCAGAACGTGCGCATGTATGTCTGCGGCCCGACGGTCTACGACTATGCCCATATCGGCAACGCCCGACCGGCCATCGTCTTCGACGTGCTCTACCGGCTGCTCCGCCATGTCTATGGCGAGGCCCACGTCACCTATGCCCGCAACATCACCGACGTCGACGACAAGATCAACGCGCGGGCGCTGCGCGACCATCCCGGCCTGCCGCTCAACGAAGCAATCCGCCTCGTCACGGAAAAGACCGAGACGCAGTACCACGAGGACGTGAGGGCGCTCGGCTGCCTTGAGCCGAATATCGAGCCGCGCGCGACCGACAACATCCCGCAGATGATCGAGATCATCGAGAAACTGATCGCCCGCGGCCATGCCTATGTGGCCGGCGGCGAGGTGCTGTTCGACACGAAATCCATGACCGATTACGGCCAGCTCTCCAAGCGCCCGCTGGACGAACAACAGGCCGGCGCCCGCGTCGCGGTCGACGTACACAAGAAAAACCCCGGCGATTTCGTGCTGTGGAAGCTTTCGAGCCACAACGAACCCGGCTGGGAAAGCCCCTGGGGCCGCGGGCGACCCGGCTGGCACATAGAATGCTCGGCCATGAGCGGGCGCTATCTGGGCGAGGTCTTCGATATCCACGGCGGCGGGCTGGACCTCATCTTCCCGCATCATGAGAACGAGAACGCCCAATCACGCTGCGCCCACGGCACCGATGTGATGGCGAATGTGTGGATGCACAACGGCTTCGTGCAGGTCGAAGGCCGCAAGATGTCGAAGTCGGAAGGCAATTTCGTCACCATCTATGACCTGCTGCACACCGAGAAATTCGCCGGGCGCCAATGGCCGGGCGAAGTGCTGAGGCTCGCCATGCTGATGACGCATTACCGCGAGCCGATCGACTTCTCGGTGAAACGGCTGGAGGAAGCCGAGCGCCTGCTCTCCAAATGGCCTACCGCCGAGGCCGGCGATGCCGCGCCATGCGATACGGTTCTCGCTGCGCTTTCGGACGACCTCAACACGGTCGCCGCCGTGCAGGCGTTGCATGCGCTGGCCCAGGAAGCGCAAAGTGACCGAACACTTCTGCCCGTCTTCGCTGCGAGCGCCGACCTGCTCGGCGTGCTGCCGAAGCCGACGGAAATCGACGAGGCGGTCGCCGTCGAGATCGATGCCCGGGTGAAGGCGCGGCTCGAACTCCTGAAGGCGAAGAATTTCGCGGAAGCCGACAAGATCCGCGATACGCTCAGCGCCGAGGGCATCCAGCTCAAGGACGGCAAGGACCCGGCGAGCGGCGAGCGCGTCACGACCTGGGAGGTGAAGCGGTAGGATGGATCGAGTTGCGACACGCGTAATTACCCCCCTCTGCCCTGCCGGGCATCTCCCCCTCAAGGGGGGAGATTGGCAAGACGCACTCGCCTTCCAAAAAATCGATCCCTCTCTGCCTAATGACGGCAAACCAGAACGCGGCTTGAAGGCGGGACGTCGCCCCTATTCGATCTCCCCCCTTGAGGGGGAGATGCCCGGCAGGGCAGAGGGGGGTGCTGACCAGCGCTACCAGCATAATGAGGCTCGGCCATGACGCTCATCCATACCGGCGGATGCCAATGCGGAGCGGTCCGCTACCGTGCCGAAGGCGAGATCGGATTTCCGCATCTCTGCCATTGCCGCATGTGCCAGAAGGCTGCCGGCAGCTACTTCATGCCGCTCGGCGGCGTTAAGTACGAGAGCTTTTCCATCACGCGCGGCGAACCTGCCTGGTTCCAATCCTCGGAAACGGTGCTGCGCGGCTTTTGCGCGCAATGCGGAACGCCGCTCTTCTATGCCGGCGGCAGCGATCATATCAGCATCATGCTCGGCTCGCTCGACGATCCGGAAAGCGTGAAACCGAAGTTGCAGACCAATCTTTCGCATAAAATGTCCTGGTTCGGCGAGCTCGACGGCCTCAAGCACGCGGCGGAGATGGACATGACGCCGGAAGAGGAAAAAAGGGTTGCGGCAAGCAGCCGCCAGCATCCCGACCACGACACGGATACCTGGCCACCGGAGGATCGACCATGACCGCAACGGTCCGAACCGGCGGCTGCCAGTGCGGCGCGATCCGCTTCCGGCTTGCCGGCGAGCCGAAGAGCTCCTCGATCTGCCATTGCCGCATGTGCCAGAAGGCTTTCGGCGCCTATTACGCACCGCTGGTCGATGTCGGCGAGGCGGAGCTTTCCTGGACTCGCGGCAAGCTCAAACATTTCCGGTCCTCGAACCATGTTCTGCGCGGCTTCTGCGGAGACTGCGGCACGCCGATGACCTACGAGGCCGCGGACGGCATCGCGATCTCGGCCGGCAGTTTCGACGATCCGGCCGCGCTTCCGCCGGTCGTGCAGTTCGGGGTGGAGGGCAAGCTCGGCTTCGTCGACCACCTGCACGAACTGCCGGAACGGCACACCATGGAGGATATCGCCGCGGCTCCGTTCCTGGCAGATATCATTTCCTACCAGCATCCCGACCACGATACCGAAACCTGGCCACCGGAGAGATTGCGATGACCGAAAAGATCAGAACAGGCGGCTGCCAGTGCGGCGGCGTGCGCTTCCGCATCCATGGCGAACTCGGGCGCGCTTCCATCTGCCATTGCCGCATGTGCCAGAAGGCTTTCGGCGGCTTCTTCGGGCCACTCGTCAGTGCGCCCAAGGATGGGGTGGAGTGGACCCGCGGTGAACCGAAATATTTCCAGTCCTCGGTCAATATCGATCGCGGCTTTTGCGAAAACTGCGGCACACCGCTGACTTATCGATATCCGGGTGGACTCGAGCTTTCCATCGGCTCGTTCGATGACCGCGACGACCTCGCGCCGAAGATCCAGGTGAATTACGACTCTCATATCCCGTGGGTCACGACGATCTTCGAGCAGCCGATCCGCGACGCTATCGAGGACGCCAAGCAGGAGCAGATCATTTCTTTCCAGCATCCCGACCACGATACCGAAAACTGGCCTGAGAAAGGGCTGCATCTATGACAGAGTTGCTTCGCACCCTCTATCCGGAAATCGAGCCTTACGAGACGGGCCATCTCGATGTCGGCGACGGTCACTCGATCTACTGGGAAAGAGTGGGCACGCCCGGCGCCAAGCCTGCGGTCTTCCTGCATGGCGGACCGGCCGGCGGCATCAATCCCAACCAGCGGCGGCTCTTCGATCCCGAGCTCTACGACGTCATCCTCTTCGACCAGCGCGGCTGCGGCAAGTCCACTCCCTATGCCAGCACCGAGGCCAACACGACCTGGCATCTGGTCGCCGATATCGAGCGGCTGCGCGAGATGACCGGCGTCGAGAAATGGCTGGTCTTCGGCGGTTCCTGGGGCTCGACACTGGCGCTCGCCTATGCCGAAAAGCATCCCGAACGGGTAAGCGAACTCGTCGTGCGCGGCATCTATACGCTCACCAAGGCGGAGCTCGACTGGTACTATCAGTTCGGCGTGTCGGAAATGTTTCCGGACAAGTGGGAGGCCTTCGTGGCGCCCATTCCGGAAAACGAGCGGCACGAGATGATGCTCGCCTATCATCGCCGCCTCAATGGCCCTGACGAGGCGGAAGCGCTGCGCTGCGCCAAGGCCTGGAGCACCTGGGAAGGTTCGACCATCACGCTTCTGCCGGACCCTCAGCTCACCGCCGGCTTCGGAGAAGACCGTTACGCGATCGCCTTCGCGCGCATCGAAAACCACTTCTTCGTCAATGCCGGCTGGCTGGAGGAAGGGCAGTTGCTGCGCGACGCGGTGAAACTCAAGGGCATTCCCGGCACCATCGTGCACGGCCGCTACGACATGCCCTGCCCGCTGAAATACGCCTGGCAGCTTTCGAAGGCGTGGCCGGATGCGGATTTCCACATCATCGAGGGCTCGGGCCACGCGGTCTCGGAGCCTGGCATCACCGACCGGCTGATCCGCGCGACGGACAGGTTTGCGGGGAAGAGTCACTAAGGCAGGACATTTAAGAACTCCCCCTCTGGCCTGCCGGCCATCTCCCCCACAAGGGGGGAGAAAATCTGCGGCACCGGCTTCGCCAGATTGAACCCTCTTCCGTGGCTGGTGGCCATCGCCAGCGTTCCCGATGGAAGAAGAATGCAGCGGCTTGGTCTCTCCCCCCTTGTGGGGGAGATGGCCGGCAGGCCAGAGGGGGTCTATAACTCAGCAAGACACCTGCTCCGGCAGGAGGAGCGTCCATGACACGCGAACGCATCTATCTCTTCGACACGACGCTGCGCGACGGGCAGCAGACCCCCGGCGTGGATTTCTCGGTCGAGGACAAGATCGCCATCTCCAACCTGCTCGATGACTTCGGCATAGACTATGTCGAGGGCGGCTATCCAGGTGCCAACCCGACGGACACCGCCTTCTTCTCCGAGAAGCGCACGGAGAAATCGAAATTCGTCGCCTTCGGCATGACGAAGCGCGCAGGCATTTCCGCCTCCAACGATCCGGGCTTGAGCGTCCTTCTACAGGCAAAGAGCGACGCCATCTGCTTCGTCGCCAAGAGCTGGGACTATCATGTGCGCGTCGCGCTCGGCTGCACCAACGAGGAGAACCTCGAAGCGATCCGCGACAGCGTGATCGCCGCCCGCAGCACGGGCAAGGAGGCAATGGTCGATTGCGAACATTTCTTCGACGGCTACAAGGCCAATCCGGCCTACGCACTCGCCTGCGCCAAGACTGCCCATGACGCCGGAGCGCGGTGGGTCGTGCTCTGCGACACCAATGGCGGCACACAGCCGAACGAGGTGCGCGAGATCGTCGCCGCGGTGATCGCCTCGGGTATTCCGGGCAGCTCGCTCGGCATCCATGCCCATGACGACACCGGCCAGGCGGTCGCCAATTCGCTGGCGGCCATCGAGGCGGGCTGTCGGCAGATCCAGGGCACGCTGAACGGCATTGGCGAACGCTGCGGCAATGCCAATCTCGTGACGCTGATCGCCACGCTTGCCCTGAAAGAGGTCTATTCCAGCCGCTTCGAGACTGCCATCGACCCTGACCGGCTCACCGGCCTGACGGTGCTGAGCCATGCCTTCGACGAATTGCTCAACCGCTCGCCGAACCACCAGAGCCCTTACGTCGGAGCCTCCGCCTTCGCCACCAAGGCCGGCATCCATGCCTCGGCGCTTCTGAAGGACCCGCGCACCTACGAGCATGTGACGCCGGAAAGCGTGGGCAATTTCCGCAAGGTCATGGTTTCCGACCAGGGCGGCAAGTCGAACTTCATCAATGCGCTGAAGCGGCGCGGCATCGAGGTTGCCAAGGACGATCCGAAGCTGGATCAGCTCATCTCAATCGTCAAGGAACGCGAGGCATCCGGCTATGCCTACGAGGGGGCGGACGCGAGCTTCGAACTGCTTGCGCGCCGCACGCTCGGCACTATCCCGGAATTCTTCTCCGTCGAAGGTTTTCGCGTGATGGTCGAACGGCGTTTCGACTCCCACGGCCGTATCAAGATCGTCTCGGAAGCGGTGGTGACGATCGCAATCGACGGCCAGACGCTGATGTCGGTCGCGGAAGGCGACGGCCCGGTCAACGCGCTCGACCTCGCGCTGCGCAAGGATTTCGGCAAGTATCAGCACGAGATCGATGACCTCGTGCTGGCGGATTTCAAGGTGCGTATCCTGAACGGCGGCACTGAGGCGATCACCCGCGTGCTGATCGAATCCACCGATTCGAGCGGGGTGCGCTGGTGGACGGTGGGCGTTTCGGAAAACATCATCGACGCCTCGTTCCAGGCGCTGATGGATTCCGTCATCTACAAGCTGATGAAGAACCGCGAACTTGCGGGGAAGATCGCTGCGGAGTGAGGTCAGGGCTCCTCGAACGAAAGGCCCCAATCCTCCTCACTATACCACTCACCCTCCGGGCGCGGTTTCCGCCAGCGAAAGCTGCGGACCTGATAGGCTCGGCGGCTGCGGAAAGCATCCGCCAGCCCCTCGTGACGGCCGGGCGGCGGCGAACCCAATCCTTCCGCCCAGACGAAGCTGACCGATTGCAGGAAGCGCGCGCCGAACGAACGAGCCATGCGGTCGATCAGCAAAAAGGCTCCCGCGCGTGTAAAACCGGTCGGCTTGCCATTCTCGAAGCCGGGAATGCCGAGCGGGAACAGGAGCCTGCCACTGATCGCCAGATTGTCGATCCAGGCTGCCGGCGGATGGTCGAGGGCAAAGTTGACATAGATGACATCGGCATCCGACTTCGGCCACTCCCTCGCATCGCCCGCGACAACCTCCACGTTGGAATAGCCTTTCAGGCTTGCCCGCGCGCGGTCGGCAAGCGCCGGGTCGAACTCCACCGCAAGCACCTTGCCGGACGAACCGACGAGTTCCGCGAGGATCGCCGTGTAATAGCCGGTACCGGCGCCGAGATGGACGACGGTCTCACTCTCGCGGATTTTAAGCGCGTGAAGTGCCGAGGCATGCAGCGAGGGCATTCCGTTGTTGACGCCTCTTTCGGTATCGAGACCGATCAGGAGGTCCTGATAAAGAACCACCGGGTCGGTCGACGCCATCTCGCGGTATTTCCGGAAATCGTTGAATATCCAGGGCGGCGGACCGATGAATGCCTCCCGCGGCACCCTCGAAAAGGCATTCATGAGCCTTGCATTTCCCGAAACGCCGGCCTTGGCCAGAATCTGCCTGGCGTAAATTCGCCGGTGGATCGGCTGCTCTTCGAAATCCATTCCTTCCTCCCCTTCACGCGCATGGATGAACGCTACGCAATCAATGCTTCACTGAAATGAATTGGTTCGCCGTGCCCTATTCCTTTAAAGCAGGACCATAACCAGAACATATCCCGGAAACATCCCATGGCTACCGATACCATGCCCGACGCGGCAAAGAACGAGGATTCCGCGCGTGGCTTCGCCTTCGCGCTCTCGGCCTATTTCCTCTGGGGCTTCCTGCCGATCTACATGAAGGCGGTGGGGCATATACCGGCCATGGAAGTGCTGGCGCATCGGGTGATCTGGTCGGTGCCGGTCGCCGGCCTGGTGCTGCTCGTGCTCGGCCGCACCGCCGATATCAAGGCGGCGATCCGCTCTCCCCGCACCCTGATGATGGCAGGACTTACCGCAGCGCTCATCACCGTGAACTGGCTCACCTATATCTGGGCGATCAGCGCCGGGCACGCGCTCGATACGGCGCTCGGCTACTTCATCAATCCCCTCTTCAGCATCTTTCTTGCGGCCGTGCTCTTGAAGGAGAAGCTCTCGCCGATGCAGCTCGCGGCGATCGCGCTGGTGGTCGTCGCCGTCGCGATCCTGACCTTCGAGGCCGGGGGCCTCCCCTGGGTGGCGCTGGTGCTGATGGTAACCTGGGGTTTCTACGCCTTCTTCCGCAAGACGCTGCCGGTCGGCCCCAACCAAGGCTTTTTCCTGGAAGTGATCATCCTCTGCCTGCCCTGCCTCTTCTACATCCTCTATCTCGAAGGCAGCGGCGAGGGCCATCTCGTCGGGACGAGCGTTTCCGACAGCCTGCTTCTGATCGCCAGCGGCGTGGTGACCGCGATTCCGCTGATCATGTATGCCAACGGCGCCAAGCTGCTCAGGCTCTCCACCATCGGCCTCATGCAGTACATAGCGCCGACGATGATCTTCCTGATCGCCGTCTTCGTGTTCCACGAGGAGCTCAGCACGACGAAGCTCATCGCCTTCGCGCTGATCTGGACGGCGCTGCTCGTCTATTCCTGGCCGATGATCCGCAACGCACGCGGGAGCTGAACACGCCCGCTACACCCCTTATCGTCTGGTCCCTACAGTCTGGAGATCACCGCCTCCTCGCCCGCGGCGGGGCGCTCGCCATTGCTGAACTCGAGGATGGCGGGAACGATATCCTCCACCTCGGCGATCACCATCGGCTGGACCAGGTGCTCGCGGTGGATGAAGCCCTGCTCGCGCATGTGCTGGATGAGGTCCAGCATCGGGTCCCAGAATCCGCCGATATTGGCGAAGACCATCGGCTTCTCGTGGCGGCCGAGCTGCGCCCAGGTCATGATCTCGACGATCTCCTCCAGGGTGCCTATGCCTCCCGGCAGGGTGACGAAGGCATCGGCCTTCTGAAACATCGTATGCTTGCGGGCGTGCATGTCTTCCGTCACAATCAGCTCGTCGAGCTGCCCCAGAGAGTGTCGGGTGGCCTCCATATCGACAAGAAACTCGGGAATGATGCCGGTGACCTGACCGCCGTTCGACAGAACGCCGGAAGCGACCGCGCCCATGATACCCTTTGTGCCGCCGCCATAAACGAGGCGCAGGCCGTGGGTGGCAATGGATTTTCCCAGAGCGCGTCCGGCGGCAATATAAGCCGGATCGCGTCCCGGCTGAGAGCCGCAGTAAACGCAGATGGATCGAATCGGCACAATTTTCTCCGTGAAGTACAAGAAGATCAGGCGAGATTACGCCCAAACGACAAAAGTGACCGGAAAGTCCGGCAAGAGCAAGGGTTTATAGTGTGAAAAGCTTGTGAACGCAGGCCGAAAAGACTATCCGGATAATGGCGACTTACGCCGCCTGGAGAGACATTGATGATGAATAACCGTGCCGGCTGGCTCGCTCTGTCTGTACTTGCCGCAGCAACTTTGCTGATGGTGTTCTTCGTTCTGCCGCGGATTTCCAATGAAGCGAAACCTGTCGGCGAGGCGATCAATGCGGCCGGCACGGCCATCAAGGAAGCGGTGACCGAGGGCGGCGCGGCAGAGAGGGAACTCGTCGAGCCGCCGGCAGTCGCCGAAAAGGCGGTAAAGCCCGCAGAGCCCGCGCCCGGCCAAACCGCAGCGAACCAGCCCGCCACGCAATCCGCACAGCAACAGCAGCCCGCCTCCCCGGTTATGCCGTCCTTCGACGTGCTGCGCGTTGAGCCGAACGGCTCCACGGTGATCGCCGGCAGCGCAGAGCCGGGCTCCAAGCTCGAAATCTCGGACGGCAAGACCGTGATCGCCAAGGTCGAGGTCGGCCCCAGCGGCGATTTCGCCGCAGTGCTCGACACCCCCTTGAAGCCGGGCGAACACGAGTTGGTGCTGAAGGCAACCGGCCCGGACGGCCGCAGCGTCACCTCCGAGGAAACCGCTACCGTTTCCATTCCCCAGGATCGCGCCGGAAAACTGCTCGCCCTGGTGACGAAGCCCGGCAAGGCTAGCCGTCTCATCGCCGTCCCCGGTACCGAGACTCCAGCCGGCCAACCCGCGACCGGGGCAATCACCGCTCCGACCGCGGAAACGGCGGCCGCAAGCCCCGCCCCCGCGACAGGCTCCACACCGGCGTTGCCGGAAGCATCTTCCGGCCTCGTCGCCTCCGCGCCGCCCATTCCGGCCGCACCGGGTGCCGCGGCAGGCGCCGTCGCTCCCGAACTGGCGCAGGCACTCAAGGTCACGGCCGTCGAAATCGAGGGAAGCAAGATCTTCGTTGCCGGCCTCGCCAAGCCGAACGCCTCCCTGCGCGGAGAAGCCGACGGCAAGCCGATCGGCAAGGCCACCGCCGATGGAAACGGCCACTTCGTGATCGAGGGAACCGCCGACCTCACGATCGGCGACCATACCATCAGCGTCGAAACGGTGGGGCCGAACGGCCAGGTGCAGCTGCGCGTCGAAGTTCCCTTCAACCGGCCTTCCGGAGAACAGATCGCCGCCGTTGCCGGACCGCGGTCCTCGCAGGAGCTGTCGCCCATCGACGGCGGCGCCTTCGACAAGCTGCGCAACGATGTGGCACGCGCCTTCGACATTCTGCGCGGCCTTTATGCGGATGGGCGTGAGCCTTCCATGGAAGAACTCGCCGCTGCCCGTTCCGCTACCGGCATCGCCCTGAAATCGCTTTCCGAGTATCGCGTGCCGGTCGACGCGATCCCTTCGGTGAAGGCGATCGCCGAAAAGACCGCCGTCGAAGCGAGCAAGGCGCTTGCCGCGCTCGATACGCTGCCGAAGGAGATCAACGCGGTGGGCACGGGCTTAGCGGGCATCAGCGACATGATCGCCCAGGCCATCGGTCCGGTGATCGCCAAGGGGCTCGAGGAGAGCGAAACCGCCGCAGCCGAGCCGGCTGCCGCAACGCCGGCTCCGCAGACTGCGCCGGCAGCCGCCGAGAGCGCAGCCGGCACCCCGACGATCGCCCAGGCGCCGCTCACGCCGAGCGAGCAGAATTCGGTGATCATCCGACGCGGCGACACGCTGTGGCAGATTTCCCGCCGCATCTATGGCCAGGGCGTCCGCTATACGACGATCTATCTGGCCAACCAGGACAAGATCGCCAATCCGGACATCATCCAGCCGGGGCAGACTTTCGAAGTTCCGAACGAAGCGCTGCCCGATGCGGAGGAAGTGCATCGCACGCGCCTGCGGCAGAAGAGCTGAGACCGGCGATAAAGATTTACGGAAGGGCAGCGGATTCGCTGCCCTTTTTTCATGAGGCCCCACCGTGAGCTCTTGACCGGCCGGAGGCGGTGAGCTGGCCTCGAACTTTCACAATCACGTCATTGCAAGCTTCGCTTCTCCGTCCTATGTGCCGGGAAACGTTTTTTGCCCGCCGGCGCGGAGAGATTCATGGCAGACCGGAAAAAGACCGTATCGGCGGATTCCAGCAATCCGCTGGGAACCCTCGTCAACCTATGGCCCTATATGTGGCCGGCAGACCGGCCCGATCTCAAGGCGCGGGTGATCTGGGCGACCTTCTACCTCTTCCTTGCCAAGTTCGTGCTGCTCGCGGTGCCCTATTTCTTCAAGTGGGCGACCGATGCGCTGAACGGCCGGCTCGACATGGCGGGCATACTGCCGGCCTTCCTGCTCGGCGCGACCGTGCTCGTCATCGCCTACAATCTCACCCGCATCCTCCAGGTCGGCCTCAATCAGCTTCGCGACGCGCTTTTCGCTTCTGTCGGCCAATATGCGGTGCGCCAGCTCGCCTACAGAACGTTCGTGCACATCCACCGGCTTTCGCTGCGCTTCCATCTGGAGCGCAAGACCGGCGGCCTTTCGCGCGTCATCGAGCGCGGCACCAAGGGCATCGAGACCATCGTCCGCTTCACCATCCTCAACTCGGTGCCGACACTGCTCGAATTCCTGCTCACCGCCGTGATCTTCTGGGCGAGCTACGGCTTCACCTACGTCCTCGTCACGGCCGTCACCGTCTGGGCCTATGTCTGGTTCACGGTGCGGGCCAGCGACTGGCGCATCTCGATCCGCCGGGCGATGAACGACAGCGACACCGAGGCCAACACGAAGGCGATCGACTCCCTTCTCAACTACGAGACCGTCAAGTATTTCGGGAACGAGGAGATGGAGGCGAAGCGCTTCGATGCCTCCATGGCGCGCTACGAGAAATCAGCGACCGAGGTCTGGACTTCGCTCGGCTGGCTCAACTTCGGCCAGGGGCTGATCTTCGGTCTCGGCACGGCGGTGATGATGGTGATGTCGGCGCTTGCCGTACAGCGCGGCGAGCAGACCATCGGCGATTTCGTCTTCGTCAACGCGCTGCTGCTGCAGCTTTCCGTGCCGCTCAACTTCATCGGCTTCGTCTATCGTGAAATCCGCCAGGGGTTAACCGATATCGAGCAGATGTTCGACCTCCTGGAAGTCGAGGCGGAGGTGGAGGACCGGCCCGACGCCGAGGCGCTCGACATTCGCCAGGGCGCGATCGCCTTCAAGGACGTGCATTTCGCGTACGATCCGGACCGGCCCATCCTCAAGGGCATTTCGTTCGAGGTGCCAGCCGGCAAGACCGTGGCGATCGTCGGCCCATCGGGGGCCGGCAAATCGACGATCTCGCGCCTGCTCTACCGTTTCTACGACGTGCAGAAGGGCGCGGTCACCATCGATGGCCAGGACGTGCGCGAGGTCACCCAGAAGTCGCTCCGGGCAGGCATCGGAATGGTGCCGCAGGATACGGTGCTCTTCAACGACACCATAGCCTACAACATCCGCTACGGACGCCCTTCCGCCAGCGACGAGGACGTTGAGACCGCGGCCGAGGTGGCGCAGATAGGCAACTTCATCCGGCGCCTCCCGCAGGGTTTCAAGACCACGGTCGGCGAACGCGGGCTGAAGCTCTCGGGCGGGGAAAAGCAGCGCGTGGCGATTGCCCGCACCATCCTCAAGGCGCCACCGATCCTGATCCTCGACGAGGCGACATCGGCGCTCGACACCACGACCGAACACGAGATCCAGTCCGCGCTCGATACCGTTTCGAAGAACCGCACGACGCTGGTCATCGCACATCGGCTGTCGACGGTCATCCATGCCGACGAGATCATCGTGCTGCGCGACGGGCAGATCGCCGAGCGGGGGAACCATGCCTCGCTGCTTGCCGCCAACGGGCTCTACGCCTCCATGTGGAACCGCCAGCGCGAGGCGATCCAGGCCGAAGAACATCTGCGCCAGGTGCGCGAGAGCGACGATCTCGGCATCATCGCGCGCGGCCAGCCGGCGGCGGAATGATCTTTCTCAAGTTTAAGGTGGAAGCATGAGTATCAAGAGAACAACGAAATATTCCTGGAAAAGAGCGCTCCTGGCCGGCGGCCTCGTGGCCGCCTATCTGGTCGTATGGACACTCTACGGCTCGCCGCTGCTCGCGCTGACCACTTGGCTCGGCTGGGTGGAGCCGCAGCCGTAGGGCTCACTAGGGCATTGCGGGGCGGCGCTTTGCCGCGACTGGCATCAAGCTCCACCTGTGGTCGAGCGCGGGAACCGCATTGCCGCCCAGGCGGTTTCCTTGTAGTCAGTTGGCACTGACAAAGCAGGAGACGCCGGTTGATCAACCTCTTCGACACCATTCGCAACACGCTCGTTCCCGTCCACAAGGAAGGCTATATCTTCGTCGCGGCCTTCTTCCTGGCTTCGCTGATCCTCGGCTGGATTGCCGAGCCGCTGTTCTGGATCGGCCTGGTGCTGACGCTCTGGTGCGCCTATTTCTTCCGTGATCCGGAACGGGCGGTGCCGCAGGACGATGACCTCGTGCTCAGCCCCGCCGATGGCCGCATCTCCCATGTCGCGGCGGTCGTGCCGCCGGCGGAGCTCGGTCTCGGCTCCGAGCCCATGCTGCGCATCTCCGTGTTCATGAACGTGTTCGACTGCCACATCAACCGCTCTCCGGTACGCGGACAGGTGACGCAGATCGAATACCGGGCCGGCCAGTTCATCAATGCCGAACTCGACAAGGCGAGCGACGACAACGAGCGCAACGGCCTGGTGATCGAGACCCGTCACGGCAAGATCGGCGTCGTGCAGATCGCCGGCCTCGTCGCGCGGCGCATCGTCTGCTGGGTGAAGCCCGGCGAGCCGGTCGACGCCGGCGAGCGCTTCGGCCTGATCCGCTTCGGCTCGCGGCTCGACGTCTTCGTGCCGGAAGGCGCCCAGCCGCGCGTTACGGTCGGGCAGAAGGCCATCGGCGGCGAAACCGTGCTTGCCGAGTTCGGTTCGGCCAAGGGCCCCATCGTCAGCCGCCGCAGCTAAGGGAGGCGCAGCATGGAAACGCCCGTTTCTCCTCCCGAACCCAGCCGTTCCGGCGATGAGGGCCGCGGCCCGAGGCTGAGGGAAATCCCGCTTCGGCTGGTCGTGCCCAACCTCATCACGGTGCTTGCCATCTGCGCGGGCCTCACCGGCATACGGCTCGCCTTCGAGGGACGGTTCGAGCTTGCGGTGGGCATGGTCCTGCTGGCCGCCTTCCTCGACGGTATAGACGGCCGCGTGGCGCGGCTCCTGAAGGCCACGTCGAATTTCGGCGTGCAGATGGATTCGCTTGCCGACATCATCAATTTCGGCGTGGCGCCGGTGCTGGTCTCCTATGCTTTCCTGCTTGACGGAGCCCGTTCGCTCGGCTGGATCGCCGCGCTGATCTATGCGATCGCCGCCGGCCTGCGGCTTGCCCGGTTCAACGTCATGGCGGAGCGCGAACAGAAGGCCGCCTGGCAGGCGGAATTCTTCGTCGGCGTTCCGGCACCCATGGGCGCCATGCTGGTGCTCCTGCCGGTCTATCTCGGCTTTCTCGGCGTCGAGCCCTCGCCGGTCTTCGTCTATGGCAGCACGGCCTATACGGTACTGATCGGCTATCTTCTGGTGAGCCGCCTCCCGGTCTGGTCCGGCAAGGCCGAAACCAGCAAGATCCGCCGCGACCTGATGCTGCCGATCCTGCTCGTCATGGTGCTCTATGTGGCGCTTCTCATGAGCTACACCTGGGAAGTTCTGGTGGTCACGGTCGTCGCCTACCTCATCATGCTGCCGTTCAGCGCGCGCGCCTGGAAGAAGCGCTACGGCACACTGACGATCGAGGACGAGAGCGCCAACGTCTAAGGCGTCCTGAAACGCTCCTAACGGGAAAATTGCAACTTTCCCGCAACAGTTCCCCACCAGATGAAACTCTCGGCAGGCGGCCCCATGCGGGCCGCCTTGTCTGTCACGATTCCGCCCTGTTTTATGCGAAGAGGCGCGATTGCGATCAACGCAACAACAGATTCGCGTGTGTGAGGAGAACCATGAGCACAGACAAGCCAGCAGCAGCCAACGAACCGGCCAAGCCCGAGCAGAGCACACCCTACCGTCCGCTCGGCCTCAAGGCCGTGGTGGCGGCCGCGCTGATGCTGAACCGCAAGCCGAAGCTCAACCCGGCTCGCTGACCGGCGATTACCCGCGCAGGAAACTTGCCAACAGGCTGAGCGCGAGCAATGTCATCACCAGGCCGATGATGACATCCAGGATCCGCCATGCAGCGGGCTTTGCAAAGAGCGGCGCGAGAAATCGCGCCCCATATCCCAGGCCGAAGAACCAGACGAACGAAGAGATCGCCGCCCCTATCCCGTAGGCGAGCCGCTCGACGCCCTCGAAAGCGGCCGAAAGGCTGCCGAGCAGCACTACCGTGTCCAGATAGACGTGCGGATTGAGGAAGGTGAAGGCGAGACATGTCAGCACCGCCGCTTTCAGCCCCATGCTTTCCGGCGCGCCCGAAATCATGGCGGCCGGCTTGAGCGCGCGGCGAAACGCCATGACGGCGTAGCTTGCGAGGAACACGGCCCCGCCGAGCGTCACCACCGCAATCAGCATCGGCGACCGCGATACCAGGGTGCCGAGACCGGCGACGCCTGCGGCAATCAAGAGCGCATCGGAAAGCGCGCAGATCAGGCACAGAACGAACACATGGCTGCGGATGAGCCCCTGGCGCAGGATGAAGGCATTCTGGGCGCCGATGGCGATGATGAGGGACGCACCGAGAGCGAAGCCGGAAAGACCGGCGGAGAGCAGTGGCATTGGGAATTATCCGTTATGGGAAGCCGGGAGGATCAGAAGAGCGACATCTGACTGTCGTCCGATTTCGGCTTCTTGGGAGGCTCCTCCTCCGGAAGCGCCGCCGCTATCGGCTTCTGCAGCTCGGGTCCCATGTTCGAAACCTTGTTGACGAGGTCGGAGACGGGCAAGGCCTCGAAGAAATCCTCTTCAGCCGGCCGCATCAGATCGGCGACATCGCGCGGCTCCTGGATCTTGCATTCGAGCCAGCGGGAAAAATCCTCCGGCTGGATGACGATCGGCATCCGCTCGTGGATATGCCGTATGGAGGCGTTCGCAGCCGTCGTCATGATCGCCGCCGTATCCACTTCCGAGCCGTCGGCGGAAGACCAGGTCTCCATCAGGCCGGCGAACGCGATCACGCCGCCGCGTCTCGGACGCACCCAATAGGCCTGGGGCTTTAGGCCGCTCTCCTTCGGCGGCCTTCGCCATTCATAGAAGCCGGAGGCCGGAACCAGGATGCGCCGGTGGCGCATGGCCGCCCGAAAGGATGCCTTGCCGACGGCCGTTTCGGCGCGGGCGTTGATGAGCAGTGGAAAATCCTTCGGGTCCTTTACCCAGCCGGGAAGAAAGCCCCAGCGCGCCAACAATGCCCGCCGTTCCGGCAGATTGCTGCCCGGTTCCTGCTTGTCACTGGCGATCACCACGAGGATTGGCTGGGTCGGCGCGATGTTGTAGCGGGCCGGAAAATCCTCCGAACCCAGCAGGCCGAAGAATTCGGAAAATTCCTTGGGAGTGGCTGTCAGGGCAAAGCGTCCGCACATGCGGCTTTCATCGCACTCGCGCCCGACAGGGTCAAGCGCTACGCGGCCCGAACAGAATGACTGTGGCGCCGAACAGGCAGAGCGCTGCCCCGGCGACATCCCAGCGGTCGGGCAAGCGCCCCTCCACGCTCCACAGCCAGAGAAGCGAAGCCAGGATATAGATGCCGCCATAGGCCGCGTAGGCCCTGCCGGCCGCCTCGGCGGGCACCAGCGCCAGCGCCCAGGCGAAGAGCGCCAGCGAGAGCATTCCCGGCAACAGCCACCAGATGGGCTTTTCCAGCCGGAGCCACGCCCAGAAGGCGAAGCAGCCAGCGATTTCGGCAAGGGCGGCAAAGGCATAAAGGGCGTAGGTCTTCACACTACCTCCGACTCGCGATTCAGGTTTTGCTTTTCGCGGGTGTCTTTGCGTCGTAACCTAGACGGGCAAACCGTGACAATACCCGGAATATAATGTCCCCCTCACCACAAGCAGCTTCATCCGCCATTCTGGAACGCGACGGCAGGTTTCTGCTGATCCGACGCATGAACCCGCCTTCGGCCGATCTCTACGCCTTTCCCGGCGGCAGGGCGGAGCCTGGGGAAACGCCGGAACAGACCGCACTCAGGGAATTCTTCGAGGAAACCGGGATCGAGGCGCGCAATCCGGTACTTTTTGCGACCTACGACCTCAACGGCGACAAGGACGACGACCGCCACTTCTTCCTTTCCGTCTTCCGGGTGGAGGCGGATGTGGGCACGGAAGCCATCGCCGCCGATGACGCGGCCGATTCGGGATGGTATTCGATCGAGGAGATCCGGACGCTGCCGGTGCCGCCGAGCGTGCTCGAATGCGCCGAGATGCTGGCGGCGATCCGCGATGCAGGATAAAAGTCACCGCCCTCGTTTCGCGGCCAGAGACGCTTCATGATTCGATTGCCGAAATTTCCGACCAGCCTGCTTCTGCTCCTCGCGCTTTCGGCGTCTCCCCTTTCGGCGCAACCGGCCCGCAACGGCGAATCGCCTCCCTCGGTGGGAGAAAAGCCCGCTCCCTATGACGACCAGCTATCGCGGCTCGCTGAAATCCTGGGCTCGGTGCATTATCTGCGTACGCTGTGCGGCGCGCCGGCTTCCGACTGGCGTCAATTCATGCGGCAATTGCTGGACTCCGACACCGCAAGCGAGCCAAAACGCCGCGAAAAGCTGACCGCGGCCTTCAATCGCGGCTATCGCACTTTCGCCGCTATTCACACTTCCTGTACTCCGGCTGCGCGCACGGCTGAGGAAAGATACCGTAACGAAGGCGCAACACTGGCCGCAGAAATCGCCGCACGCTTCGGAAATTAGCGGATTATTTACCTCTTTTTTCGGCAGACCGTGTCGTTTTGATAAAAGGCTGGTAGAGTTGTTAACGGGGCAGTAAGTAACTGACGGGCCACCGAAGGATAGACGAATGCAGACAAGCCGCAACGACATCGATGACATGATTGTGCACGAGAAGATGCAGGCTGCCTTGGAATATCAGACGGAGGCCTGGGCCGGCGGCATGGCCGACGGCATCGAGCCGGAAATCATTGCCGACGCCGCGATTGCATTCGCCATGCGTGAAACCATTCGCCTCCACGGTGAAATGGGAGCGGAAGCCATGCTCGAGGCACTCAAGACCCGGATGTTGGCAGGCGAATTTTCTCCTGAGCGCACGATTCAGTAAACGGCCGAGGTTTCCCATGCGGAACGCGGCGGACACGCATTCCTCCCCTCTTTTCACGAGGCTTCTCGGCGCGACGGCTGTCGTCGTTCTTCTCGCCGCAAGCTCTCCCGCATTCGCGCTTTCGGAGCTGCAGCAGACGATCGAATCGAACGCTGGCGAATCGGATACCGGCGAACAGGCCGGCGATGCGGCGCCGGATATCGACCGTCCGGGGCTTCCCATGCCCGATCCGCTGGTCGACCGGTCCCGCGCCCAGGCCGAGACGGTGGAGCAACCCGCAGAGAGCAGTGAACCCGCCGCCGAACAGACGGACGAGACCGCCGCTCCTGTCGAAATCATCCGCGATTTTTCGACCTTGCCCGAGCCGGTGCGCCGGATGCGCGAGCTCATGATCGAAGCGGCCGCTTCGGGCGACATCGAAAGAATGCGGTCGCTCATGAATCCCGGGCCGAATCAAACACAGCTGAACGGCGAGGGCGACGACCCAGTCGAGGCGCTCAAGGGCTATTCGGGCGACGCGGACGGACAGGAAATCCTGGCGATCCTCATCGACCTCCTTTCGACCGGCGCGGTGCACCTCGATGCCGGGACACCGGAAGAGGCCTATGTCTGGCCCTATTTCGCCGGCAAGACGCTTTCCTCCCTCACGCCCCCCGAGCGGGTGGAGCTGTTGCGGATCGTGACCGCCGGTGACCTCATGAACATGGAAGAAACCGGCAACTACAATTTCTACCGCGTCGGCATCACGCCGGACGGCCAGTGGAAATTCTTTTCCGGCGGCGATTGAGGCAGGCAGCGGAAACCTTGTCGGAGGTTCCGCGAAGGCTTACTTCTCTCCCAAACGCATGTCGCGCAAAAAGCGTAGCGGTTTTGCGACCACGACATGCGCAAAATAGAGCGTGCGAATCTGAAGGATCACGCCGCGCTTTAATGAACCGGAACCGACGCCATGCCCACAGCCTACCTTCCCGAGCGAAGCTTCATCCGCCTTTCCGGCAGGGATGCGGAGGACTTCCTCCAGAACCTGATCACAACCGACGTGGTTTCGCTGCCCGCCGGCGAAGCCCGGCCCGGAGCCCTGCTCACACCGCAGGGCAAGATCATGTTCGATTTCCTGATCTGGCGCGAAGGCGAGGGTTTCGTCATCGAAACCGACCTTGCGCAACGCGACGGGCTCTTGCGCCGCCTTACCATGTACAAGCTCAGGGCGGCGATCGAACTCTCCGCCAGCGCGGAGGAAGGCGTCACCGTTAGCTGGGGCGAGGAAGCTGCTGACGGCATTGTCGATATCCGCTTCGCCAAGGCAGGCATCCGCCTGGCGCGCGTTCCCGGCCAGCACCGGGAAGGGCAGGAAGACGCCTATGACGCTCTGCGGATCGAGGCCGGCATCGCCGTTTCCGGAGCCGATTTCGCGCTGCAGGACGCGTTTCCCCACGATGTGCTTCTGGACCTGACGGATGGGCTTTCCTTCCGCAAGGGCTGCTATGTGGGGCAGGAAGTCGTCTCCCGCATGCAGCATCGCGGCACGGCGCGGCGGCGGGTGGCGCAGGTGCGGGGAGAAGCGCTGCTTCCCCCTTCCGGCATCGAAATCACTGCCGGGGGCAAGCCTGTCGGCACGCTCGGCTCGGTTGCCGGCAATCGCGGGCTCTCGATTGTGCGCATCGACAGGGTGGGCGATGCGCTCGCGCGCGGCCTGCCGATCCTTGCCGGTGACGTGCCCGTGGAACTTGCCCTGCCCGCCTGGAGCGGCCTTGCCTTCCCCGCAGGGGCGCAAGAGGCTGAACAGTGAGCATTTCCGGCAAGGCGCGTGCTTGGCAACGCATGCTCTCGGGCCGGAGGCTCGACCTCCTCGACCCCTCGCCGCTCGACGTGGAAATCTCCGATATCGCCCATGGGCTCGCCCGTGTCGCGCGCTGGAACGGCCAGACGCGCGGCGACCACGCCTTTTCGGTCGCGCAGCATTGCCTGGTGGTGGAGGAGATCTTCCGGCGCTGCAATGACGAAGGAACCGAGGCGCTGCTGATGTGCCTTCTGCACGACGCGCCGGAATATGTGATCGGCGACATGATCTCGCCCTTCAAGGCCGTCGTCGGCGGCGGCTACAAGGCGGTGGAGCAACGCCTGGAAGCGGCGATCCATATTCGCTTCGGTCTGCCGGCACATCCGACGCGGGAGTTGAAGGCGCTCATCAAAAAGGCCGATGCGATGGCCGCCTTCTACGAGGCCACCGAGCTTGCCGGCTTTTCGGTCGAAGAGGCCCGCAAGTTCTTCGGCCAGCCGCGCGGCGTCACCCGCGATATGCTACCGATCGAGCCAATGCCGGTGCTCGAGGCGCAGCGACGATTTGTCGAGCGCTTTGCCGAGCTTGAAGCCGAGCGCAGCACCGGGGCGGTGTCATGAGCGCCATCATCGTCTGCCCGCTTGCCAGTATCGCGGAAATGGCCGTGCGGCATGGTGCGCGCGACATGGTCAGCCTCATCGCCGAACGCCAGGACTTCCATAGGCCTGGGATGATTTCCGCGGATCGGCACCTGAAGCTTGCGATGAACGATATCGGTTTTGCCGGAACCGGAAGTCTGATAGCGCCGAGCGAGGCTCACGTGCTGGAACTCATCCGCTTCGTGCGGGAGTGGAACCAGAGCACGCCGATCATCATCCATTGCTGGATGGGCGTTTCCCGCTCGCCCGCCGCGGCCGTGATCGCGGCGCTTGCGCTGCATCCGGAAGAGGACGATTTCGCCCTGGCCGCCCGCCTCCGCTCCGTCGCGCCGCATGCCACGCCGAACCCACGCATCATCGAGATCGGCGATGGCATTCTCCGCCGCCGCGGACGGCTCGTGACGGCCATCAGAGGGATCGGCCGCGGCGCGGAGACCGACGGCAGAGCCTCCTTCAGCCTGCCGCTCTTCCGTCCGAACTTCGCGATACCTGATTGAACCGCACCATTTTCGCCCCAGCGCCGCTTGACCTCTTCCTCTCCTGCTCCACTTACCAGCCAAGGATACAACCGAAGCCTCAGCTTCCCCTATCCTCAGGTTGAGTTCGTGATGTCTCGGCGGAGGCGGACCTCCCGCGCTAGCGAATGCGGCAGAGCCGGAACCTCATTACCTGACGGAGAGGAAGCGGCGGATCGGGCTGTCTACGAGGGACAGCCTGATCCGCTGTGGTATTGCGGCTTCACATCCGTCTGTTTCCGCAGACTGTTTCTCAGTTCGCCATGGTCGAGCGATGCGCCCAGCCGGTCATGCGCTTCTCGATCCAGGCCATCAGCGCATACATGGCGATACCTTCCACCGCCAGCATCAGCAGGCCCGCGAAAACCAGCGGCACGTTGAACTGGCTCTGGGCCGAGCTCATCATGTTACCGAGGCCATAGTTGGAGGCGACCGTTTCCGAAAGAACCGATCCGACGAAGGCGAGAGTGATGGCGATCTTCAGCGAGCCGAAGAAATAGGGCATGGATCGTGGAATGCCGACCTTGAGCATGATGTCCATCTTCCTCGCGCCGAGGGCGCGCAGCACATCCTCGGTTTCCGGTTCGATGGTGGCAAGCCCGGTCGCGACATTGACGACGATCGGGAAGAAGGAGATCAGGAAGGCGGTGAGCACGGCCGGGACCGTGCCGATGCCGAACCAGATGACGAGGATCGGAACCACCGCTACCTTGGGAATGGCGTTGAAGCCGATCATCAAGGGGTAGAGCCCCGCATAGATCGCCTTCGACCAGCCGATGAAAAGGCCGAGCGCCAGGCCGGCAACGACGGCGATGATGAAGCCGAGCGTGGTCGTATAGAGCGTCTGCAGCGAGTTCTTCCAGATCGGAGACCAGTATTGCACGATCGCCTGGAAGACGCGGGTGGGCGCCGGCAAGATGGTGGGCGGCATGTCGAGCGCGATCACCACCAGCTCCCAGAAGACGAAGAGGCCGAGCGTGTAGAGGAATGGAGAAAGCCATACCCAATTGATGCGGGCGGGCGTTTTCTGTGGCTTGGCGGCGGTATTCTCGGTCACGGCGCTCATGCGGCCACCCTCGCCTTGGCGATTTCTCCGTGAAGCTCATGGACCATGTCGTTGAAGCTCTTCTGATACATGATCTCCAGATCGCGCGGCCGCTCGAAGGGCACCCGGTGCTCGTTCAGGATACGGCCGGGACGCGCGCTCATGACGAAAATCCTGTCGGCCAGGAAGACGGCCTCGCGCAGGTCATGGGTAACGAGGATGATCGTTACCCCTTGAGCGGCGTGCAGATCCCGGATGACGCACCATAGCTCCTCGCGGGTGAAGGCATCGAGCGCGCCGAAGGGCTCGTCCAGCATCAGAAGCTCCGGCTCGTGGATCAGCGCGCGACAGAGATTGGCGCGCTGCTGCATGCCGCCCGAAAGCTGCCAAGGATATTTGGAGCCGACGCCCTTTAGGCCGACGATCTCCAGAAGACGCTCCGCCTTCTCGACATATTCCTTCCTGTGGGCGCGCAGCCGGCGGCGGTGCCGCTCGACTATTTCCAGTGGCAGGAGGATGTTGTCGAGCGTCGTGCGCCAGGGCAGCATGGTCGGGTTCTGGAACGCCATGCCGACGATGGAGATCGGCTGGGTCACCTGCTTGCCGGCCACGATGACCGTGCCGCCTTGCGGAACCTGCAGGCCGGTGACGAGCTTCATCAGCGTCGATTTTCCGCAGCCGGAGGGGCCGACCACGGCGGCGAATTCTCCCTTGCCGACCTTCAGGCTGAGGCTAGAGACGGCAAGTGTTCCGGCCGCACCGCCATAGCGCATGTCGACATTTTCAATGGAAACGAGGTCAGCCATTTGTACACTCTTTTCAAGCAGTCGCATGTGGAAACTCCCCCTCTGGCCTGCCGGCCATCTCCCCCACAAGGGGAGAAAACTTGTGGCGCTCACCTTGCTCCATAAGACGGGTCAGGGGTGCGGCAGGTTAAGCCCCTCCCCCTTGTGGGGAGGGGTTGGGGAGGGGCATCCACGATCAGGGAAGCATCCGCTCTTCCTTGGGCGGCAGGAAGCTGCCGTCGAAGATGCGGTCGGCTGCGACATTGCCCTTGAGGCCCATGGAAATCTTCAGCGTCTCGATGGAAGCCGAGAGACGATCCATATCAACCCCGCCGAAGCCATTCTCCACGACATAGGGCGTCTTGATGTTCATGGCGTTCGCCATGGTGAGCCGCTCCAGCTCGATATCGCTGTTCAGCGTCTCGTTGCGCTTCAGAACGGCGGCAACACCCTCTTCCGGATTGGCGACGGCGGCAGCGAACCCCTTGGCGAGCGCACGCAGGAAGCCCTTCACCGCTTCCGGATTTTCTTCTGCGAAATCAGTGTTTACCAGAACGGCGTTGCCATAGAGATTCAAGCCGTTCTCGGCCATCAGGATGGTGGCGATGTCGTCGTCGGAAATTCCCTGCGCCTTGAGGTTCAGGATCACCGAGAAGGCGAAGCCGAAGACGGCGTCCACATCGCCCTTGGCCAGCATGGGCTCGCGGACCGGGAAACCGATCGATTCGATGGTGATCTTGCTGTCGTCGATCTTGGCGACATCCTTGAAGGCCTTCCACTGGGCGAATGCGCCATCCGGCGGCGGAGCTCCGAGCTTCTTGCCCTCGAGCGACTTCGGGTCCTCCGTCACGCCCAAGGACTTGCGCCCGACGACGGCGAAGGTAGGCCGCTCGTAGATCATCATCACCGACTTGATATTCTGGGAGGAATCCTCGTCCAGGAACTTGATCAGCGAGTTGATGTCGCCGAAGCCCATCTGATAGGCGCCGGTCGCGACACGCGGGATCGCCTCGACCGAGCCGTTGCCGGTATCGATCGTGACATCCAGCCCTTCTTCCTTGAAATAGCCCTTGTGGGCGGCCAGCAGAAAGCCGGCTGCCGGCCCTTCGAACTTCCAGTCGAGCGTGAACTTGATGGAGGTTTCGGCCAAGGCCGGCGTCGAGAAGCCGGCGGCAAGCGCCAGCGCCGCGACGGCGGAAAGCCTGGAAAACGATCGGCGTGTGAACATGAATTAGCCCCCTGTCGGTTTTTTTGAATGCCTCATTCAAAGCCTTTCCCGAGAAAGCGCGCAAGTAAAAATTGCACATATTCTCATCATATTCTCACAGAGGCCAATTTTTAAACTATCCCGTGAATATTTGTGCAGCAGCCCGCCCATCTTTCGGGCACGGTTTGCTACCATATGGAGCGGCCCTTTCCTTCCCAAGCCGGCAGATTGTATAAGCGTTCTCCAAGCCTTCCGCTCGCGAGACCGCCGATGTTCGAAATCCTCCTCCTGATAATCCTGCTGGCCGGCCTTGCCTGGCAGCGGAAGTATGCGCAGCGGCTCGATGCGCTGGAGGATGAGCTTCAAAAGCTGAGTGCCCGGCTGGCGCAATATGAAGGCGGGCCTCGCCCCGCGCTTGATGCTGACGCCGAAACGGTGACGGCTTCCGAGCCGATAGCCGAAGCCCCGGCGGCGATTGCCGAACCGGCACCTGTGGAAAGCGACCCCGGCTCTATCGAGGTCGCGGCGCGCGAAATCGAATCGGAGCCTGCCGCGCGCCTCCCTTCCCGGAAGGGGCGGGAGAAGGAGAGCCTCGAAAGCAATCTCGGCGCCCGCTGGGCCGTCTGGGTGGGCGGCGTGGCACTCGCCTTCGGCGGCATTTTCCTCATCCGCTATTCGATCGAAAGCGGACTTCTTGGGCCCGCCGCGCGGATAGCGCTCGCCTTCCTCTTCGGCCTGCTGCTCATCGGCGCCGGCGAGGTCATCCGCCGACGCGCCATGCCGCAGGTTTCCGAACGCTATAACAACGCGATGATACCGGGCGCGCTTACCGGAGCCGGCGCCGTGACCCTTCTCGGCGCGGTCTTCGCGGCTCATGCGATCTACGGCTATATCGGCCCCGGCAGCGCCTTCCTCCTGCTGGCCCTCGTCTCCTTCGCCACGATCGGCCTCTCGCTGCTGCACGGGCAGGCGCTTGCCGGTCTCGGTCTCCTGGGATCGCTCATCACGCCGGCGCTCGTCACCACCGACCAGCCGAACGCCAATGCGCTGTTCATCTTCCTGGCGGTGACATGGCTTGCGACGAATGCCGCCTCGCGGTTCCGCAACTGGACCGTTGTGCCGATGCTCGCCAATATCGGCATCGGCGGCTGGGCGCTCGCCTATATCCTCGGCGCCCCCTCCTACGATCCGCTGCCGCCCACGCTTACGCTCATTGCCGTCATCGCCGGCACGGCGCTCTTCTGGCCGGGCAGCCGCTATGGCAAGCCGGCGGCCGATGACAACAACGGCGGCGGCTGGTTCGGGCTCCTGCTCCGTCCACCGCTGAAAATCACACTCTCGCTGTCGTTCGCGGCCGTGCTGTCGGCACTCGCGTTTATCGCCGCGGACCGTCCGGCGACCGGCGACCCGGCCTTCTCCTTCGCCGCCATCATCGCCACGCTGGCCGCTCTCGGCGCCAGCCGCCGCTATGCCTTCTGGCCGGCATTGCTCTCCGCCGCAGGCGCCGTCGGCGGCATCGGCCTGATCGCGTTGACGCTTCTCAACTACATGGCGGCGCCGGCTGCGACAGACGGCAGCCCGATCGCTCCCCTCACCTATACGCACCAGATCGCCGTAAGCCTGCTGCTCGGCGGCATCTTCACCCTGCTCGGTTTCGGCTTCCTGCGCCGGCTGCGCCATGGCGAACCGGAATTCTCCTCCGTCTGGGCGGTGCTGATGTCTGCCGTGCCGGTTTCGATCGCGACGATCAGCTTCCTGAATTTCGGCGATCTTTCCCGCGACTGGACGCACGGGCTCTACGGCATCGCGCTGGGACTGGCGCTTCTGGCGGGTGCGAACTGGCTGTTCCGTCAGACCGATCAAGACCAAACCCGCATCGACTGGCCGGCCAATCTGCTGGTCGCTGGCTCCTTCGCCGCATTCGCCTTTGCGCTCCACGCGCTGACCAACGGGATCACCACCACGATATCGCTCGCCGTTCTCGGTTTCGCCTACGCCATGGCGGTACGCATACGCCCCTGGCCGGCGCTGCCGTGGGTGATGGCTGCGGCCCTTCTCACCGTCTTCGCACGCATCGCCTGGGAGCCGACGCTGGTGGGACCGAACAGTCTCGGCACCACGCCTTTCCTCAACGCGCTGCTGCCCGGTTACGGCATCCCGGCCCTGCTCGCCGTCGTTTCCGCCTATGAGCTGCGCCGCTGGCCGGACATCCGCATCCGCAACCTCCTGCAGGCGCTCGCCTCGCTCATGGTTCTGATGACGGCCGCGATACTCGTGCGCCACGCGATGAATGGCGGCGTGCTTAATGACAACGTGCCGACGCTCGGCGAGCAATCGATCTATACGCTGCTCACCGTGGGCTTTTCCGCAGCCCTGATGACGCTCGACCTCAAATCCCCGAGTCCGATCTTCCGCTACGGCTCGATGATCGCCGGCGTACTTGCCACCATCAACGTTCTCTCGCTGCATGTCGTGGGACTGAACCCCTACATTACCGGCGAGAGCACCGGGCGGTGGCCTTTCATCAACCTGCTGCTGATCGGCTATCTCATGCCCGCGCTCGCCTATGCCGGCGTCGCCTGGTATGCGCGGGGCAAGCGTCCGCAGCCCTATGTCACCATGCTGGCGGTCTCCGGCGCCGTGCTCGGTTTCCTCTGGGCCACGCTTTCGGTGCGACGCTTCTGGCAGGGCGAGTTCATCGCCGAATGGAAGGGTTTCCTGCCGGGAGAAACCTATACCTATTCGGTGGTGTGGCTCGTGATCGGCGTGGCGCTCCTGGCCCTCGGCTCGAAGCTCGATGCCCGCAGCCTTCGCCTCGCCTCGGCGGGGCTGGTGTTCATCGCGGTCCTCAAGGTCTTCCTCGTCGACATGTCGAACCTCGAAGGCATCCTGCGCGCCCTCTCCTTCATCGGCCTCGGCGCGGTGCTGATCGGCATCGGGCTCTTCTATCAGCGCATCCTCGTTCGCAAGAACAGCGCACCGGAGCCTGAACCGGCTGTCGCCGCAGAAGAGCAGGCACAGTGACCCTCCACGCCCTTGCCGCCGGTTTTGCGCCCTACGAGGCGCTTGCCGAGACACTGATCCCCTTTGCGACCGAAGGTGACGACGGCTCGCACGACATCGCCCATATCCTGCGCGTCTTCCGCAACGCCATGCGCATCCATGCGCAGGAAGGCGGCGACGGCACCGTGCTCGCCGCCGCAGTCCTGCTGCACGATTGCGTCGCGGTGGAAAAGAACTCGCCGTTGCGCACACAGGCTTCACGGCTCGCGGCGGAGAAGGCTTCCAAGATTCTTGCCGAACTCGGATGGGCGAGGCCGGCAATCGGTGCCGTGGCCCATGCGGTAACCACCCACAGCTTTTCGGCCAATATCCCGCCCGAGACCCTGGAAGCGAAGATCCTGCAGGATGCGGATCGGCTGGATGCGATCGGCATGGTAGGCGCGGCGCGCTGCTTCTATATCGCCGGGCGCATGGGATCGGGCCTCTACGACCCGATCGATCCGCTTGCGAAGAATCGGCCGCTGGACGACAAGACCTTCGCCATCGACCACTTCGAAACGAAACTGTTCAAGCTCGCCGAAGGCTTCCAGACTGCCGCAGGCCGGGCACTTGCCCGCGAGCGGCACGAGCGGCTGAAACAGGTGCTCGACCTCTTCATCGACGAAATCTGAGGATCATTTTCATGCGCGTCAGCCAACTCCACTTCTATCCGATGAAGAGCGCCCGCGGCATTGCTCTCGAAGAAGCGGAGATTGCCGCGACAGGCATTCCCGGCGACCGGCGGATGATGGTCGTGGACCCCTCGGGGCATTTCATCACCCAGCGGGAGCTGCAGGCGCTTGCCCGGCTCGAGGTGCAGCCGCAGGATGCCGGGGCCCGCATCGCCATGGATGGCCAGGGCGAAATCTCGGTCGCCCGCCCGCCGGCGGATCAGCGCATGGACGTTGCGGTATGGAAGTCCATCGTCAACGCCGCCGTGGCGGACGATGCCACGAACGAAACGCTTTCCAGGTGGCTCGGGCGGGAAGTCCGCCTCGTCTTCTTCGACGAGCGCGCGAAGAGAACCGCGAGCATCGAATGGGCGGGCGAAGGCACGCCCGTCACCTTCGCGGACGGATATCAGGTGCTCATCACCACCACCGCCTCACTCGCCGCACTCAACGCCGACATGCGGACGCATGGCGAAGAAGGTATTGGCATGGAGCGCTTCCGGCCCAACATCGTCATCGATACCGACGAGGCCTGGGCCGAGGACCAATGGGCTTCGATCGAGATTTCCGGCATCCGCTTCGATCTCGTCAAACCCTGCGCCCGCTGCATCATGACCACGCAGGACCAGACGTCCGGCTCTCGCGATGCGCCGAGCCCCATGGCCGCCATGGGCCGCATCCGCATGTCGGCGGACCGGCGCGTGCCGGGTCCGCTCTTCGGCTGGAACGCCGTGCCGCGCGGTACCGGCAGGATCAGGATCGGGGATATGATGACGGTGGTCGAGGAGCGGCCGGAAGGCTGGGCGATCAAGCGACGGGCTTAACAACAAAAACCCCGCCACTCGGCGGGGTTTTTCAATGATATGACCGGCTACTCCGCAGGGCGCAGGGCTGCAGCTTCCGATGGCTCGGCCTGCTGGTCCGACCTGCCGAGATGGGTGTAGCCCGCAAGCATGGCCAGAAGCGCGATGCTGCCGCCCGCCACCGCGACCCAGAAGCCGTTCGAGGCGCCATAGGCATCGATCGTCCAGCCGGAGACGGAGGAACCGAGGGCAAAGCCGATGCCGACGCCCGTCATGGCATAGGTGATGCCTTCGGTAAGTTGCGAGGCCGGCACCAGGCGCTCGATCAGGCTCATGCCGGTGATGAAGGTCGGCGAGATGGCGGCGCCTGCGAGGAAGATCACCAACGTCAGCATCCAAAGGCTGCCGACGAAGGGCATGGGTAGCGTCGTGATGGCGGCGATCAGGCTGGCGAATATCAGGCGGCGGGCAAGCGGCGTCTCGAACTTGATGGCGCCGAAGGCGAGACCGACCACGAAGGAGCCCGCAGCGTAAGCCGCCAGGATATAGGTTGCGGCTCCCTTCTGCCCCTGCGCCTCGGCAAAGGCGACGACGGCGACCTCGGCCGTGCCGAAAATCGTGCCCATGCCCGCGAAGACGACCACCAGGAACCACATGGAAAGGAAGCGCAGGACGGAGCCCTCGTTGCCAGCCTGGCCGGGATGCACCTTGGGTTCGGTGGATTTCTGGGCAACGAAAAGCGCTACGCCGATGGCGAGGAACGCGGCGGAAGCCAGAACGCCCGCTTCGGGAAAGAGCCCGACGCTCAGGCCGATGCCGAAGATCGGCCCGCAGATATAGACGAGCTCGTCCATGACCGATTCGAAGGCGAAGGCCGTGTGCAGTTCCGGCCGGTTGCGATAGATCTCCGTCCAGCGGGCGCGCACCAGCGCCATCATGCTGGGCATCAGGCCTGCCGTCACGGCAAGCGCGAACAGCGTCCAGTTCGGCAGCCGCCAATGGGCGGCAGCCGCCAGCCCGAGCAGCGCCACGAAGGTGATGATCGTCATCGGCACCAGCACCCTGCTCTGCCCCACCCGGTCCACCCAGCGGGAGACCTGGGGGGCGATGAAGGCATTGGCGAGCGCGAACGTGGCGGAGACTGCACCCGCCAGCCAGTATTCGCCATGGGTTTGGGAAAGCATCGCCACAAGGCCGATCGTCGTCATCGGCAGCGGCAGGCGGGCAACGAAACCGGCGGCCGCGAAGCCTTTGGCTCCAGGCGCCCTGAAAATCTGGCCATAGGGATTGGGCATGAGGGACTCCTTGGATTATTTTGGATGACCACTTACATACGGCGCGTATATGAGGTAAATAATCGCATACGAAACGTATGTCAATTAACATACGACGCGTATGCAAATAATTTTCGGAGTCTGCATGGCGCACAAACCACGCAAGGAAATGATCGCAGAAACTCGGGGCAAGCTTGTGGCAGCGGCGCGGCACGCCTTCGCGTCCAAGGGTTACGCGAATGCCTCCATGGACGATTTCACCGCCGAGGCGGGATTGACGCGCGGCGCGCTCTACCACCACTTCGGCGACAAGAAAGGCCTGCTGCAGGCCGTCATCGGGGAAATCGACGCGGAAATGTCGGATCGGCTCTGCGCCATTTCCAGCAAGGCCCCGACCGCGTGGCAGGGTTTCGTGGATGAATTCACAGCCTATATCGAGATGGCGCTGGAACCGGAAATACAGCGCATCATGCTGCTCGACGGACCCGCGGTCCTCGGCGACCCATCCCAGTGGCAGAACCAGAGCGCCTGTATCAGAACGACAACGGCCAGCATCCAGAGACTGATCGACGAGGGCATCATTCTCCCGGTTGACGCGGAAGCGACCGCAAGACTGGTGAACGGCGCCTCGCTTAGCGCCGCTCTCTGGATCGCGGGCGCGGACGATCCGGAAGCCGCGTCCAAAAAAGCCGTCGCGGCTTTCAACGTGCTGGTCTCGGGTCTTTTGAAGCAGCGCAAGCAGGACTAGCCACGTCCTGCTCAGGGCGCATGGCAGCTATTCCAAAAACGCAGGTTGTCCGACAACTACAAGGCGGCAAATGTCACGGATGACTCACCGTTCAGCCGCGCATCGCCCCATGGTCATTTCGATCCGGCATTCATTTGAGGGATCGACGTTTTCATGACACCTCGGGCAACCGGCCTTGTTTTCGCGCTCACGGCCGTGACGATCTTCTCGGTCCAGGACGGTATTTCGAAACACCTCGGCACCCATTACCCACCGGTCTTCATCACCATGATGCGCTACTGGGCCTTCGCAGCCTTCGCAATCCTCCTGGCGATGCGCTCCGCCGGTGGTTTGAGGGCGGCAGCGAGGACGAAACGGCCCTTTCTGCAGATCTCACGCGGGGTAATCCTGGCCGTCCAGATCGTCGTTGCCATTTCCGCCTTCGCCACGGTCGGGCTTGCCCAAAGCCAGGCGATCTTCCAATCCGCTCCTCTGCTCGTCGCGCTGCTTTCCGTGCCGATCCTCGGCGAGCAGGTCGGCTGGCGGCGCTGGACCGCGATTGTCGTCGGCTTTGTTGGTGTTCTGCTGATCCTGAAGCCGGAGACGGGCGGTTTCGACAGCATGGTCCTTCTGCCGATCGCCGGCGCCGTGATCTACAGCTTCTACGCAATCACCACGCGGCTTGCGAGCCGCGACGACCCGGCGATCACCAGTTTCTTCTATACCGGCGTGGGGGGGGGGGGGGGGG
>NZ_JBHFJG010000025.1:15796-18903 GCF_057559155.1 Rhizobium moroccans | reverse complement strand
CCCCCCCCCCCCCCCCCACGACCCGGCGATCACCAGTTTCTTCTATACCGGCGTGGCCGGCGCTGCTGCCATTACGCTGGCCGGCCCCTTCTACTGGACCACGTTCACGCCGACCGATACCCTGTGGATGCTGGCGCTCTGTGCCACCGGCATGGTCGGGCACTACCTCCTCATCCGCGCCTTCGATCTCGTGGATGCGGTGATCGTGCAATCCATGTCCTATATCCAGCTGGTACTGGTCACCTTCATCGGCGTGCTGATCTATGGGGAAACGCTCGGCTTCAACATGGTCGTCGGATCGCTGATCGTCGTGGGCGCCGGGCTTTTCACCATCTACCGGGAGGCGCGCGCGGGCCGCACCAGCCAGGCACCGATCGAGCCGCCCGGCGAAATCTAAGCGCTTGCGATCATCAAATATGGTGATGATTTACCCCAACAAAACTCGTTTTGGGGAAACCGGCCGCGGCAGTATGATCCGGCACCCGAGTCAGGAGGAGACGTCATGACCCAGGCCGCCCGCCAATCCCTGCCCTGGCTTATCATCGCCGCGGGTTCGATCATCATCATGCTGACCTTCGGCCCGCGCTCGGCCATGGGCTTCTTCCAGCTTCCGATACTGACCGATACCGGCTGGGATCGCTCCACCTTCGGGCTTGCCATGGCGATCCAGAACCTTTGCTGGGGGCTGAGCCAGCCCTTCTTCGGCGCGATCGCCGACAAATACGGCACGGGCCGGGTGCTGACGCTGGCGGGCCTGATCTATGCGGTCGGTCTCATCCTGATGTCGACCGGCCATTCCATTGCCGCGCTCCATATCGGCGGCGGCGTGCTGGTCGGCTGCGGCGTCGGGGCCGGCTCGCTCGGCACGGTGCTGGCCGCCTTTGCCCGCAATGTCACGCCCCAGCAGCGCTCGCTCGCCTTCGGCATCGGAACGGCCGCCGGTTCGGCCGGCATGTTCCTGTTCGCGCCGCTGACCCAGGGGCTGATCTCCGCCTATGGCTGGTCGGATAGCCTCGTCTATCTCGCCGTGCTCATGCTGCTGGTGCCCCTGCTCGCCTATCCGCTTCGCGGCAATGCCGCATCGGGCACGCAATCGCAGGCCGAGTTCAAGCAGACGGCGGGCGAGGCGCTCAGGGAGGCGTTCGGCCACCAGAGCTATCTGCTGCTGGTCTCCGGATTCTTCGTCTGCGGCTTCCAGGTGGCCTTCATCACCGCGCATTTCCCTGCCTATCTCGGCGATATCGGCATCGACGCCCGTTATGCGGTCATCGCCATGGCGCTGATCGGCTTCTTCAACATCATCGGCTCGCTCGCCGCCGGCGTCATCGCCCAGCGATATTCCAAGCCCTACTTCCTCGCCTATATCTATATCGCCCGATCGATCGCGGTCACGGCCTTCCTCCTGCTGCCGCAAACGCCGCTTTCGGTCATCGTCTTCGCGATCGTGATGGGCCTCCTGTGGCTTTCCACCGTGCCGCCGACCAATGCGCTGGTGGCCATCATGTTCGGAACCCGCCATCTCGGCATGCTTGGCGGCATCGTCTTCCTGTCGCACCAGGTGGGATCGTTCCTCGGTGTGTGGATGGGCGGCTTTCTCTACGATCGCTTCGGCTCCTATGACGTGGTCTGGTGGCTCGGCGTGGCGCTCGGCATCTTCGCCGCGATCGTCCATTGGCCGATTGCCGAGAAGCCCGTCTCCCGTCCGCTCGCGGCTCAGCCGGCCTGACGCTCTTCACCCTTCGCCATGGCCTTCAGCGCCGCCTGCACGAAACCGTCGCGGGCGGCGTTTTCCGTCAGCCCGCGCGGTTCATAGACATGCCGGTGCAGGAAATAGCCGGTGAGCCTGAAGGCGGCCGCAAGGCTCTCCCTGTCGGCCGCGACGCCCGCCTCCTCCCCGAGGAATGCCGGCAGGACAAGCATCCGCTCGGCATAGGGCTCGCCGGCCTGCCGGCAGACGGCTCGGCCGCTCTTCGGCGAGACGTAGACGAGCTCCTCGCGGCTTCCAGTGGCCGCGCATTCCGTGAGATCGAGACCGTAGCCGAGATCGTTCAGCACCGCCAATTCGAAGCGGATGAAGAGTTCGCCCGCATCGGCGGGTTGGTCCATGGCTTCCAGGATGATGTCGAGAGCTTCGAACAGATGCGGGTGCGGATCACGCTCCGGCAGCAGCCGCAAAAGCGCGCCCATGGCCTGCACGCCGTAAACTGCGGTCGCCGTCTCCATCAGCCGGGCAGCGCGCAGGCGGATCGGCTCCAGCTTGAATTCGCCGAGATGTTCATCGAGCCTCGCACGCCACACCACATCCACATGATTTCCCGGCTGCAGCACCGGCTGCATGGTCCGCGACCGGCCCGAGCGCACGAGACCAAGATGGCGGCCGCGCGAGCGCGTCATAACCTCGGCGATGACGCTCGTCTCGCCGTGGCGCTTGACGCCAAGGATGATCGCTTCGTCCTGCCACTGCATGCGGAGATTCAACTTCCTTTCAAACAGATTCAACAATAGCCGATAAGCGCGTCGAACTGAATCGGTTTCTAAATTCGGCCATCCCTCTCTTCTGTGAGGTCGGGCGGGAACAAATCGCGGGGGATGCGGATTTTCCCGGGAACTTTCCTAACCGGGGGCTCCCATGAGACATGCTCTTCTTGCCGTTCTGCTTCTTGCATCACCCGCTGCCGCCCAGTCACCGCAACTGGAGCAGGCCTGTGTGGCGGTCGCGAAGAATTTCCTGCTGGCCCCGGTCCTGAAGACGGGCGTCGTGCAATCCTTCCCGGAACTCGACCCGCCCGGCGCGCGCCTTACCTATACCACCCGCGAAGACGCCAAGCCCACGGATTTCACCAATGAGATCGAATGCCAGTTCGAACGGGCGAGCGCGCCTTTCGGCCTCACCCGCTTCTGCATCGAGGAGACCTGCTATTCGGCGACCGAACAGCAGCCGGAGAACCGTCGCCGCTATGAGGAGGTCAAGGCGCTGATGGCGCGGGGGAAGTAGCTATCCACCCTCCCCTTGACGGGGAGGGTCGGCACGTAGTGCCGGGGTGGGGTGAAATTGCCCTGCATTTGCTAACGCGACGATGACACAATAAAGTCACCCCACCCGCCGC
>NZ_JBHFJG010000025.1:0-15776 GCF_057559155.1 Rhizobium moroccans | reverse complement strand
CGCGGCGACCTCCCCCTCAAGGGGGAGGTGTTTCCCTGCCGCACCGTCTTCCACCAATCTCAGCAAAGCTTAGAAGCCAGCGCGAGGGGCAATCTTCCCGGCCCGTCGCTTAAGCTCCCGGCGTTCGTCGCTGCAATCGATTCACTGGATCGATTGCTGCCGCTTCGCGGTATCGCTCCTCACCCCTTCGGAAACTCGAGCCCCATCTCGCGGAAGCGCTCCGGATCGTCGCCCCAGTTCTCGCGCACCTTGACGAACAGGAAGAGGTGCACCGGCTGTTCGAGGATTTCCGACAGCTCCTTGCGGGAAGCGGTGGAGATCGCCTTGATCGCCTCGCCGCCCTTGCCGAGCGCGATCTTCTTCTGGCTGTCGCGCTCCACATAGATGACCTGCTCGATACGTACCGAGCCGTCCTTGCGCTCTTCCCATTTCTCCGTTTCCACATGGGAGGAATAGGGAAGCTCCTGATGCAGGCGCAGGAACAGTTTTTCGCGCGTGATCTCGGCGGCGAGCTGGCGCATCGGCAAATCGGAGATCTGGTCTTCCGGATAATACCAGGGGCCTTCCGGCATGGTCCTGGCGAGATAATCCATCAGGTCCTTGCAACCGGAGCCGGTCGTCGCAGAAATCATGAAGGTGCGCTCGAAGGGGACGAATTCGTTCGCTGCGGCAGCAAGCTTCAACAGATCTTCGTGCCTGACGCGATCGATCTTGTTGAGCGCCAGGATCTTAGGCTGGCGCACTTCCTTCAGGCCTTCGAGGATCGCCTCGGCGTCGCCGCGCAAGCCCCGCTCGCTGTCGATCAGGAGCATGATCAGATCGGCATCCTTGGCGCCGCCCCAGGCGCTCGTCACCATGGCGCGGTCCAGCCGGCGGCGCGGCTTGAAGATGCCCGGCGTATCCATGAAGACGATCTGGGCATTGTCATGGATGGCGATGCCGCGCACGATCGCCCGCGTCGTCTGCACCTTGTGGCTGACGATCGAGACCTTTGCGCCGACCAACTGGTTCACCAGGGTCGACTTGCCGGCATTGGTGGCGCCGATCAGCGCCACGAAGCCGGAGCGCGTGCCGGCGGTATCCTGCTCGCCGGCGCCAGTGTTTTCATTTTCCGTCATATCAACCAATCAATCCGAGGCGGCTGGCTTCTGCCACACACCCTCGCGTTCGAGCATTCTCGTTGCCGCCACCTGTTCGGCGGCTCTTTTGGACCGGTCTATGCCGGTTTCCGGCGCCACGCCCGGCACTTCCACCGTCACGGTGAAGCGCGGGTCATGATCGGGACCGGAGCGGTCATCGACGCGGTAGGACGGCGTCAGGCCGAATTTCGCATGCGCCCATTCCTGCAGTTCGGTCTTGGCGTCGCGCCTCGCGCCATCGGCACGGGCGGCGCGGGCTTGCCAATAGCGCAGGATGAAGGCGCGTGCCGCCTCCAGCCCACCATCAAGATAGAGCGCGGCGATCAGGCTTTCCACCACATCCGCACGCACATTCATCATCCGCTTGCCGGTAAGCTTCTTGACATCCGCGCCGGTGCGGATGAACCGGTGGAGATGCAATTCATCCGCCACATCCGCGCAGCTCTCTGCGCTGACAAGCTGGTTCAAGCGAACCGAAAGCTCGCCTTCGGCCGCCGTGCGGAACGTGCGAAACAGAAGCTCGGCCACGCAGAGCCCGAGCACGCGATCGCCCAGGAATTCCAGCCTCTCGTAATTCGCGCCCTTGGCGGAGCCGGTGCTCGCATGGGTGAGAGCCCGGTCAAGCCAGTGCTTGTCAACGAATTCATGGCCGATGGCCACCTCGAGCTGTGCCCTCTCCTCCTCCGACAGAGCCTTTGCTTTCATCATCTGACGACCTTGAAGAGCCTCTCCCATCTCATGTTCGCCGGCCACTTCCAGAACTCGCGGAACGAGGTGTCGTTGCCGATCGAGAAGAAGATGACGCTGGCGCGGCCGATCAGGTTTTCAGCCGGGACGAAGCCGACGTCGAAACGGCTATCGAGGGAATTGTCGCGGTTGTCGCCCATGAAGAAATAATGGCCTTCCGGCACGATGAACTCGCGGGTGTTGTCGCCGCGCGAGACGGGCGACTGGTCGAGCGTATCGTAGGTCACGCCGTTGTCCAGCGTCTCGCGGAAGACCGGCACGTCGGCGCCCGGATCGAGGCGATAATCGGATGTGAAGGTGCCGTCAACCTGCTTCGGCACCGGCTGGCCGTTGATATAGAGCACGCCGTCGGTCACCTGGACCCGGTCGCCCGGAAGGCCGACGAGGCGCTTGATATAATCGACGTTCGGATCGGTGGGCAGGCGGAAGACGATCACGTCTCCACGCTCGGGCTCACTGAATTCGAGGACGCGGCCGGAAAAGAGGTCCGGCGAGAAAGGCAGCGAATATTTCGAATAGCCGTAGGCGAACTTGTTGACGAAGATATAGTCTCCGACAAGCAGCGTCGGCATCATCGAACCGGACGGAATTGTGAAAGGCTGGAAGAAGACGGTGCGGATGACCATTGCCAGCAGAAGCGCCTGAACGATGACTTTGATGTTTTCCCAAAGGGCGTTCTGCTTCTTTTCAACTTTTTCGGACACGTAACGGGTCTTTCTAATTCGGGCCGCCCATCTATCGGCGGGATCGCTGTTTTCTCTAAACGCTTCCAAATGCCGGGGCAATGGCCCTCGTGGCGCGATCTTCGCCTCTACGCAGGCAGCGCCTCGATGAGCACATAGGCCTGCGCATAGGGATATTCGTCGGTAATCGTGATGTGGATCACCGGCTTGTGACCCGCCGGCATCATTCCGGAAAGCCGTGTGGCCGCGCCGCCGGTCAGCACCATCGTGGGCTTGCCGCCGGGCAGGTTGACAACGCCCATATCCTTCCAGAAAACGCCTTGCGCCAGGCCGGTTCCCAGCGCCTTCGAACAGGCCTCCTTGGCCGCGAAGCGCTTGGCATAGGAGGCGGCGCGGTTCTTGCGGCGATCAGATTTCGCACGCTCGATATCGGTGAAACAGCGATGGGTGAAGCGCTCGCCGAACCGTTCGATCGATTTCTCCACCCGGCGAATGTCGACGATGTCGCTGCCCAATCCGATGATCATGAACTTCCTTTTCCGGACAATATGCCTGAACCAAAGCGATTAGCTCGCCTGACTTGGCCATTCCTGCCGCCTCAGTCAAGCGTCAGCGGCGTCTCGACCCCCGGACAGAGACATAGGTGATCGCACGGAAGAGGAAAGCCCGCAACAGCGCGGGCACGTCATGATCCGCGAAGGAAAAGGATGGTCAAGCCACCCGGCAAGGCGGATGAGGGCCGGAGGCCATGAGCCCCCTAAAAACAAAAGGCCTCGCGTATGTCCCGCGAAGCCCGTGCCGGCGGCGCTGCACGAATGCGCTGCCGCTCTTTTTTCAAGCGACCTGACGATCAGTAGTAGGTGCGGAACAGGCCACGGTCGATCTGCCGCTGACGGTATTCGAGGTCGATGCGATCGACGGCGCCGTTCAGGTAAGCGATCTCGCGGTCCTCGGTGGTGGGGGCGCGAAGGGCGCGGGCAAATTTGCGTACGGATTTCAACATGTTCTATCTCTCTTTTCTCTCATATTGCACCGCAATAATATAGGCCCACCGAAGCCGATCCACCAGCGCCGCGGAAGCTAGTCTGCCTTGCGCTGGAAGCATGGCGGAGAAAAGAGAAGGCTCATTTTTGGGCAGACGCCGTCAATCATAGACCCGCTTGACGGTGGATATGCAGTCCAGCTCCTTCAATTGAATGAGAAGCTGGTTCAACTGGCGCAGATCCCATACCTCGACATCGATGGTCATCTCGGAGAAATCCGTGGCAACCCGGCCCATGTCGAGCGAGCGGATGTTGATATCAAGCCGCGCCACCGCCTGCGCAACGGTCGCGAGCGTGCCGGGCTCGTTCAGGGCGTTGATGACCAGGCGCGCCATGAAGCGTGACTTGTTGGCCTCGTCGAGATCCCAGCGCACGTCGATCCAGCGCTCCGGCTGATCATCAAAATGCTGCAAGGCCGGAGCCTGGATGGGATAGATGGTGATCCCCTTGTCCTTTTCCATGATGCCGATGATCCGATCTCCCGGGACCGCACCGCTCGGTGCGAAATGGACCTCCATATTGCCGGACAGGCCGCGAATGGGCAGCGGATCGGGCCCGGCCTCCTCTTCTTCCGCACCTTCCTTGCGGCGGTCCGGAATCTTGAAGATCATGCCGGAGGCGCTGCGCATGTTGAACCAGCCCTCGTCGGCCGGCTTCACCGTCACGCGCTCGTCCTTGTAGTCCGGGAATACGGCACGCAGAACATCGAGCGAGGAAAGCTCGCCGCGCCCGACCGACGCGATCGCGTCCTCGACATCCTTCTGTCCCAGCCGGTGCAGCGCGGGCTTCAGGACGTCACGCGAGAAGACCTTTCCGGCGCGCTCGAAGGTCCGCTCCAGAATACGGTGGCCGAGGCCGGCATATTGCTTCCGGATCGCCATGCGGGTTGCCCGGCGGATCGCCGCGCGGGCCTTGCCGGTCACCACGATCTCTTCCCAGGCGGCCGGCGGCACCTGCACGCCGGAGCGGATGATCTCCACCTCGTCGCCGTTGTTGAGGCGCGTGACCAGCGGCATGATGCGACCGTTGATCTTCGCGCCCACCGTCGTATCGCCGATATTGGTGTGGACCGCATAGGCGAAATCGATCGGCGTCGCACCGCGCGGAAGGGCGATCAGCTTGCCCTTGGGGGTGAAGCAGAAGACCTGGTCCTGAAAGAGTTCGAGCTTGGTATGCTCGAGGAATTCCTCCGGATTGTCGCCCTCCGCAAGAGCTTCGATGGTGTGGCGCAGCCAGGAATAGGCGTTGGATTCCTTTGAAAGAAGTTCGCCGTCGCCGCCCTCCCCGTCCTTGTAGAGCGCATGGGCCGCGATGCCGTATTCGGCGATCTCATGCATGCGCCTGGTGCGGATCTGCAGCTCGATGCGCTGGCGCGAGGGGCCGACGATCGTGGTATGAATGGAGCGGTAATCGTTCTGCTTGGGCGTGGAGATATAGTCCTTGAAACGCCCGGGCACGACACGCCAGCGGGTATGAACGATGCCGAGCGCCCGGTAGCAGGAGGGAATATCTCCCACGACGATGCGGAAGCCGTAGACATCGGAAAGCTGCTCGAAGGAGAGCGACTTCGACTGCATCTTGCGGAATACGGAATACGGCTTCTTCTGCCGCCCCTTCACCACTGCGTCGATAAGGCCGTTGGCGACCAGCAGGTCCTGCAGCTCGTCCTCGATCTTGGCAATGAGACCTTCGTTGCGGGCCGAAAGCTCGGCAAGGCGTTTGGTGACGGTCTCGTAGGCTTCCGGGTTCATGTAGCGGAAGGACAGGTCCTCCAGCTCGTCGCGCATGTCCTGCATACCCATGCGGCCGGCGAGCGGCGCATAGATATCCATGGTCTCCTCGGAGATGCGGGCGCGCTTTTCCTGCGACATGTGCTCCAGCGTGCGCATGTTGTGCAGCCGATCGGCGAGCTTCACCAGCAGCACGCGCACGTCGTCGGAGATCGCCAGCAGGAGCTTGCGGAGGTTTTCGGCCTGCTTGGCCTTCTTGGTCACCAGGTCGAGGCGCTTGAGCTTGGTGAGCCCCTCGACCAATCGACCGATATCGTCGCCGAACAGTTCATCGATCTCGGCCCGCGTCGCCGTGGTATCCTCGATGGTATCGTGCAGCAGAGCCACCGCGATGGTCGACTCGTCGAGATGCATGTCGGTGAGGATCGCCGCCACTTCGAGCGGGTGGGAAATATAGGGATCGCCGCTGGCACGCTTCTGCTGGCCATGCTTCTGCATGGCGTAGACATAAGCCTTGTTCAAAAGAGCTTCGTTGGCTTCGGGCTTGTACTTCTGCACCCGCTCCACGAGCTCATACTGCCGCATCATCCCGAAATAGGTCCCTAATTACTTTCTGAAAAAGAAATGGCGCGCCAATCGTCAGACTGGCGCAGCCATCATAATGCAGACAATCAGATTACGGCTATAGGATGAACGATTGGTAATCGCCCATGCTATCCTGCTTAGTAGTCGTCGCTCTTTTCCGGCGGCACGAGGCCTTCGATGCCGGCAAGCAGCTCTTCTTCCGACATCTGGTCGAAAGTGACGGTTTCCGGCAGGTCCTCTTCCTCTTCGCTGCGGTCCGCACCGGCGACAGCGCCGGCGCCGGCAGAGATCAGCGAAGCCGGATCGGGCTCGGGCTCGTCCACTTCCACATGCTTCTGCAGCGAGTGGATCAGGTCTTCCTTCAGGTCGTCGGGCGAAAGCGTCTCGTCGGCGATCTCGCGCAGCGCAACGACCGGGTTCTTGTCGTTGTCGCGGTCGATCGTGATGCCGGCGCCCTGCGAAATCTGCCGCGCGCGATGGCTGGCGAGCAGTACCAGCTCAAACCGGTTGTCGACTTTATCAATGCAATCTTCTACGGTGACACGGGCCATTGCCTGTCCTTTACGATCGGTAATTCTGCGGAATTGATACGCCCGATACAGGGAACGCGTGGCAAATTCAAGTTTTTCCTGCAGAATCCTTTTGCATCCCCGCACCTCGCGCCACGAAGAGTATAGTCCGCTATTCAACCCAAAGATGCTTGGAATATCGCGAATCCTGCCATAAATGACTGATATATGAATAGTTCTTAATGTAACGGATTATTCTTCCGGCAGAAGATCAACTTATCGTTTTGCCGGCATATAAAATAAAAGGGGATGGAAACCATATGTTTGATCCAAGAGAGAAGATCGCGCTCTTCATTGACGGCGCCAATCTTTACGCCGCTTCGAAAAGCCTGGGCTTCGATATCGACTACAGGAAGCTTCTGAAAGCGTTCCAGAAGCGCGGCTATCTTCTGCGCGCCTACTATTACACGGCTCTGATCGAGGATCAGGAATACTCCTCCATCCGCCCGCTTATCGATTGGCTCGACTACAACGGCTACAAGGTCGTCACCAAACCGGCCAAGGAATTCACGGATTCCATGGGCCGCCGCAAGATCAAGGGCAATATGGACATCGAACTTGCGATCGATGCCATGGAGCAGTCCGAAACGGTGGATCACCTCGTGCTGTTTTCGGGCGACGGCGATTTCACCACGCTGGTCGAGGCGCTGCAGCGCAAGGGCCGCAAGGTTTCCGTGGTCTCCACGATGCAGACCCAGCCGCCGATGATCGCCGACGATCTGCGCCGGCAGGCCGATCATTTCATCGACCTGATGGTGCTGAAGCCGGAAATCGGACGGGATCCCTCGGAACGCCCGGCGCGCCCGGCCGAACCGGTGGAGCCGGCGGACGTCTGAATATTTCGAGAATCCACGCCTGTTTTTCGGCGGCATCCCGTTCGGGATCGCGCTAAAAGACTTGCATGCTTTTCGAACGCCCCAACGATGATCTCCTTTACGAAGCGCTGATCGCACGCGATCCGGCCTATGAAGGTTTTGCCTATGCGGCGGTGAGGACCACCGGCATATTCTGCCGCCTCACCTGCCCGGCCCGAAAGCCGAAGCGGGAAAACACCGCTTTCTACGGCACGATAGCCGAATGCCTGGAGGCGGGTTTCCGCCCCTGCATCCGCTGCAAGCCGATGCTGAAACTGGGCGGGGTCGACCCCGTCGTGTCGAAGCTGCTGCAGGCGCTCGACGCAGAACCGGAACGGCGCTGGAGCGAGGATGATATCGGCGCGCTCGGCATCGATCCCTCCACCGCAAGACGGGCCTTCAAGCGGCAGTTCGGCATGAGTTTCCTGGAAATCGCCAGGCTGCGACGGATGGGAAAGGCCGCGGAGATGCTGGCCTCCGGCGAAAGCGTCATCGATACGCAGCTCGACGCGGGCTATTCCTCCGGCAGCGGTTTTCGCAGCGCCATCACTAAGCTGTTCGGCGCAGCTCCCGCCAATCTGCGCGACAAGACGCTGCTGAGAGCCGACTGGATCGAGACCCCGATCGGTCCGATGATGGCGATCGCCGACAGCCACGCGCTGCATCTGCTCGAATTCGCCGAGCGGAAGGCGCTTCCGGCGGAAATCCGAAAGCTGCAGCGTTATACCGGCAGCGGGATCGCCATGGGAAGGCATCCGCCGATCGACCAGATCGAGGCCGAGCTCACCGCCTATTTCAACGGCGAGGACCGAGGCTTCCAAACGCGGCTTGCGGGCCACGGATCGCCTTTTCAGCGCCGGGTCTGGGAAGCGCTTCGCGCGATCCCGACAGGCGGCATGAGAACCTATGGCGCACTCGCAATGGAACTTGACGCCCCCTCCTCCACCCGTGCGGTGGCGGGCGCCAACGGCGCCAACCAGATCGCTATCGTCATTCCCTGCCATCGGGTGCTCGGCGCCGACGGAAGCCTCACCGGCTATGGTGGCGGCCTATGGCGCAAGCGCTGGCTGCTCGAACACGAGAGGCGCATGGCGGCACGGGCAGAACGAAGCGAACCCGAGAAACTTGCCGCATCAGGCTGATTCCACATCCGCCAGTTTCGCCTTGCGTGCTCGGAAGATGGCCTCGACGATCAGCGAGAGCGGCAGGCCGATGGCGAGCGGGATGAAGAAATAGATGACGCGGAAGGCGACGAGCGAGCCGATGGACGCATCCTCGCCCATGACATGCCGCACGGTCGCTTCAAGCACGCCGAGCCCACCCGGCGCGTGGGTGATGAGGATCGCGAGATTGGCGAGCACGAAAGCCGTCGCCGCCTTCAGGTAGCTCACATCGGCGGTCGCCGCCATGACCTCCCTCAGACAGGCCGAGACTAGGGCGAAATTCACCGCTCCGATGACCGTTTGGGCGATGGCAATCCGCAGCGTCGGCATGCGGAACGTCCATTTGCGGATTTTCAGCGGCGCGCGGACGAAGGCCGCGAGCGCGAGATATCCTACGACGGCAAGCAGGCTGGCCGCCCCTATTCCCAGGATCGCGCCTTCCCGCAGGCGAAGGACCTTGGCGGCATCGGCCGGATTGAGGATCAGAACCACGCCGGAGAGAACGGCCATGCCGAGCCCAACCGTGACGCCGGAAAGCAGCACGATCTTCGTCACCTCCTCGGCGCTCATGCCCCAATGGGCATAGTAGCGGTATCGAAGCGCGCCGCTGCTCAGGCCCGCAAGGCCGACGCTCTGGCCGATCGACAGCGACAGGAAGGAGGCGAGCGCGATCTTCGGATAGGCAAGGCGATTGCCGACATAACGCACGCCGGTCCAGTCGAAGCCCGTCAGGCAGAGATAGGAGGCGGCGGAAAAACCGAGCGCCGTCAGCATGTTGGATGTCGGGATTGCCTGCACGGACTGGACGATATCGGCAACCGAATATTCCCGAAACGTATGATAGAGAAGATAGACCGCTATCGCGATGCCGAAGACAACCGTGGCATATGTCAGGATGGCTTTTCGTTTCGTCATATGCGGTCGATGATGCGGTAAAATGCCGGGTCGTCCGGGTTATAGCCGGGCGCGGCTTTGAGAAAGCTCACGTTCGTCGCCGAAAGATCGGCGATATCGGCAACGTGGAAAAGCCGCCAGCCGGCGCCCGTTCCGGAGGTCTGCCAGCCGCTGAGGGCCAGTTGGCCGGTGCCCACGAAACCGAGGATATGCGGCCGCACCTTTCTCGGCACGTCCTTGTAGCGCAGCTCGACCACCTTGCGGCCGTCGATGGCTTTCTTGATGATCTCGGCATAGGTCATGGCGGACCTCGCGCAATTCCCGATCCTCCTTCAACGAGGAGACACGGGAAAGGTTCACGGCCGCGCGCCTGTCAGCGGCACGATGCGGGCGCCGAACTGGAGGTCAGTTGTCCTTCAAAAGCCTGGACTTCTGGCGGTTCCAGTCGCGCTCCTTCTCCGTCTCGCGCTTGTCGTGCAGCTTCTTGCCCTTCGCCAGCGCGAGCTCGAGCTTGGCGCGGCCCTTCTCGTTGAAATAAATCTTCAACGGCACGAGCGTCATGCCTTCACGATTGATGCCCGCGCGCAGCCGGTTGATCTCGCGCTTGCTGAGCAGCAGCTTGCGGCGGCGGCGCGGCTCGTGATTGAAGCGGTTCGCCTGCAGGTACTCCGGCAGATGCGAATTGATCAGCCAGATTTCCTCGCCCTCGTCCGAAGCGTAGGATTCCGCGATATTGGCCTTGCCTTCGCGCAGCGACTTCACCTCCGTCCCCGTCAGGACGAGGCCGGCCTCGTAAGTATCAAGGATCTCATAATTGAAGCGGGCCTTGCGGTTTTCCGCGACAATCTTGTTGACCGTGCGCTGGCTGCCTTTGGGTGCCATGGTGAAGAAGTCCGTCCTGCCCTTTGATGAAGGATTGTTCCCCGTCCGCGGGCGACGGACGGGGTTCTGTCATCCATATGTAATGTGCGGGCGCCGCAAAGGGAAGCAAGAGCGGCGGCCATGCCGCCTCAGTTCAGCAGCCCCGCGTGGCGGAGTGCTGCGTCGATTGCCGCTTCGGTCGCCGGCTCCAGGGTGGAGAGCAGCGGCGAACGCACCGTGCGGTTCATGCCGCGCGTCCTGAACAGCCCGTATTTTGCGCCGCAAAGGCCCGGCTCCAGGAAGATCGCCTTGTGCAGCGGCATCAGCCGGTCGTGATATTACAGCGCCATTGCGTAGTCGCCGGCGAGCGTCGCCTTCTGGAACTCGGCGCAAAGACGCGGCGCGACATTGGCCGTCACCGAAATGCAGCCAACGCCGCCATGCGCGTTGAACCCGAGCGCGGTCGCATCCTCGCCCGAAAGCTGGACGAAATTCTTGCCGCAGGTGATGCGCTGCTCGGAGACGCGCTCGATCTTGCCGGTGGCATCCTTGACGCCGGCGATATTCCTGTGCGCCTTCGCGAGCGCTCCCATCGTCTCGGGCGTCATGTCGATGACGGAGCGGCCGGGGATGTTATAGATGATGATCGGCAGGTTCACGGCTTCCGCAATTGCCGAATAGTGGGCGTAAAGCCCCTTCTGTGTCGGCTTGTTATAGTAAGGCGTGACGACCAGCAGGGCGTCGGCGCCGACCATTTCGGCGTGCTGGGCAAGCTCGATCGCCTCGCGGGTGTTATTGGAACCGGCGCCGGCGATGACCGGTACGCGCTTATCCGCGGTCTGCACGCAGATCTCGACGACGCGTTTGTGCTCCGCATGGGAAAGGGTGGGCGATTCCCCGGTAGTGCCGACCGGCACGAGGCCGTGGCTGCCTTCCCTTATCTGCCACTCCACATGGTCGGCAAAAGCCTGCTCATCCACCGCTCCATCGGCGGTGAAGGGGGTGACGAGGGCGGGCATAGATCCCTTGAACATGCGTAGACTCCCACTGGCCGGCCATCCATTCTTCGGCCGCAATCCATGATTAAAGGTGGGCACCATAGAGCGGCGGGAAAGCGGCGACAAGCGGAGACACGCGGGATTTTCAACGCAATCCCACCGATGGGAGAACGCGCATTTTCGTGAGGTCCGGAAAGGTTTCATTAATCCGCGTGTTGGCTAATATGAATTGTCCATCGAGGGGGAAATCGTTGTCGCGAGCTACCGGATGAACAAGGCTGCCCTGCTCTTCTCGGCCTTCGGGCTCGGCCTGCCGGGACTGCCGCTTGCCGCGCCCCCTTCCGAAGGCACCGTTCCGCTTCCTTACGTTCGTCCGGACAATCCTCTGCCCGCCGCCATGCCGTTTCCGGATGTAACCGGAGCCATTCCCCGTGCTGACGGCATTGTGCCGGCAGCGGAACTGAAGGCCGGGCTGGATGCCGTTTCCAACGGTGATGCCGCATCGGCCCGCGAAATCCGCGACCGGATGACGAAGGGCTCGCTCGACCACCATATTCTCACCTGGGCGATCGCGACATCGGGCCTTCCCGGCGTGCCTTCCTATGAGATCGCCGCAGCCCAGCGTGAGCTTGCGGGCTGGCCGGGGCTGAAATCCCTGCGCGCCCATTCCGAGCGGGCTCTCTATTGGGAGAACCCGACGCCGAAACAGGTGCTTGCCGCCTTCGGCAAGACCAAGCCCGAGACCGTGGAAGGCGCGATCATTCTCTCCCGCGCTTTGGTCGCGACGGGCAGCACGGCTGAGGCGGCGGCAACGCTTCGCTCGATCTGGAGCTCCAAGACGCTGGATACGCCCACCGAGGACAATATCCTCGAGGAGTTTTCATCCCTGCTGACGCCCGCCGATCACAAGACGCGCATGGCCTACCTGCTCTATCGCAGCCGGGCCGCCCAGGCGAAGCGCTTTGCAGACCTCAGCAAAGCGCAATCCTTCCACAAGGCCTGGAGCGCGATGATCGGCAATGCCAAGAATGCCGAAGCCCTGGTCAAGGCCGCCGATCCATCCTGGGCGAACGACCCGGCCTATCTCTTCGTCCGCATTGAACTTCTGCGCCGGCAGAACAAGTACCGCGAAGCCGCCGCGTTGCTGGACAAGGCCCCCCGCGAAGCTTCCCGCCTCATCAACACCACCGAATGGTGGAACGAGCGTCGCATCATCGCACGCGGCCTTGCCGACGAGGGCGATTTCAAGGAAGCCTACCGGATCGTCTCCAACCATGCCGCCACGCTGCCCGCGGACATCGCCGATGCGGAGTTCCATGCCGGCTGGTATGCGCTGAGAGCGCTTGATGACCCGGCAACGGCGGAGAAGCATTTCCGCCGGATTCTCGACGCTTCGAAACGGCCGCTTTCCGCTTCGCGCGCTCTCTATTGGCTCGGCCGGGCGGCGGAGGCCGGCGGCCCAGGCAAGGCCGCGGAATTCTATACGCAGGCGGCGCGATATCCCGGAACCTTCTACGGCCAGCTTGCCGCCGCGCGCCTCGATATCCGGACCCTCAACGTCGCCTATCCCTCCCCCACGGCGGACGACCAGAAGAGGCTCGAGGGCCGCGAAGCCGTCAAGGCGATAGACCTGCTTGAAAGCGCCGGCCAGGACAGGCGCGCGGAGGCGCTCTACAAGGCGCTTGCGGAAGAGATCGACAGCCCCGGCGAGCTTGCGATCCTGACCGCCCGTGCCGAGCGCGACGGCAAGCACAATCTTTCGCTGGAAATGGGCAAGGCCGCCTTCGCGCGCGGCATCGACGCCGCCGCGCTCGCCTTTCCGATCGGCGTCATCCCCGCGGGCGCGGATATCGCCGGATCGGGCAAGGCGCTCGCCTATGCGATCGCGCGGCAGGAAAGCGCCTTCAATTCGGGCGCAGTATCCATAGCCAATGCGCGCGGCCTGCTCCAGCTTTTGCCGGGGACGGCTCAAGGAGTGGCCAAGCGCCACGGCCTTTCCTATGCGCCCGCCAAGCTCACCAGCGACGCCGGCTATAACGCAACGCTCGGGGCGCACTATCTCGGGGAGCAGATAGACACATTCGGCGGCTCCTATATCCTCACCTTCATCGCCTATAATGCCGGCCCACGCCGTGTGCGGGAATGGGTGGCGCGCTACGGCGATCCACGCGGGAAGCCGCTCGACGAGGTGATCGACTGGATCGAGCGCATACCTTTCCCGGAGACCCGCAATTACGTGCAGCGGGTGATGGAGAATTACGAGGTCTACAAGACGCGGCTCGGGCAGCAGGCCGAGATCGAATCCGACCTGAGATTCGGCCGGCAGTAACTTTCATCACTGACCGCGCAGACCATGCACAACTGCGCATTCACTGCCCTAAATCTTTGTTTTGATGAATATAATTCTTGCAGAACCAAACCGCTGCAGGCTTTTGCGCGACTGGCATTGCGCGAGCGACTGACAGCAAAACGGCTTCCGGCAAAACGAAAAAGCCCGGCTCAAAGGCCGGGCTTTCCTATCCGATCGTCAGATCAGATTAGAAGTCGCGCTGCAGGCGGACGATACCGGACCAGGTGTCAGCGACGTCATGATAACCGACGGAGACCTTCGAGGTCAGGCCTTCGACAATCTGGTAGTTGACGGTCGCGCCGGCTGCCCAGTCGTTCTCGCCACCGAAATCGCCATCAGCATCCGTTTCAGTATCCCAGAAGTACTGGAACTCAGGGATGATTTCGAGCTTGTCGGTAGCCTTGAACGCGTAAGCAACAGAGACGGTGGCTTCTGCGGCAGTGTAGTAGGCGTTTGCGCCAGAGGCGTAGATGCCGGCTACGTGCAGAGTGCCCGGACCAACTTCAACCGAACCCCAAACGCGAACCGCACCATCTTCGGCGCCGAAATCGTAGGAGCCGAGGACTTCGAGGGTTGCCGGTCCAAGGGTCGCCTGAATAACGCCTTCGAGGCCGACATCGTTGCCGTCACGGCCGTAGACGAAGGAGTTGCTTTCGAAGTCGTCAGACAGCTCGTCAACCTGGAGACCCGCGGTGAACGCGTCGCCCGAGTAGATGTAAGCGATCGAGGTAAAGCGCGTCTGGTTGCTCAGGAAATCCAGTTCGCCCGGAAGGTCGTTATCCCACCAGCTGAGGTAGGTACCGGCCTTGAAGCCGCCGAGCTGCAGGTAGACTTCGTCGAAGTAGAAGTTGTCTTCCGCAGTCGAACCGGAGTTGTCACGCGAAGATTCGCCATGGATGGCGATGAAGCCGGTCAGCTCGCCGAGTTCGGTGTCGCTCTTCGAGGTGAAGGCAACGCGACCACGGGTCCACGCATCCCAATCGCCATCGTTGAAGCCGTTGGCGCCACGGCCGTAATCGACCTGGAAGCGGACGTAACCACCGACCTTGAGGCAGGTTTCGGTGCCAGGGATGTAGAAGTACCCCTCGCCGAACGCGTCGCAGACGCGAACGTATTCCATCGGCTCGGGCTCGGCAGCGACGATAGCGTCAGCCGCCTGGGCGCCGGATACTGCTGCGAGAGCAGCAGCGGAGCCGAGAAGAAGGCTCTTGATGTTCATTTTGACCTCCAGTCAAAATCGACGGGAGGAAGGGCTCGTTCTTAGCCTGAAGCTCGCTCGAGGATAGGCACACAAACATCGAGGTCGTGCGAGGCCAAATGCGCATAGCGCATTGTCATCTGCAATGTTTGGTGGCCAAGCCACATTTGTACACGCCTGATGTCAACTCCTCCCCGCACCAGACGTGAAGCACAGGTGTGGCGAAGAACATGTGGCACGATATCTCGATCAATGCCCATGCCAACCTGATCTTTTGCGCTATTCCAAATGTAACGGAATCGCTGCTGATCGATAGCAACGAAAGGGCCTTCGGGACGGCCTTTTTGAGCAGTAACTGCGTCTAACGCGCGGGGCGTAAGTGGGATCGTTCTGCTTTTGCCCGATTTTGTAATCCAGAAGGTGACCCGCCGTTCATGGATGTCATTCCACCTCAGACCTATTGCTTCGCCCAGGCGCGCCCCGGTGTCGACAAGGAACACGCACAGGGCATGATAGTGCTCATCCTTTGAAGCAATGGCCGAGAACAAGCGCTTTTCCTCGTCTGTTTCGAGGAAACGGATCCGCCCCGCTCGTTCCTTTTGCCGCTTGAACTCGGGTAGGCTATGTAGGTCGCCCATCTTGAACGCTTTCCGCAGCAACTTGCTTAACGCTGCCATCTTTCGGTTGATGGTTGCGTTGCTGTTGCTCCGTTTGCGCAGTTCGCCGATCAGGCCGTCCACCATCTCTTGAGAAAAAGTAGTGAACGTTGCCCCGAGCAAAATGTCGTCCAGTTCAGCGATGAAGGCTGCGACATTGTTTCGATGGCTTCCAACCTCCCAGAGTATGTCTCCATACTTCTGGAACAATTCGGAGAGACTAATGCTTTTGACAGCCTTGAATGGGCCGCCTTGATTGAATTGGAAGTTAACCGAATATGCTAGCTTGAACGTGCTGAAGTCGCC
>NZ_JBHFJG010000024.1:39689-98836 GCF_057559155.1 Rhizobium moroccans | reverse complement strand
GAGGGCTGGGGTGAGGGGCAGATCGCGGCGGCGATGCGCGGTGAAGGAGCTGAAAATCAGCGGCCGGCGATCGCCTCCAGCACCAGGTTCCGCAGTTCCGCGACATGCGGCTCGGCCTTCGCCTTGGCCGCATGGATGACGAGATCGACCTCGCCGAGCGGCGGGAGGCCGGCTTCCTTCGGATCGAGCGTGACGAGGTGCGGCGGCTTGCCCTCCAGAGTGCGCGGCGTGACGCCGAGACCCGCCGTCACCGCCGCCCACAGCCCGGCAAGGCTGGGGCTTGCGAAAACCTGACGCCAGGCGACGCCTTCATCCTCCAGCGCCTCGACCGCCACGCGGCGGAAGGCGCAGGGTGCATCGAAGGCGATCATCGGCAGCGGTTCGGCGGCATCACGTCGGAAATCCGCCGACCCGCCGATCCAGAAGACAGGACGCCTTGCAACCACCTGCGAATGGGCGCTTTCGAGATCGCCCCAGGTCAGCGCGAAATCCAGCTCGCCACGCTGCACCGCCTCCACCAGTTCCGACCCGCGATCGACGCGCGCCTCGACCCGCACCTTCGGATGCGCCCGGGAGTAGCGTCCGAGCAAGTCCGGAAGCCAGGTTTCGGCAAAATCCTGCGGCAGGCCGACGCGTGCCCAGCCTTCCAGCGCGTTGAGGCCCCGCAACGCCATGCGCGCCTCGTCGTTGAGATCGAGAATGCGGCGGGCATAGCCCAGCATAAGCTCGCCCGCTTCGGTGAGCATCAGCCCCCTGCCCTGCTTCGCTACCAGGGTCTGGCCGACCTGATCCTCCAGCTTGCGAAGCTGCAGGCTGATGGCCGAGGGCGAGCGACCGAGCCGGTCGGCGGCTCGCGCGAAACTGCCGAGCTCGAAGCCGGTGACGAAGCTTCTGAGCACATCCATGTCGATGTTGACGGGCATCGCAACCATTCAGCTTTCCAAAATCATTTGTTTTAAACTACGCGATTTTCAAAACCATCATGCCGGCGCATGCTGATCCCGTCAAGAAAGATCAACACCCGCAAAGGAGTTCGAAAAATGCCTTTCGTTCACATCACGATCGCCGGCCGGAAGATCGGCGAGAACGACATCCGCCACCTGCAGGAGGAGGCCACGAAGCTGATGGTGACGCTGATGCGCAAGCGCGCGGAGGCAACCGCCGTGCTTGTCGAACAGGCCGAACTTTCCGGCTGGGCGGTCGGCGGCAAGCCGCTCTCGGTCGCCGGCCATATCGAGGTCAAGATCACCGAGGGGACCAACACGGCGGAGGAGAGGCAGCGCTTCGTCGAGGCGGGCCATGCGCTTCTGAAATCCGTGCTCGGGCCGGAACTCTCCGTCGCAACCTATGTCGTGGTGCACGTGATCGCGCCCGGCGACTACGGCTATGACGGACTGACGCAGGAGCAGCGAAAACTTGCCGCGGCGGCGGCGTGAATACGATCGAAGCCGGCCGGCATCATGCCCGGCCGGCTTCCAATGAGGCTTGCGAACAACCGAAAGCTGCGGCAATGATGCGGGAATATCCTGGAGCCCGCCCATGCCATCGATCGAACTGCTTCTCGCCTTTCTGGCCACCACGGCGGTCTTCGCCTACATTCCCGGCCCGGCCATGCTCTACGCCGCCGCGCAGACGCTCGCGCGCGGCCGCTGGGCCGGCCTCATGGCGACGCTCGGCATTCATGTCGGCGGCTATGCTCATGTGCTTGCGGCCGCGGCAGGGCTTTCCGTGCTCTTCCACGCCGTGCCGGTCCTCTATCTGGCGGTGAAGCTTGCGGGAGCGGCCTATCTCGTCTGGCTCGGCATCACCCTTTTCCGCACCAAGGCGACAGGCGGCGGCGAACTTCCCGAGATCACGCGGAAATCCGGCCGCCGCGCCTTTTTCGAAAGCGTCACCGTCGAAGTGCTCAATCCGAAGACGGCGATCTTCTTCCTGGCCTTCCTGCCGCAATTCGTGGATGCCTCGGCCACTTTCCCGATCTGGCTCCAGTTCGTCATCCTCGGCACGATCGTCAACCTGATGTTCTCGTCGGCCGATATCGTTTGCGTGTTGCTGGCAGGCGCCGTCATCGGCAAGCTGCGGAACTCGGGCCGTGCCCAGCGGCTGATGCAGAGGGCCGGCGGGGCGCTCCTCGTCGGGCTCGGCACGCACCTGGCCCTGCAGAGAAGCTGACTTATTCGTCGCTCGGAAAAAGGATTGTCTCGTAATCCTGGGCACCGTGGATAACGTGCAGGATGTCGATCTGGGTTTCGCTGACACGATAAAAGATAAGATACTCACCGTGCCGCAGGCGACGAATTCCCGTATGCTCGTATCTCCGAAGAAGGGGAAACCGATAGGGAAAATCCGTTAGCCGTTCGCACCGCTGCACAAGCTCACGGACGAAAGTCATCGCCCGGCCAGGGTTATCCGGAGCAATGAACTGCCAAATGCGATCAAGGTCAGCGTGGGATTTTGCGGTATAGACAACGATCACGTGTCGCCGTCTTTCATCATCTTTTCGTATTTGGCCTGAAAGTATGCGAGCACTTCGCTCGCCGGCTTCACTCGCCCCGCATCTGCATCGGCAAGCCCTTCCGCCAGCGCCGCATCGAGAGCCGCAAGCCGCTTCTCCCGTTCTTCCACCAGCCGCACCCCTTCCCGCAAGACCTCGCTACGCGAGTTATAGCGGCCGGTTTTCACCAGCTCGTCGACGTAGTCTTCCAGTCTTTTCCCGAGATTCGCGCTGCTGGCCATGTCGTCACCTCTACCGGAAATCTAGCACAGGCTGATAATAGTTAGCAACGTATTCTCATTCAGTCCCTCGGCTCGACCCTCAACTCCAGGCAGGCGAGGTCCAGCCAGCGGCCGAACTTGGTACCGACTTCGGAGAAGCGGCCGACCATGCGGAAGCCGAGGCTTTCATGCAGGCGGATAGAGGCGGTGTTTTCCGCCTCGACCGCCGCGATCATCACATGGACCTTCGCGTCCGCGGCACGCTCGATCAGCGCCTGCATCAGCGAGCGGCCGATGCCGAGACCCCTCGCCGCCTTATGAACATAGACGGAATGCTCGACGGTGTGGCGGTAGCCGTCGAAGGCCCGCCAGTCGCCATAGGAGGCGTAGCCCACCACCTTGCCATCCGAAATCGCGGCCAGCACCGGAAACCCGCGCGATTTTCGCGCCGCCAGCCATTCCTGCCGGTTTTTCAGGTCCACCAGCGTCTCGCTCCAGATCGCCGTGGTATTGGCCACCGCGTCATTGTAGATTTCCAGAATGCCCGGAAGGTCGGCCTCGGTGGCATCGCGTATTTCGATCGCAGGCTTCATAAGCTTGTCCACTATGATATATATTATGTTCTCTCATAGTGGAATGCGTCAGCACTTGTCCAGCGATATCGGCAAAGGCCCGCTGCTTCTCAGAAGCTCGACTGCGAGAGGCTGAAACAGGTCATCACCGCGCTGTAGTGGACGGCGGCGGCGGCCACCACGAAGCCGTGCCAGATGGCGTTCTGGAAGCGCAGCCGCTCCCATACGTGGAAGATGACGCCCAGCGAATAGATGAGCCCGCCGACGATGATGAGCCACAGCGTGATTGCCGGCAGATATTGCGACAGCGGCCCCGCGACGATCACGCCGCTCCAGCCCATGGCGAGATAGAGCAGGATCGCCAGCCTGTCATAGCGGCCCGGAAAGACGCATTTGAGCATAATGCCGCTGATAGCAACCAGCCAGATCATGACGAGCATGAAGAGGATCAGCGGCTCATGGGCTCCGCGCTGCAGGAAGGGCGTATAGGTGGCGGCGATCAGGATGAAGATCGCCGAATGATCCAGCCTTCTCAGCAGCCATTTCGTGCGGGAATGCGGCCATATGTTGTAGGTGAAGGAGATGGAGAGGCAGAGCACCAGGCCGAGCCCGTAAATCCACGCCGCGGCGATCTCGCCATGGCTCGACCAGACGGTCGCATAGAAAATGAGGGCCGTGGCGCCGACCAGCGCAAATACGATGCCGATGCCGTGGACGATGCCATCGGCCACCAGCTCATGGAAATCGTAATTGCGCCCGAAATTGAAAAGCTCGCTCATGACCATCCCGTCCAGACTATCGCCCAACCGGCATTTATAGAATGTCGCGGGCGGGCGGCGGCGGCAAGACCGCGCCCCATCACACTCGGTTGCAGCGGTTTGCGTTTCTCGATCACGGCGCGACTTGCGTCAACAATTGCGAAACAAATAATCGCCGATCGTTGCACTATCGTGAACATCCGATCTTGCCGATATTGAGGCTCGAGTTTGACGATCGTTGGCGGCCTTCCGCATCCCGCCGTCCAGAAGGTGTTTACCCATGACCATGCCCGCCACCCCGTTCGCATTGACGCGCCCGGCCCATATCGGCCAGGTGCATCTCGTCGTTACCGACCTGCCGCGCGTTTCCGATTTCTACCAGAGGATCATCGGTCTCAAGTCGATCGAGAAGAGCCCGAGCGGCGAGATCCTCGGCGCCGGCGGCCGCCCGCTCCTGACGCTGACGATGGAGAAGGACGCCGCCCGCGCGCCGCGCAATGCCGCAGGCCTCTTCCACACCGCCTTCCTGGTGCCGAGCCGTCAGGAACTCGCCCGCTGGGTGGCACATGCCGCCGGTAATGACATGCCGCTCGACGGCGCTTCGGACCATCTGGTCAGCGAGGCGCTCTATCTCTCCGACCCGGAGGGCAACGGCATAGAGATCTATCGCGACCGTGCACCGGAGGAATGGACTTACCAAGAGGACGGCACGGTGGAGATGGCGACGCGCCGCCTAAATCTGCAGGAGCTTTACGAAAGCGCCCCGAAGGACGGTTGGGACGGCATGGCGGATGGCACCGCGATCGGCCACATCCATCTGCAGGTCGGCGATATCCCACAGGCGGACGCCTTCTATCGCGACGTGCTGGGTCTGAAGATCATGGCGCGCTATCCCGGCGCGAGCTTCTTCGCGACCGGCGGCTATCATCACCATATCGCCGCCAATATCTGGAACAGCCGCGGCGCCGGTGCCCGGCAGGCCAACATGACCGGGCTTTCCGGCTACACGATCCGCTTCAACGAGAAAGCCGCGCTCGACAAGGCGCTGGCCGCGCTTGAAGCGCAGGAGATCGCCACGTCCAAGACCAGCGAGGGCTGGTCTCTCAAGGATCCGTGGGGCATAGGACTGACGCTTTCGGCTTGAGCCGGCGACAGGCTTCCGGAACCAGATTCGGGCTTTCGCGTTGAGGGCTCGCAGCGGGAGTCCGGAAACGACATGACTACCAACAGCCGACAGGGCGCGACGCCGAAGAAACCCGTTCCGGAACTCGGAGGGCATGACGCGGCCCTTCATACCGACGAGGTCGAGCCCCCCGAGCGGCTGCCGCTCGGCCGCGAGGCGCTGGAGGTGGCGACGTCCTGGGCGGTGATCGGCATCTTCATGATCCTCGGCTTCGGGATCGTCCATTACATGTCGCTGATCCTGATCCCGCTGACGCTCGCGGTCGTCGTCGGGCTCATCCTCGGGCTTGCCGCGGACCGGCTGGGGCGCGCCGGCATGCCGCGCTTTGCGACCGCCGTCCTGTTGTCCTCGCTGGTGGCGGCGGTGTTCTTCTTCATCGTCAACTCGCTCGCGCAGCCCGTCGCGACGCTGGTGCGCGAGGGGCCGAGCGCCATCGAGCGCACCATCAACCGCATCCTGCCCTATCTGGAACGCCAGCAATGGCTGAACATCTCGCCCGCGAGTTTCGATACCGGGCCGATGTCGGTGCAGTCGCTCATCGAAAATTCCAGCAACATACTCGGAGTGCTCACCGCCAGCCTGACGCCCGCCATCATCCAGGCGCTGATCTTCTTCGGCGCCCTCTTGCTCTTCCTTTACGGGCGGCTGAAGCTCCGGCGCACCATCATTCTCGCCTTCCCGACCCGCCGGCAGCGGCTGGTGGCGATCCGCGTCCTGAACTCGATCGATCATGTGCTCGGCTATTATTTCGCGACCGCCACGCTCATTTACCTGGCGCTCGGGGTAAGCATGGCGCTGATCGCCTATTTCGGCGGGCTCGCGATGCCGGTGCTCTGGGCAATGTTCGCCTTCCTCTCCAGCTTCATTCCCTTTCTCGGCATCACGCTGATGACCATTTCGGTCGCGGTCGCCGGCATTCTCACCCATGAGGCGCTGATCCTCGGGCTCATTCCGGCGGCCGTCTTCTTCTCTCTCCACCTGGTCATGGAAAACCTGATCTTCCCCGCGGTCATGGGGCGTCAGTGGGAGATCAATCCCTTCCTCGTCTTCGTCGCCATCCTGTTCTGGACATGGATGTGGGGGGCGGTGGGGGCCATGCTGGCGCTGCCGCTATCGCTCATCATGATGACGGTGCTGAACGAGCTTTTCCCGGAACGGAAGACGGTGCCGCATCTGCCGGGCTGATACGCCCACGCCGCATTCACTCATAGAGATAATGCTGGCCCCATTCCTCCCGCGGGATGCGGTTGCCGATCTTGTAGTCGAAGGACAGCACCTTGAGGCCCTGGTCGCCTGTCCTGCATTCGTATTCCAGCCGATACCAATCGCCGCCGCTGCGGAAGACGGCGCCGGGCGCCTCGATGGCATCACCCTCGCGAACCGGATCGCCGAACGTATAGGCGATCACCTTGTCCGGACGGAAACTCTTGGTGTCTTCCTTGATCCGCTGCATCGCTTCCATATCGCAACGCTGCTCGCGCCGCTCTTCGGGAGCAAGCGCATTGAGCTGTTTGACGATGCCCGGATCGAGCGCGAGCGCGTGTGCCGGCAGGGCAGCAAGAAAGGCGAAGGCCGCCAGGGACAATTGGGTCTTCATATTGCTCCATCCAAGGTGAATCGGACGGCGGGAAACTATGTAAGGGGTTCCCGCATTGCCACCTACCATGACGGGAAACGAGAAGATGTGATCGCTGCGGCATCAGGATCAACAGCAGCGAGCCTGCCGCGTCCCTCGGGAGAGCCGGTGGATTTACGGGCGCGCGGCGATTTTTCATTTGCACCGCAGCACCCGGATGGGCATGTTCGGATCAACTCGAAAAAGACTGGGGTAATGCATATCATGAGTGCGGATGCGATCGTTCTGGGAGCCGGCATCATCGGCGTTTCCACAGCGCTGCAATTGGCAAGGCGGGGCAAATCGGTCGTTCTCGTCGACCGGCGCGAACCGGGCCTGGAGACCTCCTACGGCAATGCCGGCCTCATCCAGCGCGAGGGCGTCGTGCCCTACGGCTTTCCCCAGCAGTTCGGGATGATCCTGCGTTATGCGCTGAACAACCGCATCGACGCGCATTACCATTGGCGGGCGATCCCCAGGGTCACGTCCTTCCTTGCCAAATACTGGTGGCATTCCAATCTTTCCCGGCACCAGATGATCGCGCGCGCCTATGCGCCGCTGATCGAGCATTCGATCTCCACCCATAACGAGCTGATCGAGGCGGCCGGGGCGGAGGATCTGATCCAGAAGGACGGCTGGACGGAGGTGTTCCGCACTTCCGCCAAGCATGACGGCGAAATGAAGGAGGCCGAACGGCTGGCCGGCGAATACGGCGTCAAGTACCAGGACCTGACGCCCGCCGATATCGCCGCCCAGGAGCCGCACCTTTCCCGCGATTTCGTCGGCGGTCTCAAATGGCTCGATCCCTGGTCGGTGAAGGACCCGCTGGCGCTGACGCGCGCCTATGTGGCGCTCTTCGAAAAGCTCGGCGGGCGCATCCTGAAAGGCGACGCCAAGAGCCTTTCCCAGACCTCGACCGGCTGGCGGATCGTGGCCGGCGACGGCACGGTGGAGGCAAAGGACGTGGTCGTGGCGCTCGGTCCCTGGTCCGACACGGTGACCAAGCCGCTCGGCTACGACTTCCTCGTCGGCGTCAAGCGCGGCTATCACATGCACTATGCCACTCAGGGGAACGCGAAGCTCAACGGCTGGACCATGGATGCCGAGCGCGGCTATTTCCTCGCGCCGATGAACCAGGGCATCCGGCTCACCACCGGTGCCGAGTTCGCGATGCGCGATGCGCCGAAGACGCCGGTGCAGCTCGAGCGCGCCGAAAAGGTCGCCCAATCGATCTTCCCGCTCGCCGAGCGGCTGGACCAGGAGCCCTGGATGGGCGCCCGCCCCTGCACGCCGGACATGATGCCGGTGATCGGCAAGGCGCCGCGCCACAAGGGCCTGTGGTTCGCCTTCGGCCATGCGCATCACGGCCTGACCCTCGGCCCTATTACCGGCCAGGTCATCGCCGAGGCGATCACGGGCGAGAAGACGCTGATCGACATTTCCGCCTACCGGCCGGAAAGGTTCGGCATCTAACCGGCGGATACGGCTGGAACTTTACGGATGATGACCAGCGACAATCCCGGCCATACGAACTCCTGGTACGCGGCTTCCGCGAACGACAAGCGCATCCGCCCTGCCCTTAAAGGCGAGACACAAGCCGATGTCTGCGTCATAGGCGCAGGCTTCACCGGCATTTCTGCGGCGCTCGAACTTTCCGAACGCGGCTATTCCGTCGTGGTGCTGGAGGCGACAAGGATCGGCTTCGGCGCATCCGGCCGCAATGGCGGGCAGATCGTCAACGGCTACAGCCGCGATCTTGCGACGATCGCCGGGCGCTATGGCCGCGACAAGGCGGTGAAGCTCGGCGCGATGTCGCTCGAAGGCGGGGAGATCATCCGCAGCCGCGTCGCGAAATACGGCATCGATTGCGACCTCGTGGCAGGCGGCTTCTTCGCCGCCTTCACGGAGAAGCAGATCCGCGAGATGGAGGCCCACAAGGCCGATTGGGAAAGGCACGGCCATACCGGGCTCGAAATGATCCCGAAGGCGGATGTCGGCCAATACGTGAAGACCGAGCGCTATGCCGGCGGCATGATCGACAGGTTGGGCGGCCATATCCATCCGCTCAACCTCGTGCTTGGCGAAGCAACCGCCGCGGAAAGCCTCGGCTGCCGCATATTCGAGGGATCGCGCGTGACTGGCCTCGATATGGGCGACAAGCCCGTCGTGCGGACCGCGAAGGGCTCGGTAAAGGCCTCCTACGTGCTTGTCTGCGGCAATGCCTATCTCGCGCCGCTGCTGCCGGAAATCCATGGCCGCATGATGCCGGTCTCAAGCCAAGTGATGACCACCGAGCCTCTGGCCCCCGACCTGATCGAAAGTCTGCTGCCGGCGAACTATTGCGTCGAGGACGCCAACTACATTCTCGACTACTATCGCCGCACCTCCGACAACCGCCTGCTCTATGGCGGCGGCATCGGCTATGGCGGGAACGATCCGAGAGACCTGACCGGCGTCATCCGCCCCAACATGCTGAAGACCTTTCCGCAGTTGAAGGACGTGAAGATCGACTATGCCTGGAGCGGCAATTTCGCGCTGACGCTCACCCGCATCCCACACATGGGCAGGCTTTCCGACAAGATCTATTTCTCGCATGGCGATAGCGGCCACGGAGTGACGACCACGCATCTGCTCGGGAAAATCCTCGGCGAGGCGGTGGCGGGACACGCGGAGCGCTTCGACATCTGGGCCTCGCTGCCGAACCTGCCCTTCCCCGGCGGGCGGACTTTCCGCGTGCCGCTCACCATGTTGGGCGCCTGGTGGTACGGATTGCGGGACCGGCTGGGCCTTTGACCAGTCAAAATGACATATGCAATTCCGGACGGAAAACCGGTGTCCACTTTTCCTGGAATTGCTTTTATCCGAAGTCCGGAAAGCTGCCCTCGATGAACTGGCTGAGCTGAACCTTCGCACAGTTCTTGAAATCCGCGATGACGAGCGCCGCCTCCCCCTCGCCCACCAGAAGCGCAAGCCGCACGGCGCCGACCGCAAGATGGAACATCAGGAAGACGGACCGGCCATACTGCTCGTGCAACGGCTCCGGCACGAAATTCCGGGTGGCTTCGATGAATATCCGGGAATGGATGCGCGAATGGGCGATATCCATGTCGGAAAGCGTCTTGTCCGCCTGGATGGCGTTGATGAGGTCCTGCAAGGGGGGATTGCCGCGGACCGCCTGGAAATAGTTCTCGAAGAGGTCTTCCACGGCGCGGAAGGCATCCTCGCGATTTTCGACGCCGCTGGTACATTCCATGACAAGACCGAGGACCTCCTCGGCATAGCGCTCGTAAAGCATCGCCACGATCGCGGACTTGTTCGGGAAGTATTGATAGACGGATGCGATCGGACCGCCCGAGAGAGCGGCGATCTCCTTCATCGTCACCGCATCGATGCCCTTCCTGCCGATCAGGTCCATGGACACCTTCAGGATTTCGTCGATACGCTCGCGGCTTCTCTCCTGTTTGGGCACCCTGCGAAGCTTGCTGCGCGCAGGGCCTTGCGTCGAGTCTGACATCCGGAAAGCGTCTCCTGAACATTCACAGTTTCGATGACTGCGGGCACTCGGAGTTTCCCCCGAGGCGCGCGCAGAGCCATGGAGCGTTTCAGAGGCTAAACGGAAACGTCCTATACACTAGAAATGTATCTTTTTTCGAAACGGCAAGATGTTCGAAGAGCTTGTTCGCAATATTTTTTTAGGTAATACTTTTATGCGGGGCCGTTATCGGAATACGCCCCTTTTTGAAACGGTATCAGGCGGACCAAAACTTGGTCAGGCCTTCGTAAGCCTTGTCGACGATCACTTCCAGACTTGCGTCGATATCGACCGTCGCCACCCCCTCTTCCCCCTCGGGGCTTTCCAGCGTCGCAAGCTGGCTTTGCAGGAGCGAGGTGGGCATGAAGTGTCCCGTCCGCTCGCCCATACGCACCTGGAGGAGTTCCGGCGTGCCCTTGAGGAAGACGAAGAACAGTTCTCCGCCGGAGGCTTTGCGCAGACGCTCGCGGTAGATCTTCTTGAGCGACGAACAGGAAAGAACCAGGGTTTCGCCACGTCTCAGGGCGGAGGCCAGTTCCTCGCCGACGAGATCGAGCCAGGGCCAGCGGTCCTCGTCCGTCAGCGGAATTCCCTTCGCCATCTTTTCGACATTGGCCGGCGGATGCAGGCGATCGCCCTCCGCGAAGGCGCAATGGAGGCGTTCGGCCAGGAGCTCTCCGACCGAGGATTTTCCAGCACCGCTGACGCCCATGACGATGATCGCCCGAGGCGGGCGCGCACTGATATCCGACATTTTTCTTCCACTCTTCAAGAACTCGCGCATGCCGATATCCATCGCCGCGCGGATTTGCACAAGCCCCCAGTCCCGAATTAGGGCTTTTGCCGGGCATCCTTGCCCAGCACCAGCGGCATCAGCGCGGACAGGAACATCAGCCGCAGCACGTGATGGGCGCCGACATAGGTGGGGTGGGCGTTCAGCATCACCGCCATGGCAGCCATGGTTTCCAGCCCGCCTGGGGAAAAGGCGATGAGCGCCGCATCGAGCGGCACACCCGTCAGATAGGAAACGCAAGCCGCCATGGAGGCCGCAAGCGCCGTGACGACCACCGTCAGCACCATGCCGGCGACGAAGGCCGACCTCAGCGCGGTGATCGAAACGCCGGAAAAACGGGTGCCTATGACGCAGCCGAGGACCACGTAGGTCGGCGTGAGTATCCAATCCGGGACCGCGCCGGAGACGAGGCCGGTCACATGCGTCGCGGCGGTCGCCACGACGCCGCCGAGAAGTAGCGCTGCCGGAAAATGCCAGCGGAGGAAAAGCAGGCCGAGCGCGACGGCCGCGGCAAGCGTGACGGCCAGCACGAGGAGGTTCATCGTCTCTGCCGGCAGAGCGGGAGCGGCGCCGGCGAGATCGAGAAACTCGACGATCAGCGGCACGGTGAGCGTCAGCGCCAGAACCCGGACGCTCTGGACGATGCCGACCACCAGCATGTCGCTGCGGGTCTCGGCCGCCAGGCTCATGATATAGCTCAGATGCCCCGGCGAGGCGGCGAGCAGCGCGGTAACGCGGTCATAGCCGAACAGCCGCTGCAGGACCCAGGCACCGCTGTGAAGAAGGATGACGACGGCGACCAGGACCATGACGAAGCTGAGCGGCCAGGTCTTCGCCGCGACGATCACCTCCGGCGTCAGCCCCGTCCCCATGGATACGCCGATGATGACGAAGCAGACGTTTCGCACCTGCTGCAGCACGGTGAGCTTCAGCCCGCAAAGCCCGCCGATGGTGACGGCCAGCGCCGGACCGATGAGGAAGGGGGCAGGAAAGGCGAGCGCATAGGCGACGAGCGCGCCACCGCCGCCAATCAGCAGGGTGAGCACAAAGGCGCGGATATCCGGACGTGACATGATGAAGCCTTCGGCGGAATCAAAAGCCGGGAAGCGGACGGAAGGGATATTCCCTTCTATTCACCAGGCACGGAAGGTCAACCTGCCGGAGGGCAGAAATGAAACATCCGGCGCTGCAAGGCAGGCGCCGGATGGCAAACGTTGAAAGACAGGAGAAAGATCAGGCGGCCGGAGCCGATACCGCAGGACGGGTCCTCGCCAGGTTCGTCTCATCGAGACCCAGCAGGAAATTGATCTGCGGGCGGGCCTTCACCAAGTCGTCGATCGTGTATTCGGCCAGCACGCCGAAGAAGGCGTTGAGCGCCTTGCGCAGCGCCGCGTTGAGGCCGCAGCTATCGACCAGCGGGCATTCCACCACGCCGTCCTCGAAGCATTCGGCCATGGCGAAGTTTTCTTCGGTCACCTTCACCACGTCGAAAAGCGTGATGCGGTCCGCCGCCCGGCCGAGCTTCACGCCGCCATTGCGGCCGCGCACGGTTTCCACCAGACCAGCCTTGTTGAGCGGCTGCAGGATCTTGAAAAGGAAGAGCTCGGAGACGTTGTAAGCCTTCGCAATCTCGGGAATGCGGCTCAGGTGCCCTTCATTGGCAGCGCAGTACATCAACATGCGGACTGCGTAATTTGTCTGTTTCGTCAGGCGCATACCGGTCTCCGGAGTTCGTTAACGATCCATATATAGGGGCTTTGCTAGTTTTGAACAATTCCAAAATAAGAAAATCGTGATCAACTTTTATGCAGCGGCCATTCGGGCATATTGACGAGCGAACCAAATCATGACCTTTGTCGTCAACAAAGACAATCATAGGAGGACAGTCATGAAAGGCAACCGCTCTAACCTGCACAAACTTCTACTTGCGGCTGCATCCGTGCTGGCAACCGCTTCCGTCGCGGCGGCCGATGGCGAGGTCAACATCTACTCCTATCGCCAGCCGGACCTGATCAAGCCGCTGCTGGACACTTTCACGAAGGAGACCGGCATCACCGCCAACGTCCTCTTCCTGGACAAGGGCCTCGTGGAGCGCATCCAGGCGGAAGGCGTGAACTCGCCCGCCGACGTGATCATGACGGTCGACATCTCCCGTCTCGTCGAGGCCAAGGACGGCGGCGTCACCCAGCCGGTGACGGACAACGAGACCATCAACAAGGACATCCCGGCCAATTTCCGCGATCCGCAGGGGGAATGGTTCGGACTCACCACGCGCGGCCGCGTCATCTACGCCTCGAAGGATCGCGTCAGCCAGGACACGATCACCTATGAGGAGCTCGCCGATCCCAAGTGGAAGGGCAAGATCTGCATCCGCGACGGTCAGCACTCCTACAATATCGGCCTCTTCGCCTCGATGATCGCCGCCCATGGCGAGGAATATACCGAGAAGTGGCTGAACGATTTCAAGAACAATCTCGCCCGCAAGCCGGCCGGCGGCGACCGCGACCAGGCCAAGGCGATCCTGGCCGGCGAATGCGACATCGCGCTCGGCAACACCTATTACGTCGGCCTGATGCAGACCAACGAAAAGGAGCCGGAACAGAAGGAATGGGCAGCCGCCATCAAGATCCTGTTCCCGAACTCCGCCGATCGCGGCACGCATGTGAACATTTCCGGCATGGCGCTCGCCAAGAACGCGCCGAACAAGGAAAACGCCCTGAAGCTGATGGAATTCCTGGCTTCCGGCGAAGCGCAGAAGATCTATGGCGAGCAGGTCTACGAATATCCGGTCATGCCGGGCGCCGAGCCTTCCGACGTGGTGAAGGCCTGGGGCCCCATCAAGGCGGATACGCTGCCGCTCTCGGACATCGCGGCCAACCGCAAGAAGGCCTCCGAACTGGTCGATAAGGTCGGCTTCAACGAAGGCCCGGAAAGCTGAGCTTTCGGCACTACTGAATTACGGATGGCCGGGGCCGCAACGCTCCGGCCATTTTCGTTTGTCTGTTCGATTACCGAGCGCCAGCCCTGATCGAACGGATCAGAACGCGGGCACGATATCCAGCGCCGCCGCTATGCAGACGGGAACTCCCACAACACATGCAGCGACCAGCAGGCTCAGACTCATTCTGATGCGTTGAGCGCGGCGGGCGCGCTTCTCATCCCACTCGTAGACCATGGTACTCCCCACTCCTACAGCGCGCTAAATTAGGACGATGGGATAAAAGGTCAACACCTGGAACAAAAACGGGCTCCCGAAGGAGCCCGCAGAATGTGTTTGTCTTTTGGAGTTCGACTTACCGCATGACGGGCATGACGAACTCGGCGCCGTCCTTGATGCCGGAGGGCCAGCGGGCGGTGATCGTCTTGGTGCGGGTCCAGAACTTGATGGAATCGATGCCGTGCTGGTTGAGATCGCCGAAGGACGAAGCCTTCCAGCCGCCGAAGGAGTGATAGGCAAGCGGGACCGGGATCGGCACGTTGACGCCGACCATGCCGATGTTGATGCGGGACGCGAAATCGCGCGCCGCATCGCCGTCGCGGGTGAAGATCGCGACGCCGTTGCCGTATTCGTGCTTCATCGGCAGCGACAGGGCTTCCTCATAGTTTTTGGCGCGGGCGACCGAGAGGACGGGACCGAAGATTTCGGTCTTGTAGATTTCCATGTCCGCGGTGACGTGGTCGAACAGCGTGCCGCCGACGAAATAGCCCTCTTCATAGCCCTGCAGCTTGAAACCGCGGCCATCGACCAGGAGCTTGGCGCCTTCCTCGACGCCCTTGCCGATCAGGCCGTTGATGCGGTTATAGGCATCCTTTGTGACGACCGGGCCCATGTCGGCCTTCTCGTCGGTATAGGGGCCGATGCGCAGCGACTCGATCCTCGGGATGAGCTTTTCCACGAGACGGTCGGCGGTATCGTCGCCCACCGGAACCGCAACCGAAACCGCCATGCAGCGCTCGCCGGCAGAGCCGTAGCCCGCGCCCATCAACGCGTTGACGGCCTGGTCCATATCGGCATCCGGCATGATGATCATGTGGTTCTTGGCGCCGCCGAAGCACTGGGCGCGCTTGCCGTTCATCGCCGCCGTGCCATAGACGTAGCGGGCGATCGGGGTCGAGCCGACGAAGGACACCGCGCCGATATCCGGATCGGCAAGGATCGCGTCGACCGCGGCCTTGTCGCCGTTGATGACGTTCAGCACGCCGGCCGGAAGTCCTGCCTCGATCATCAGTTCCGCGAGGCGCAGCGGCACGGACGGATCGCGCTCCGACGGCTTCAGGATGAAAGCGTTGCCGCAGGCGATCGCAGGCGCGAACATCCACATCGGGATCATGGCCGGGAAGTTGAAGGGCGTGATGCCCGCGCCGATACCGACCGGCTGGCGCATCGAATACATGTCGATATGCGGCCCGGCGCCTTCGGTGAACTCGCCCTTGGAGAGATGCGGGATGCCGATGACGAACTCGCAGACTTCCAGGCCACGCACGAGATCGCCCTTCGAATCCTCCACCGTCTTGCCGTGCTCGCTGGACAGCAGCGTAGCGAGCTCATCCATGTTTTGGTTCAGGAGATCCACGAACTTCATGAACACGCGGGCGCGGCGCTGTGGGTTGGTGGCCGCCCACTTGACCTGGGCTTCCCTGGCGTTCTCGACCGCGGCGCGGACATCGGCGACGCTCGCCAATGCCACCTGGGCCTGCACCTCGCCGGTGGCGGGATTGTAGACGTTGGCCGTGCGGCCGCTGGTGCCGGCGACATGCTTGCCGCCGATGAAATGACCAATCTCGCGCATGGAATGCTCCTCCAGTGTTTTCTCGATAGGCAGAGGATACCCTCATGATTGCACAACGCAACGCCATAGTTTACGCATCCGTTGTGCAAGGATTGAAGTCTGGTTTTAAAAACCTCTTCCCGCAGAGGGAATGCGGTGGAGGTAAATCCCCCTCTGGCCTGCCGGCCATCTCCCCCACAAGGGGGGAGAGAACTCGCGGAACCCTCTCGACCATTTCGCAGGGCGAACCGAAGGGGGCGGCAGGTTAAGCCCCTCCCCTTTTGGGGAGGGGTTGGGGAGGGGAATTAACCGGGACGAGGTGAGCGGGAATGAACTGGGATGACGTACGAATGTTCCTGGCGGTGGCTCGTTCAGGACAGATCCTCGCGGCCTCACGACGGCTCGGCATCAACCATGCCACGCTCGGGCGGCGCGTCACTGCACTGGAAGAAGATTTGCGCACGCGGCTTCTCATTCGCCGCACCAATGGCTGCGAACTGACGGCGGAAGGCGAGGTTTTCTTCCGGGCCGCCGAGCGGATGGAGACGGAGATGCTGGCCGCACAGGCAAGCACCGGCCGGATCGATACGGCGATAGCCGGCACGGTCAGGATCGGCGCGCCGGACGGCTTCGGCGTATCCTTCCTCGCCTCGCGGCTTGGCCGCCTCACACGCCGCCATCCCGAACTCAAGCTGCAACTGGTACCGGTGCCCCGCTCCTTTTCGCTGTCGCAGCGCGAGGCGGATATCGCAATCACCATCGAGCAGCCGGAACAGGGCCGGCTCGTATCCTCCAAGCTCACCGACTACACGCTTGGGCTCTACGCCTCGAAAGCCTATCTTGCGGAGGCCGTCATTCCGGAGAGCGTGGAAGCGCTGAAGGACCATGCGCGCGTCGGCTACGTGGAAGACCTGATCTTCTCCCCTTCCCTCAATTTCACCGGGGAGATCATGCGCAACTGGGATGCGAGCTTCGAGATTTCCAGCGCCATCGGCCAGACGGAAGCGGTGCGCTCCGGCGCCGGCATCGGCATCCTGCACGACTACATCGCCCGGCAATATACCGAACTCGTGCGGGTGCTGCCGGAGGTGACGATAAGGCGCGCCTACTGGACGACCTATCACGAAAGCGGCCGCAACCTGATGCGGCTCAAGGCCGTCATCGAGTTTCTGGGTGAACTCGTGCGGGAGGAAGGAGATATCTTCGTATGAGAGGCCCCAGCTCACGGCTTGCCCTCACCCTCGCCTGCCCCTATCTCTGGCACACCTTCATTCCTGCCGGAGACCCGCCTTGTCCCTCTCCCCGAAAACGCCTTTCCAAAACCTGCCGAGCCCGCCCGTAGCCGAGAAGAAGCCGGTCACCGATACCCGCCACGGCATTACCCGCACGGACGATTATGCCTGGATGCGGGCCGAGAACTGGCAGGCGATGTTCAAGGACCCCTCGCTTCTCGATCCGGCAATCCGGACCCATCTGGAAACCGAGAACGCCTATATGGAAGCCGGCATGGGCGATACGGCCGAACTGCAAAAGGTGCTGTTTGCCGAAATGCGAGGCCGCATCAAGGAAGACGACAGCTCCGTGCCGATGAAGGACGGACCCTACGCCTATGGTACGCTTTACGTGACGGGCGGAGAGCAGCCGCACTTCTTCCGAACCCCACGCGACGGCGGCGAGAAGCATGTGCTGCTTAACGGCGACAAGGAAGCAGAGGGCAAGGATTATTTCCGGCTTTCCGGCATCGACAATTCCACCGATCACGGCTTCGGCATCTGGGGCTATGACGACAAGGGCTCCGAATATTTCACGCTGCGCATCCGCGATCTTGCGACCGGCGAGGATCTCTCCGACGTGATCGAGAATACCGGCGGCGGCGGCGTGTGGGCGCCGGACGGCAAGAGCTTCTTCTATACGCTGCAGGACGAAAATCACCGGCCGTCCAAGGTCTTCCATCATATCCTCGGCACCTCGCAGACCGGCGACCGGCTGGTCTACGAGGAGAAGGACCCCGGCTTCTTCATGGGTGTCGGCGGCTCGCTGCTGGACGACTTCATCTATATCGACATCCACGACCACGAGACGTCGGAATACCGGCTCATCTCCACCAAGGACCTGACGGCCGAGCCCAAGCTGGTCGCGGTTCGCGAGGAAGGCGTCGAATATTCAATGACGGAAGGCGGCGACGTCTTCTACATTCTCACCAATGACGGCGACGCCAAGGATTTCAAGATCATGGAAGCGCCGGTTGAGGCGCCGGGCAAGGAGAATTGGAAAGAGATCGTACCGCACGAGCCCGGCCGGCTCATCATCAGCCACATGGCGTTTGCGCGCCATCTCGTCTGGCTGGAGCGGCGCGAGGGCCTGCCGCGGATCGTCGTGCGCGACCGGGCGACCGGAGATGAGCACGCCATCGCCTTTGCCGAGGAAGCCTATTCGCTCGGGCTCTCGGGAGCTGCTGAATACGACACGAACGTCATCCGCTTCTCCTATTCCTCGATGACGACGCCAAGCCAGCTCTTCGACTACGACATGGTAACCCGCGAGCGGGTGCTTCTGAAGACGCAGGAAGTGCCCTCCGGCCATAACCCGGAAGACTATGTGACGCGCCGGGTGATGGCTCCCGCCCCCGACGGCGAACTGGTGCCGGTCTCGCTGCTCTATCGCAAGGACACGCCGCTCGACGGTTCGGCGCCCTGCCTGCTCTATGGTTACGGTGCCTACGGCATCACCATCCCCGCCTCGTTCAACACCAACAATCTGTCGCTTGCCGATCGCGGCTTCGTCTATGCCATCGCCCATATACGCGGCGGCAAGGAGAAGGGCTTTGCCTGGTACGAGAACGGCAAGATGGAGCATAAACAGAACACGTTCAAAGACTTCATCGCCGCGGCTGACTATCTGAATCAACAGAAGTTCACGTCTTACGTGAACATTATCGCCGAGGGCGGATCGGCGGGCGGCATGCTGATGGGCGCCATCGCCAACATCGCCCCGGAGAAATTCGCCGGAATCATCGCGGCCGTGCCCTTCGTCGACGTGCTCAACACGATGCTGGACGACACGCTGCCGCTCACCCCTCCGGAATGGCCCGAATGGGGCAATCCGATCGAGTCCGAGGAGGAGTACCACTGGATTGCCTCTTACTCGCCTTACGACAATATCGGCGCAAAACCCTATCCGCCGATCCTGGCGATCTCCGGCCTCACCGATCCGCGCGTCACCTATTGGGAGCCGACCAAGTGGATCGCGAAGCTTCGGGAAGTGGCGCCCGAGGCAGGACCCTATTTCCTGAAGACCAATATGGCGGCGGGCCATGGCGGCAAATCCGGACGCTTCCAACGCCTCGAAGAAATCGCCTTCGAATATTCGTTTGCGATCAAGGTGGCCGGGAAGATGGCGGCTGCAGTTTAAGCGGCGGCGGCTTTAGAGGCTACGGCTGACCGGAGTATCTTCCACTTCCGCCATTCCTGTGCTCGTCACAGGAATGACGGGAGCCCGCCGAACCACTGCAGTTAACAACCAACCAGCGCGCCCTCCCCGCCGCCATTGATTTGTCAAGAGTCGCCTCGCCTCAGAAACGGCGAGACGCAAGCCTCGCGCAAGCTTCAGGCGTTAACCACTGGTTAACCATTACAAATGTGGGTCTGCGCGCCATGAAGATCGATAGCGGCCTCAACGGCTATCATTATCCCAACCGGACGCCCGAGACGGAGCGGAAGGCGGAGGAAGCTCCGCATCGCGAAACCGCGACCTTCCAGCGCGCTCCGGACGCGCTCACCGGCAGCAGTACGCTGCTTTCCCCCTCGCTTGCCAATGCGCTGTGGTCGATGGAATTGAGCGGCACGACCTCCCGCGCCGACGAAGCGGCCGCACCCACTGTGACCCAGGACTGGGTCGAGGAACTTTACCAGGAATTCGCCTGAAGCCTGAGCGCGACCGTTGCTCCAGTCACGCCGCGACGGCCGGCGTGACCTCCACCGTGACATGCGAAAGCTCGGGGATTGCCGCAAGCTTCTCCTTGTAGAAGGCCGGCGCGCGCGGCGTCGGCGTAACCACCGAAACGATCGCCGCGTGATGGCCCGGCCCCACCTGCCAGACATGCAGGTCCGCGATCCTGTCTTCTCCATTCTCGACGATCTCGCGGATTTCCTGCGGCAGATCCTCATCCGCCGGCAGGGCATCGAGAAGCACGTTCGCGGTGGCGCGGATCAGGCCCCAGGACCAGCGGGCGATCACCAGGCCGCCGACGATGCCCATGACCGGATCGAGCCAGACCCAGCCGTTCGTGCGGCCGAGGATCAGCGCGAAGATCGCCAGCAGCGAGGTCAGCGCGTCCGCCAGCACATGTAGATAGGCGGCGCGCAGATTGTGATCGGTTCCGCCGGCACGATGGCCGTGCTGGCCATGCGCATCATGGGCGTGATGGTGGTCATCGTCATCGTGGTCATGGTGATGGCCATGATGGGAGTGGCCGTGATGCGAATGGTCGTCCCGAAGCAGCCAGGCGCTGAGCAGGTTGACACCGAGCCCGGCAACCGCGACCAGGATCGCCTGATCGAAATCGATCGCCACCGGATTGGCGAGCCTGACCACGCTTTCCCAGGCGATCAGGAGCGCGATCAGCGCCAGCACGACGGCGCTTGCGAAGCCCGCGAGATCGCCGAGCTTGCCGGTGCCGAACGTGTAGCGCGGATTGCGCGCCTGCCGGCGGGCATAGAGATAGGCGAGCGCGGCGATCAGCATGGCGCCCGCATGGGTGGACATGTGCCAGCCATCGGCCAGCAGCGCCATGGAGCCGAAGAGCGTTCCGGCGACGATCTCGGCCACCATCATCGTGGCGGTCAGCGCGATCACCAGCCAGACGCGCCGCTCGTTGCGCTCGTGGTTATCGCCTAGAAACACATGCTCGTGCCTCATCTGATCGACGGTGGACATGGCCTTACTCCTTACGGTGAATATCAGCGGATATAGGTGCGCAGCACTTCGGCCAGCTCGTCGGTGGCCTTGGCTCTCGCCTTCTCGTCTTCGGCGTGGAGCACATGCTCATGCAGGTGATCCTCGATCACCTCGCCCGTGAGACCGGAGAGCGCACCGCGGATGGAGGCGAGAAGCTGCAGCACCTCGCCACAGGGGCTTTCCGCCTCCAGCGCGCGCTCGACAGCTTCCATCTGTCCCTTCAGCCGGCGCACGCGCGCCAGAAGCTTCGCTTTTTCGCGGATGGTGTGCGACATGATCGTCGTTCCTCAATAGTATAGGGGGGTATATTATCCATCCGACCAACGAAAGCAACCCGGTCCCGCTCTTGCCGGCAGGTCCGGGTTCGCTATTCCACGGAAAAATGACTTGAACGGGCGGATCAGATGGCGGTCGCCAGCCGCGTCAGAAGGAATGCGAGGAGCAATATGAGCCCCAAGGCGATGCACATGTGCAGAATGATGGTCGAGCCGCGGAAATCCTTCTCCGCCTCGAAGCGGGGAAGGATCATTCGGCGGCACTGCCTGAGAATGTTCGGCATCGAAGATATCCGGGGTTCGGGAAACGGCTGAGATCACCAGAGGGAGAGCGCGGATGCGGCGGCGAGGAGCCGGATACCGGCGGCCGCGACCAGCATCAGCACACAGACGCCCGCCGCCATGAGGCCTTGGCGAAGTCCCGGCCTTTCGGAAGCGTGGCGCTTCGCGGCGCCCAGGGAAGTCAGTGGGGAAGTCAGTTCGAGGTTGGACATCGGGATGCCTTTCAGGAGACGAGCCTGAGGCGGCTTTCGCGCGGCCTGCGCCGCGAGACCGCCTTGGCGGGGTGAAGCGAGGAGGAGGAAAGGATCACGCCATCGGGAACGCAGCAGACGGCGCCCGGCTGGTGATCACTTTCGAACATGGCGAAATGGACGGCGGATGCCCTGTCCCTGAAGAAGCCGCCGACCAGGCCTTCGCGGTCGCATACGACCCAGCAGCCGTTCTCGTCACGGCCCACCGTGAAACGGGTGCCGTTCCTTAAGGAAGGTTCTCCACGCAACATTGCTTTGCCCATCGATATGTTCCTTTCGTGAGGTCGGGAAAGATCAGGAGAGTGCGCAGTAGAAAGCGCCGCCGACGCTCGCCGCGATCAGGACGACCGCGGCGAGGCGCAGGAAGACGTCCAGGCGGCCGTAATCGTCTTGTGGCAGGCGCCGTTCGCCGTGCTTTGCGGCTTGCGCCTGCTCCTGATGGTAGCGGGCCAAATGATAGAGCCCCAATCTGCCGTACATGTCTCGTACTCCAGCGTTGCGGATGGTTTTCCATCCGCGCACATGCTCGTGATGTGCAGGATCAAGGTAAGCTGGGTGGCATAGGTTATCGATTGGGGCCGGAAACCGAAGAAATAGGAATTTCATAAGGATAAGTGCCGCTGCCCCGATCAGCCGGCTCAGGCGAGCGCCTGCGAGAAAACGGGCTGCCCCTCCAGCGCGGCAAGCGCATGGGCGATCGCTTCGCGCATTTCCGGCTCGACCTCCACGAGAGGAAGGCGGACCTCCGGCGGCGTGCCGTAGAGGATCGCTAAGGCCGCCTTGACGACCGCCGCATCCCACCGGCCCTCGGCGGCGACCAGAAGCGACTGCGCCTGGCGGAAGGAGAGATCGCCGGCGGATGCGGCTGCCGGCACTTTCATGGCCGCCAGCCGATAGGGAAGCACGTTGCCGAGTGCCGATATGCAGCCATGGCCGCCGCAGGCCAGAAACATCGGCAGCGTGGAATCGTCGCTCGAATAGTGCCGGTAGCGACGCCTGAGATCGGCTGGAAGTCGGTGAAAGGCTTCCAGCCGCCCGATGCCGTGGCGGATGCCGACGATATTTTCGACATCCGCCAGCGAGGAAAGGAGCGCATGACCGCAATCGAGCGCGGTGCGGTACGGATCGTCGTCCAGGACGACCGGCAGACGAGTCGCCCCGGCCACTTCGCGGAAATGGCCGATCACGCCCTTCGGCACCGGCTTGGAATAATAGGGCACGGTGACCAGCACGCCGTCGGCGCCGATTTCCGCCGCGCGGCGGGTCATGGCCACGGTTTCGGCCGTATCGTTGGTGCCGGTGGCGGCGAATACGGCAAGTCTACCCGCCGCCCGTTCGAGGCAGATGGCGAGAACCCGGTCGCGTTCGTCATGGCTCAGCGCATAGCCCTCGCCGAAGACATCGCAGACCACGACGCCATCGACGCCCGCCCTCACCTGCCGGTCGAGCGCCTTGTTCAGCCAGGAACGTTCCATGGTGCCGTCGCGGAAAGGCGTGACGAGCGCCGTCACCGTCCTGAGTTCAGCAATTCCGACCGTCATCGCAAAGCCCTCGCGTGATTGACCGCGAGGGCTTAGCCCGGCCCCGCATAGGAAATCGATGCGGGGCAAGGGCGAGCCTCATAGGGAAATCATAGGCTCGACGGGATCAGTGAAAGCCGGGCGTCAAGCCTTTGCCGGATGCAAGGCGTCCTTGGAGGTTGGGGAGACGGATATGTCGTGCCAGATATCCGCATCGATTTTCCCGGCGAGTTCCGGATACATTCCCGGATCGAACACCGGGGCTCCGGATCGCCTCTGCTCGAAGTAATCGCGGGTCAGCTTTACGACCAGCGGCGACAGCAGGACGATCGCCACGAGATTGATCGAGGCCATCAGGCCCATGGACGCATCGGCAGCATCGAATACCGTCGTCGCACTCTCATAGGAACCCCAGAGAACCATCAGGATCAGGCCGACGCGTGCGCATAAAAGCCCGACCTTGTTGTCCAGACCGAGATAGACGAGAGCGTTTTCGGCATAGGAATAGTTGCCGATGACCGATGTCCACGCGAAGAAGAAGATCGCGATGGCGATGAAGGCGTGCCCCGCGCCGCCGATATGGACGGCCATCGCAGCCTGGGTCAACGGTGTTCCCGTAAGCTCCCCTCCGGGCACGAGCGCGCCGGACAGCAGGATGATGAGGCCGGTGGCCGTGCAGATCAGCAGCGTATCGATGAACACGCCGAGCGCCTGAACCATGCCCTGCGAGGACGGGTGATGGGGGCTGGGCGTGGCTACCGCGGCAATATTCGGCGCCGATCCCATGCCGGCTTCGTTGGAGAACAGGCCTCGCTTGACACCGTTCAACATGGCTCCGGCCATGCCGCCGACTGCCTGCTCGAAGCCGAAGGCGCTCCGGACGATCAGTGAGAGTGCTGCCGGCACATCGGCAATGTTGACGATCAGCACGTAGAGAGCGACGCCGAGATAGGCGACCGCCATGAACGGCACGATATATTCCGCAATGCGTGCGATCGACTTGATGCCGCCGAAAATGACGACGCCGGAGATGCCGGCAACGACAACCCCGACCCCGAGCTTGGGCACGCCGAAGGCGCCGTGCATCGCCTCTGCGATCGAATTTGCCTGGACGGCATTGAAGGCAAGGCCGAAGACCAGGATCAGGCACACGGCAAAGATCACCGCCGCCCAGGGCGCGTTCAAGCCTCGGGAGATGTAGAAGGCCGGGCCTCCGCGATATTCCCCACTTTGACCGCGGACCTTGAACAACTGGGCCAGCGCGCTTTCGGCATAAGCCGTCGCCATGCCGAGAGCGGCAACCACCCACATCCAGAAGAGCGCGCCCGGCCCGCCGAGCGTCATCGCAACGGCGACACCAGCCAGATTACCGGTGCCGACCCGCGAGGCGAGACTGGTGCAAAGCGCCTGAAACGGCGTGATGCCGGCCGCATCCGCCTCGGGCGCACGCAGGACGACGCGGAAAAACTCGGGAAAATGGCGGAACTGGAGAAAACCCAGGCGGACCGTGAAGAACAATCCAACGGCAATCAATCCGTAGATGAGGACATAGCCCCAGAAGACCGTATTGAGAAATCCTATGATCGCCGTCATCTCGTTGCCCCTTCTTTCGACTTGAGTGTATCCGGATACGCGTCGACCGCTCCTTTTGGGCGAAGCATGTTGTGCCGACCTCCTTTAGGCTGTGGAGGCGTTGCGGGCAAGATTGCGCGGCGGGATCAATAGAGGCCGGGCGTCACCGGCACGGCCGGCACTGTTCTCCGGCCGGCGGCGGCGCCGAGCAGGACACCGTCCAGCAAGGCGGCCATGGTGCGGTCGCGGCTCTTGGCCGTGGAGCCGCCCATCACCACGCCGACTATGCGGCGGCCGCCCTTGCTGACAGAGGTGACGACATTATAGCCGGAGGCGCTGGTATAGCCGGTCTTGATGCCGTCCACGCCGGGATACTCGTCCATCAGGTAATTATGGCCCTCGAGCGTCTTGCCGCGAAACTGGAAGCTGCGGGTGGAGAACAGGCGGAATTCGCGGGGAAAGTTCTTCATCAGCGCCAGGCCCAGCACGGCCATGTCGCGGGCGGTGGTCACTTGGCCGGGCGCCGTCAGCCCGCTTGCATTGCGAAACGTGGTGTTACGCATGCCGAGGCGCCTTGCCTTCGCCGTCATCAGCTCCGCGAAACGCTCTTCCGAGCCGCCGAGCTTCTCGCCGATCGCAATGGCCGCGTCATTGGCGGAAAGCACGATCATGCCGAGCACGGCCTCCCGCACCGTCACCGCATCGCCCTCGCGGACGTTCAGCTTGTAGGGCACGGCGCGGGTCGCGCGCCGCGAGACCGGCACGGGATCATTCCAACCGATCCGCCCCGAACGAAGCGCCTCGAAGGTGAGATAAAGCGTCATCATCTTGGTGAGAGAGGCAGGCCCGTTCGGCGCTCCGGCATTTTCCGCGCTGATGACCTTGGCGGTCTTCGCATCGATCAGGATATGGGCATTGCCGGCGGCGGCACTTGCGGCACTCAGAAGAAACGCCGCAAGCGCGAAGAGCGACGCGGCGCGGGACGGAAGGCGGGCCATGGTCTTCCTTTCGGGCTGGCTGGGTCCTCAACCTATGATGCCTGCCCTTGTACCACAGCCCGCCATAGGCTCAATGCCGCGGCTCAGTGCGCGTGCTCATGTTCCTTGTGATCGTGATGGGCGGCGTGATCGTGGCCCGAGCAGCAGGCGGAATGCGCCTCGCCCACCGGCCCATGGCTATGTCCCGCATGCGCATCCAGGCTGATCGTGCCGCCGTTTTTCCATTCTGCCCAGGACTGGCGGAGGATCTGCACCGAAGAGGTGAGGAAGAGCCCAGCCATGACGCCCGCGACGATGAGATCCGGCCAGGCGGTCGCAGTACCCCAGACGCCGAGCGCAGCGATCATGACGATGACGTTGCCGATCGCGTCATTGCGCGAGCAGAGCCAGACGGAACGCACGTTGGCGTCGCCATCCTTGTAGTTCATCAGGATCAGCACGCTCGCCACGTTGGCAAGAAGCGCCAGGAAGCCGATGACGCCCATGATCGGGGCTTCCGGCACGCCCACATAGAAGACGCGGTAGACCGTGGAGCCGAAGACCCAGAGGCCCATCAGAAAGAGGCTGATGCCCTTGGCGGCGGCAGCGGTGGTGCGGACCCTTATCGAAGCGCCGATGACGGCGAGCGAAATGCCGTAGGTGACCGCGTCTGCGAAGAAATCCAGCGCATCGGCCTGCAGCGCCTGGGAGCCGGCAAGCCGGCCGGCGATCATCTCGACCAGAAAGCCCGCAGCGTTGATGGCGATGACCGCCCATAGCCGCCGCTTGTAATCGTCCGACAATCCCTCGAACGTGCCGTGATGATGGCCGCAGGATGCGCTCATAGTGTCACCTTTTCCTTGTCTGGTTTCCGGTGACGCCCTACATAATTCCTCTAGTGACTAGAGGTTCAAGAGGAAAAATCGAAAATGTTGTCGATCGGCGATCTTTCGAAGCGCACCGGCGTGAAGGTGCCGACCATCCGCTATTACGAGCAGATGGGACTGATGGGCGCGGCCGAGCGCTCTGAGGGCAACCAGCGGCGCTACGAGAGGACAGACCTCGAACGGCTGGCCTTCATCCGACATGCCCGCGATCTAGGCCTCGACATTCCGGCAATCCGCGATCTGATCGCGCTCAGCCGGCATCCCGAGATGCCCTGCGTCGACGCCGACCGGATCGCCGCCGATCACCTTTCCGCCGTGCGCGAAAAGATCGCCAAGCTCCAGAGGCTGGAACACGAGCTGGAGCGCATCATCTCCCATTGCGACGGCCATTCGATCGAGGATTGCTACGTGATCCGGGCGCTTTCGGACCATGGCTTATGCGACGGGGAACATTGACGGGGGGTCCGCGTTGTAGCAAACTCCAACAATGAAAGCGAAGCTTCTGCTGCAGAAACGCCTGGCGCTCACGGAAACCTGCTTCGCGGACATCAAGATATGGCAGGTGCCGAAACCGGTTCGCGGCAGCTTGCACGATATCAAATACAGCCTGGCACCGGTATCGGGCGAAACCTGCGTGCTGCGCTATGACAACGAAGCCGGCAAGAGAGATCACAAACATCTGGGCCGCGACGAGGTCGCCTATGCGTTTGTGAATCTGGAAAGATTGCAGGACGATTTCTGGAAGGATGTCGAGCTATGGATGAAAGACAACATCCCATCGTAACACTTGGCCTTTCCTCCATCGAGGAAACCAAACGGCAGATGGCGGCCGCCTTTCGCGGGGAGGCTCAGGGCACCCATATCGACTTTGCTTCCATCGATCTTCTCTGGAAGGTGCTGACTGTCAAACGCTGGGAAATCCTGCAAGCGATGGCAGGTCAGGGCGACATGGCCATCCGCGAAGTGGCGCGGCGGGTGGAGCGTGACGTAAAGGCCGTCCACGGCGATATCACCGCGCTGATCGCGGCAGGCATCATCGACAAGACCTCCGACGGGAAAGTGGTTTTTCCCTATGGCGGCATCAGGGTCGATTTTACGCTGAAGGCGGCGTAGAGGCGCCGTCACCAAAGCCGCTTGACAAGCCCCGTGAATGGGAGCATCACACCGGCATGATCAAGACGCGCAACATCATCTCCTGCTCGTATTTTTGGGCCTTCCTCTAAAGGGCGGCCGACAGATCATCATTGTCAACAGGCCGCCGTCAGGCGGCTTTGTTGTATGAAACGGCACCTGACGGCGACAAACCGGAAAAGGATGCCGAAAATGACCGAAGACACCGAAATCACACTTCCCCGCCCGCCGGTGGTGACCATCCGCGCCGCAAAGCCGCGCGACCTGCCCGAACTCAACGAGATGATCGGGCTTTTGGCGGCTCATCACAACGATGTGGTAGCCACGACACCCGAAACGCTGGAACGCGATCTGTTCGGTGAAATGCCGTGGATCACCGCGCTTGTCGCCGATACGGGTTCGCAGCTCATCGGCTACGCCATTCTCGTGCCGCTCTACAGAGCGCAGGAAGGCAAGCGTGGCATGGACCTGCACCATCTCTTCGTGCGCGACGGACATCGCGGCCACGGCACCGGCCAGCACCTCGTCTCCCGCGCCCGCGAAATCGCCAGGAACGCCGGCTGCGACTATCTCTCGGTCAGCGCCGCGACCGGCAATCTCGCCGCCCACCGCTTCTACGAATTCATGGATTTCGTGCCGCGGCCGGTAACCGGCATGCGCTATATGCAGGCACTGGCATGAGGCGCGGGATCATTCATCCCGTCGCCTTTGCCAGAACCTCTCCAGCCCATTCGTTGAGGCTCTTTCCCTCGAGTTCCGCAGCCTTCGCCGCACGGGCATGGACGTCCGGATCGATGCGGAACATCACCCGCCCCGAATATGGCTTGTGCGGAGGCCGGCCAAGGCGTTCACAGGTTGCAAGATAATCATCGACCGCTTCATGGAACGCCATCTTGAGGTCCGCAACATTGTCCGCATGGAAACCGATGACATCGGGTATGCCGGCAATGCGCCCAGCGAAGATTTCGTCCTCCGCATCGAATTCCACACGTGCCGAATAGCCCTTGTAGTGCAACACATTCATGGTTCTATTCCCAATTGCTTCAGGAAAAGCCGCGCATCCTTGACTTGATAGCGTTTCGCCTCCTTTTCCGGATGAGGGCGATGAAACGACGCGATCAACCCGTCCTTCTCGAAACGGACACGCGAACCGCTGCCTTCAAGGATATTGCAGCCGACAGCAAGCAAAAGGCTTTCGATATCGCTCCATTCGATCGACGGAGAAGCGGGGTCGCGAAAAATGGCGACGAGCGTCTTGCGCTGCTTGCTGTTCATGCAGGCAACCTACTTGATGCTAGCATAATTTGCAAGCATGGAACCTGATCGAACGGCACCGCCGCCTTCCTCTAATGGCCGTGCGCGTGGTGCCGTCCGGCATTCTCGGCATCATGCGCAGCGCCGACAGCATGGCCTATGGTGCGGGCGTCCTCGCCCCGGCAGCAGGTATCCGGCCGCTCCATCTCCAGGGTCGAATGGCCGATACCGAATTTTTCATGCGCCAGCATCTTCAGCCGCGCCTTGACGTCGTCGGCGCTCGCCTCGAAGCCATCGGCCAGCACGACATGCGCCTCCATGGCCGTGTACCGCTCGTCGATCGCGAAGACATGGACGTGATGAATGCTCGAGACGCCCGGTTCCGTGCCGAGCGCCTGGACCAGCGCCTGGATATCGACGCCGGAAGGCGTGCCGAGCATCAGCATGCGGATCGAGCCGCCGATCTCCGCAAAGGCCTGCCAGAGGATATAGGCGGCGATCAGCAGCGTGACGATCGGATCGACGATCCGCCAGCCATAGAAAATGATCAGCGTTCCGGCGATGATGACGCCCACCGAACCCAATGCGTCCGCGACATTGTGCAGGAAGGCGGCACGGATGTTCATGCTTTCCTTCGACAGCGCATAGGTCAGCAGCGCGGTCACGAGATCGATGACGAGCGCGACGGCGGCGATGACGACCACGATCCAGCCCTCGATCGGCTCGGGCGTGATGAAGCGCATCACCGCTTCGTAGACGAGATAGAGGCCGATCACGATCAGCGTCGTGTAGTTGATGAGGGCTGCGACGATTTCCGCCCGCACGTAACCGAAGGTCATGACCTCGTCGGACGGGCGGCGCGCGATCTTGCGGGCGGCAAACGCAATGACCAGCGAGGCCGCATCGCTGAAATTGTGAAGCGCATCGGCAATCAGCGAAAGGCTTCCCGAGACGACGCCGCCGACGATCTGGGCAACCGTCAGGAGCATGTTGACCGCGATCGCGCCGATCATCCGCTTGTCGCCGCCTTCGGCCGCGGCGTGATGGTGATGCTCGTGGCTATGGCTCATGGTGACGCTTCTCCGCCCACATGGGAGCGAAAACGTAAGGTTGCGGGCTTCGTTCCACCCGGCGGCGGCTATCGGTCAGCGTGACGGTACGGCTTTCAGATAGGCGGCGATGGCTTCGAGATCCTGTTGCGGCAAATGCGCGAGGTTGCGCTGCACGTCGGCCATCGAGCCGCCGACGGAATCATACTCAGGCGTGAAGCCCGTCTGGAAATAGTTCACCAGGTCGCTCTCGCTCCAGGAGCCGAGATCCTGGCCGCCCGGAGTGATATTGGGAATGCGCCCCTCGCCTTCCGGGTTCGGTCCGCCGGCCAGCCATTGGCCATCGAGGAAACCGCCGAGCGCGTCGCGCGGGGTATGGCATTCGCCGCAATGGCCCGGCCCTTCGACCAGGAACTGACCGCGTTTCAGCTTCTCATCGGCGGAGGCAAGCTCGACGCGCGGCTCATCGTTGAAATAGCGGTACTTCCAGGCGCCGAGCGCAAGCCGGATATTATAAGGAAAGCGCAGTTCGTGCGGCAGCGCGACATAGCTGCTTTCGGGCAGCGTGCCCAGATATCCGAAGAGATCGTTGATGTCCTGCGGGCTCATGCGGGCATAGGAGCCGTAGGGAAAGGACGGATAGAGATGCTCGCCGTTCCTGCCGACGCCGCGGGTCATGGCATTGCCGAATTCGGCGAGCGTCCAGCCGCCGATGCCGGCAGTCGGATCGGGCGATATGTTGGGAACGTGGAAGGTGCCGAAGCCGGTGGGCAGCGCCCTGCCGCCCGACATCACCTTCAACGCATCGCCCGTCGCATCCGGCGCCGCGTGACAGCTCGCGCAGCCGCCCGCCCAGAAGAGGTTTTCCCCGCGGGCGAGATCGGGCTCGCCGAGGTTCGCCCAATAGCTATCGGGATGGGGGTCCGGCCTGGTGAGCGCCCAGGCCGTGACCGCGCCCGCGACGACGATCGCCGCACCGGCAACGAAGAGCTTGGTCCATCTTGCGGCCATCATCCCTCTCCCGCTTCACATGCATAACAGCGGCCGCAAACAGGTCGCGGCCGCATTCCTAAAACCGGTGGATCAACGCTTCAGGCGATAGGTCTGATGGCAATCGCCGCAGCTCGAGCCGAGGCTCTGCATGGCGGCGCCGACGCCTGCCTGGTCGGCGGGGAAGGATGCAAGCGCCGTATCCGCCTTTTCCGCGAGCGCGAGCGCCTTGGAACGGAAATCCTCCGTGTTCTGCCAGATGGCAGGAGCCGCGGCCGAATCGACCTCGGAGCCCGCGGGAAACTGATCCGGAAATGCCTTGAGATTGGTGCTGACGGCGGTGAGCGCCGTGCGCACCGTGGCCTCGTCATAGGGCTTCTCGCCCTTGGCGATGCCGCCGAGGGCGGCCATGGCCCCGCCGACCTGTTTCATCAGCTGTTCGCGCTTTGCCTGCGGGGTTTCCTGCGCAACGGAGACGGCGGCGAAGCCAAGACAGAGTGCGGTCGCCGTGATTGCGGCAGCTTTGAACCTCATGCGGGACTCTCCATGGTTGGTTACCGGCACGAGCCGGCGAGCGATTGTTCGACGCGGGCAAGATGCCGGTTCCGGACCGGAGATAGAAGTAACAAACCGGTGATAAGCGTTGTAAAACAAGGTTGTAAAGTAAGACTTCGTCAGAACGCACCGGAAGCGTCAAGCCCTTCCCATAGCGTGATCAGCGAGACCACCACCAGCAACAGCCCGGCCACACGACCGAGCCAGACGGTGATGCCGCCGTTGCCGACCAGGAACTCCCGTGCCTTGCCGGCGGCCGCGGCGAGCCCGCCATAGACGGCGAGCTGCGTTGCCGCCGTCATCGCCGCCATGACCGCCGCCTGCGGCGCCAGCGGGCCGAAATCGGGCCGCAGGAACTGCGGATAGACCGCCAGCATGAAGAGATAAGCCTTGGGGTTCATGAGGCAGGTGACGGCGCCGCGCCGGAACGCCTCCCAGTTGGAGCGGGCATCGGCCGGGCCAACCCCTTCCACGACGATGGAGCTCTTCATCAGGCTCACGCCGATCCAGGCCATATAGGCCGCGCCGACGATGAGCAGCGGCGTGAAGAGCTTCGGCATGAGGCTCGCCAGCAGGCCGACGCCGAGCGCGCCGTAAAGCGAATGGACGAGCCCGCCCGCCATGATGCCGCCGGTGGCCGCAAGGCCGGCGGCACGGCCACGCGTGAGCGAATTCGCCAGCACGAAGATCATATCCATGCCCGGCACGACGATGATACCGAACAACAGGGTGAAGAAGAGCCAGAGGTTTTCCGTATAGGTCATGTCAGTTAGCCTTGGGTGCCGCGAGCGCCTTCCAGAAACAGGCGCCTTGTTTTTCAATCGGATATGCAGAGATATAGACGAAACCAACTGACAACGTTCTGTCAGTTGTCTGGGCCGGCAAAGAGGAAAACGACATGCGCAAGGCTTCCCGGCTGTTCGAGATTATCCAGATCCTCCGGCTTGCCCGCAAACCGGTGACGGGCGCCGAAATCGCCGACCAGCTCGAGGTGACGGTGCGCTCCATCTATCGCGACATCGCAGCACTTCAGGCCATGCGCGTGCCGATCGAGGGCGAGCGCGGCATCGGCTATATCATGCGGCCGGGTTTCACGCTGCCGCCGCTGATGCTGTCGATCGAGGAGACGGAGGCGATCGTGCTTTCGCTGGCGCTGCTGGAGCGCACCGGCGATACCGGGCTCAAGCAGGCGGCAAAACAGGTGAACCGCAAGATCGCCGCGGCCGTGCCGCCGCCGCTGGCGCGCATCTTTTCCGACAATGCCCTGCATGCCTGGGGCATAACCGCGCCGGCACCGGAAGCCATCGACCTTGCGCTGGTGCGCCGCGCGATCCGCGACGAGCGGAAACTTGCGCTCGACTACCGCGATGAATTCGGCCGCGCCACCGAAAGGACGATCCGGCCCATCGCTCTCGTCTACTACTCGCAGACCGCCAATATCGTCGCCTGGTGCGAACTCAGGCGGGCGATCCGCAACTTCCGCGCCGACCGCGTGGAACATTGCGAAGCGGTGGAGGAGTTCTTCCGCGGCGAAGGCGTGAGGCTGAGGCAGCTCTGGGTGGAAGGCTGGCAGACGGGGCCTGCGGCTGCGGGTTAGAGAGGGAGGCTGATCAGCCTTCACGGATAAAGCTAGTGTGACAAGCTATCGGCCAATGGCCAATTCATCGGGTGACCTTGCCGGAATGCCAAACGGCCGAAAATGTTTCAGGTTATGCGTGATGACGATCAGCCCGCGAATGCTCGCGGTTCCGGCGATGAGCGCATCCACCGTTCCGGGATTGTGGCCGGCCGCCGCGGCCTTTGCCTCCAGCCTGCCGGATTCTCGTGCCGTTTCGGCATCAATCGGCAAAATCCTATCCCCATAGCCGGCAATCATCCCTTGCAGGAACATCGCGATGATCGACGCTTTCGACGTCGCACCCTTCGCCTCCAGCAAGCGAATTCCCCGTTCGATTTCATGCACCGTGAGAGCAGAGAGATAGATCGCGTCCAGTTTTTCCTGCTCCTCCACCCAGTTGGCGAAGTTCGGACTGACGTTCGCCTTGGAGGGCGCGAACATGGAAACGGCATTGGTATCGAGGAGATACCCGGTCACAGATCGACCTCGCGGCCCGGCGTCGGATTTCTCGCGAAAACATCGTCGTCGAGATCGAAATCGGCCGGGAAGCTTCTGAGATATCGGGCAAGGCTCGGCCGATCCTTCCGAAGCGCGCTTCTCGCAAACTCCGCGGCTTCGACGCTGACCATCACGGCCGCCGGCCTTCCGTGGCGCGTGATCGTGACGAATTCTCCCGCGGCAGCCTGGTCGACCAGACTGGAAAATCCCGCCTTCGCATCCTTAAGGCTTACCCTTGGCATATCGCCTCGCAAAGTAGTCACAAATGACTAATATGCTGCCCATTCGTGTAATATTCAAGGGCAGGACGGCGGCCCAAAACAAAACACCCGGCCGCCGATCTGGCGCCGGATGTTTTTCAAATGATCGCGGCTCGCCCTTTCCGGACGAAATCGGAGCCTTACTTCGTGGCTGCTTCGTAGCGTTCCAGGACGTAATCCCAGTTGATCAGGTTATCCACGAAGGCTTCGAGATACTTCGGGCGGGCGTTGCGGTAGTCGATGTAATAGGAATGTTCCCATACGTCGACGCCGAGGATCGGTTCCGCGCCATGCACCAGCGGGTTCTCGCCGTTCGGGGTCTTGGAGATGGCGAGCTTGCCGTCCTTGACCGAGAGCCAGGCCCAGCCGGAGCCGAACTGCGTGGCGCCGGCTGCGAGGAAATCGGCCTTGAACTTGTCGTAGCCGCCGAGATCGGACGTGATCGCGCTTTCCAGCTTGCCCGGCAGCTTGTTGCCGCCGCCGCCCTTCTTCATCCACTTCCAGAAATGGATGTGGTTGTAGTGCTGGGCCGCGTTGTTGAAGAGGCCCTGATTGGTGCCGAAGGACTTCTTCACGACTTCCTCGACAGAAAGATCGGCCATGCCGGCCTCGGCCGCGAGCTTGTTGCCGTTGTCGACATAGGCCTTGTGATGCTTGTCGTGGTGAAATTCCAGCGTTTCCTTCGACATATAGGGCGAAAGCGCTTCGTAATCGTAGGGAAGTTCAGGAAGTTCAAAGGCCATTGTCTTACTCCTTTTCGGCAAACACCTAGGAACGGCTCGCGCGGGGACGGGCTCGTGGCGGAACATAGGTGCGGACATGGCCGGAGGCAACGGCAATCTTGCCAAAAATCCGCCTGCCGACGTCAAAGACTTGCTGGATTTCCGGTGTTGTTGGAACCTCTGATTTAAATGATTCGCGAGGCCTCCATGAAGACCGCTCTGCCGCTTTCCCTTCTCATCCTGCTTTCCGTCCAGACCGCGAAAGCATCCTCCGACGAGGCCTGGGCCGCATTCGAAAAGACGGTGGAGGAGAAATGCGTCGCCGCCGCAAGCGGTATGATCGAGAACCCGGAAGCGGCGGTCGATCCTATCGGCAGCGAGCGCTTCGGGCTTGCGATCGTCACCGGCAAGGCGGTGGGCGCCGATGCCCGCGTCAGCCATATCTGCGTGATGGACAAGCAGACCCAGGCCGTCGAACTCGGCAGCGAACTCGGCGAAGATCGCGTGACGGTGGAACTGCCGGACTGATCCTTACTCCGCGCAGGCGCGGGAACCTTTTATTCCGATCACGAATTACCTCCGGCTGGAACCCAGGTGAGGACCATAGCCAGCCAGGAGAATGGCTCGATGCTCGACTTCGTGACCACGGACTTCCTGATCTTCGTGCTGATCGGCTTTTTGGCACAGATGGTCGACGGCGCTCTCGGCCTCGCCTTCGGCGTGCTTTCCACGACGAGCCTGCTGACGATCGGGGTGCCGCCGGCGGCGGCCAGCGCCATGACCCACGTGACGGAATGCTTCACGACCGCGGCATCGGGCGTCTCGCATGCCTATCACCGCAATGTCGACTGGCGGCTCGTCGCACGGCTGGCACCTGCAGGCATGATCGGCGGCGCGATCGGCGCCTATCTGCTTTCCAACATCGACGGCGAGGCGATCGAACCTTTCGTTTCGGCCTATCTCATCGCCGTTGGGCTCTTCATCCTCTACAAGGCGTTCCGGCCGCAATGGCCGCGCGACGTGCGCGACTGGATCGTGCCCTATGTGGGCGCCGGCGGCGGCTTGCTCGACGCGATGGGCGGCGGCGGCTGGGGACCGATCGTGACGAGCACGCTGCTCGGCCGCGGCCACGACGCCAAGAAGGTGATCGGCTCCACAAACCTCACCGAATTCGGCGTGACCTCGGTGATCTCGCTGACCTTCATCCTGGCTCTCGGCTGGTCGGAACTTTCCTCCGCCATTGGCCTCATCCTCGGCGGCATTCTGGCGGCTCCGTTCGGCGCGCTCATACTCAAGCGCGTGCCGGTGAAGCCCTTGATGATCGCCGTTTCCGTCATCATCATCGGCACTGCGGCGGTGAGGCTCGTCTGAGGAGGCGGTCATGAAATCCGGCAAGGATACGGACAAGCTGAAGCGCCCGCTGAACCCCATGCCACCGGAAATCGCCGAGCGGCTGAAGGCGGCGGGGCTCGAGGCAGCCTATGATGCCCGCCCCGCCTACCAGCGCAACGACTATCTCGGCTGGATCGCCCAGGCGAAACGGGCCGACACGCGCGAAAAGCGCATCCGCCAGATGCTGGACGAACTCAAGGCCGGCAATGCCTACATGAAGATGAAGTACACCGGACCGACGGGAAGGGAGTGAGGAGGCGGCTATCGAGCCCCCGCCTCTCCGTGCTAATGTCGGCGGACAAGGAGCTTCACGATGCGCGCGAACCGTTCCATCACCATCTCGCTGCCGGAAGACATGGCTGACCTCGTGGAAAAGAAAATCGCCTCAGGCGAATTTGCCGACGAGAGCGAGGTCGTGACCGAAGGGCTGTGCTATCTCGCCGACCACGATGCGGAAATCGAGCAATGGCTGCGGGACGAAGTCGTGCCGACGATCAAGGCGCACGACGCAGACCCCAGCTGGGGCCGTACTATCGATGAAACCCGCAAAGAGCTTGACGAATACATGCGCACCCGCGATCGGCGATCAATCGGCGCATGATCTACACAGTCATCTTCGCGCTTGAAGCACGGCACGATCTGGCTAACCTGTTCGACTATCTGGCGGAACGTAAGGGCGAGGATTTCGCTCGTGCCTATGTTCAAAGGATTGTCTAGCATTGCCGCAGGTTCGATAGATTTCCCAAAAGAGGAACACCACGGGACGACATCGAACCCGGACTTCGGCTCGTAGATTACAAGCGCCGAGGAACGATCGCCTTCCGCGTTAGCGGCGATACGGTCACCATCGCCCGCTTTCTGCACGCCGGAAGAAGTTTAGGCGGAGCTGTTGAAGTCAGTGAAGAGGACGACGCATAGCGTCGCCCTCCTCTGAAATCTCAGCCGCGCGCGGTCGAGCGGGCCCAGTCCATGTAGAGTTCCAGCGCCTTGCGGGCGACCGGGCCTTCCTGGAATTCGCGATCGTCCAGGCGGTTGATCGCCACGATCTTGGAATAGTTGCCGGAGGTGAAGACCTCGTCGGCTTCCAGGAAATCCTGCACGGTGAGCGTCGCCTCGCGCACGTCAAAGCCCGCTTGGCGCAGAAGGCCCATCACACGGGCGCGGGTGATGCCGGCGAGGAAGGTGCCGTTGGCGACCGGGGTCAGGACGACGCCGTCCTTGACCATGAAGACGTTCGAGGAAGCGGTTTCGGCCACATTGCCGTTCATGTCGCGGGCGAGCGCGTTGTCGAAGCCGCGCGAGCGGGCCTCGATGATCATGCGGCCGCTGTTCGGATAAAGGCTGCCGGTCTTGGCGCCCGTCATGGCGACTTCCGGCGAGGGGCGGCGGAAGGGCGAAACCGTTAGCGAACCTGCCTTGGCCGAATTCATCGGAGCCTCGAACAGGCAAAGCGCGAAGCGGGTGGATTCCGGATCGGCGGCCACGACGCTGTAGGACGTGCCGTGCTCGGCCCAGTACCTGTCTCTTATACAGATCGCGGTCTTGCCGTCGAACTTCTTCACGCCTTCCCAGGCGAGCGCTTCGATATCCTCAGCCGGGACGACGGGCTTCAGGCCCATGTTGAGCGCCGAACGGTTGATGCGCTGGCAATGCAGGTCGAGATCCGGAGCAATGCCGTCGAACCAGCGCGCACCATCGAACACCGTCGAACCAAGCCACATGGCATGCGAGGTGGGGCCGATCAGCGGAGGATTGCCCGAGTGCCACTCGCCATCCACGAAAGTCCAGGTGGCGCTGCGGGGGGTGGTATCGACGGGCATTACGGGTCTCCTTGGCTCTTCCAAATTTCGCCGCGAGTGAAGGCCCGGCCTCGTTCGCAGGTCAAGCGATAATTGGAAATGAGTCATCACAAAAATTGATAAATTCGACCATGGAGCGCTTATGCGAGGAGTGGCATGTTCCACGCGGTCGCAATGTCACGGAGTCGCGAAAATGGTCTGGTCGGCGGAGCAATACGTGAAATTCGAGGACGAGCGGACGCGGCCGGCGCGCGATCTGCTTGCCCAGGTGTCACTCGGTTCGGCAAGCCGCGCCTATGATCTCGGCTGCGGGCCGGCCAATTCCACCGAACTTCTGGCGGAGCGCTTCGGCGCCGCCAACGTCATCGGTCTCGACAGCGACGACAACATGCTGGCGGCGGCGGCAAAACGGCTGCCCGAGAGCCGCTTCATCAAGGCCGATCTCGCCACATGGGTGCCGGAGGAACCGGCGGACCTGCTTTATGCGAACGCGGTGTTCCAGTGGGTGCCGGATCACCTTTCGGTGCTCGCCCGGCTGATGGATCACCTGCGGCCCGGCGGGGTGCTGGCCGTGCAGATGCCGGACAATCTTTCCGAACCCAGCCACACGCTGATGGAGGAAGCGGGAGCGGCCGGCCCCTGGGCGCCGGCTTTCGAGGGCGGCAGGATCAGGCGCGCGCCCCTGCCCCCGCCATCCGCCTATTACGACCGGCTGATGCCGAAGGCGGCCCGCGTCGATCTCTGGCATACCCATCTATTATCACCCGCTCGCCGATGCGGCGGCGATCGTCGAATGGGTCAAGGCAACGGGCCTCAGGCCTTATCTCGATGCCGCCGGCCCGGACCACGCTGAGGCCTTCACGGCGGACTACACGGCCCGCATCGCGCGCGCCTATCCGCCGATGGCGGACGGCCGGGTGTTGCTGCGCTTTCCCCGGCTCTTCATCACCGCGGTGAAAGCCTGAACCAGCAAAGGATTGCGTAACGGGTAGTCGCTAACGGGACTCAGGATCGGCATCGGCGCTGCTGGTAAGCTCGCCATTGGCCGGCTCGTCCCTCGGCGAACGCAGAACGAGGATGCTGAGGACGAGAGCGATCAGCACCACGAAAATCCCCGGCATGATAAATCGCATCATGGCTCCTCCATTGCGGGGGAAGCAACCCGTCTGCAACGAAAAGGTTCCACACCACTTTCCCCTCAACCGCGCATGGAAGCTGCCGGCAGAACCCGGCCGAGGAAATCGCGCAGCAGCGGAACGACCTCTTCCAGATGGGTTTCCAGCAGCCAATGGCCGCCGGTCTCGAAGAGGTGAAGCTCGGCATCCGGCAGGTCGCGGAGATAAGCGCGCGCGGATTTCTCCGGCATGTAGCCGTCGCGCGGGCCCCAGACGATGAGCGCCGGCGGCCGGTGTTCCCTCAGATAGGCCTGGTAGCGCGGAAACCACGCGACGTTTTCCCGCAAGCCGGCTATGACATCGATCGCGATCTGCCGGCGCTTCTCGTCCATCAGCGACCAGTGGAGCTGCCATAGATCGGGCGAGATGCGCTCGGCGACATCGGCATCCACCTCGTTCAGGAACTCTTCCCTGAAGCCTTCCTCGCTCACGGCCGTAGCGATCTTCTCGCGCCCCTCCGGCGTCGGATTACGCCAATATTCCTTGAGGCCCTCATATTTCGGCCCCAGCGCATCCTCGTAGATGTCGCCGTTCTGGATGATGACGGCTTCGATACATTCGGGATGCCGGATCGCCAGTCTGAGGCCGATCTGCGAGCCGAAGTCGTGCAGGTAGATGGCGAAACGGCTCGCTCCGAGCTTTTGCGCGAAAGCATGGAGAAATTCGGCATAACCATCGAAATCATAAGAGAACCCGCCGGGCGCATCGCTATATCCGCAGCCCGGAAAATCCGGAGCAAGAAGCCGCCAGCGATCGGCAAGCGCCGGCATCAATTCCCTGAATTCATAGGAAGAGCAGGGATAGCCGTGCGGCAGAAGCAGCACGGGAGCATTCTCCGCACCCGCTTCGCGGTAGAATATATTCATGCCGTCGAGATCGAGCCATTTATGGCGAACCCGTTTCTCGTCGAGATGCGTGGCCATCGCTTGCATGAGCGTTCTCCGTAGGCATTGAGAATAAGCCCTCAAAACCGCGGAGGCGCCTGAATCGATCCGAGGGAAATAAACCGATTGCAAAACAGGATCAGTTAATCAATACTGATTTCAAAATGAAACTGGTTTGGAGGTTTACCCATGCGCCCGATGCTCTACGCCCACCCGTTCTCTTCCTATTGCCAGAAGACGCTCACCGCCCTCTACGAGAACGATATCGCTTTCGAATACCGCATGCTGAGCCCGGACGACCCTTCGGCCTACGAGGAGCTTTGCGCGATCTGGCCGGTCAAGCGCTTTCCGATCCTCAAGGACCGCGGCAGGCAGATCTTCGAGTCTTCCATCATCATCGAATATCTGCAGCAGCATTATCCGGGGCCGGTGAGGCTGATCCCCGACGACCCCGATCTGGCGCTCGAGGTGAGGATGCTCGACCGCTTCTTCGACAATTACATCTCCACCCCACAGCAGAGGATCGTCTTCAATGCGATCCGCCCCGAGGACAAGCGGGATCCTTACGGCGTTCAGGAGGCACGCGATATGCTGGAGGCCGCCTATGGCTGGCTGGACGAGCGCATGGGAACCCGGGAATGGGCGGCCGGCGACGGCTTCAGCCTCGCCGACTGCGCCGCCGCGCCCTTCCTCTTTTATGCCGATTGGACGCATGAGATCGACGGCAGGTTCGCCAATGTGCGGGCCTATCGCAAGCGGCTGCTCGCCCGCCCCTCGTTTGCGCGGGCGGTCGACGAGGCCCGGCCCTACCGGCCGCTCTTCCCGCTCGGCGCACCGGACCGGGATTAAGGCTGGTTAGAAGCTGCTGTCGGTCGCCACCGCATGGCCGTTCATGGCGGCCCATATCATTCGCACCTCCCGGCGCAGGACCGCGCTGGGACGCACGCCGCCGCTCGAATAGTTGCGGTATTTTTCCCGGTAGGCTTCAATGAAGACCGCCACCGCCTCGATCACATCGTTGTGCTGGTCGATCTTGCGACGCAGTTCTTCCCTCTCCGAATGGAGGTTTTCCAGGCTCTGGATCAATAGCCGCAGATCTTCCATGGGTATCGTGAGATGCGGCAGCTCGGCGGTTGCGGCATCCACGTCGGCCCGAATGCGGGCAAGGACGTCATTAAATCGTTCGGACATGATCAGATTCTCCATGCCTATGAATTTGTGGAAGAAATTGTCCAAACCATGGCATGAATGCGGCAGGTTCGCCACGTTCGCCATCAAAGCCGCTCCGCCAGGAATTCGATGAATGCGCGGATGCGCACGGCGAGATGTTCGTGGCCGGCATAGACGGCGTGCATCTCCTCCATGTCGCCGGGATTATAATCCTCCAGCACCGGCACGAGGCGTCCCGCCTCAAGGTCCGGCTCCACATGGAAACGCCCGACACGGCCGATCCCCAGCCCGGCAAGGCAGAACTGCCGGATGATTGAGCCGCTGCTCGCCTTCAGGCTTCCCGCCACCGGGCGGACTTCCGCCCTGCCCGTCACCGGATCACGAAAAGGCCAGCCTTCGACCGCTCTTCTAAAATTGAAGTTGATGCAATTGTGATGAATGAGTTCGTCCGGCGTCTTCGGCGTGCCGTGCCTTTTCAGGTATTCGGGCGAGGCCATGACCACCTGGCTGCTTTCGGCCAGCTTTTTCGCCATCAGCGACGAATCGCGCATGGAGCCGTGGCGGATGGCGATATCCACCCGCTCGCCGATCACGTCCACGATGTCGTCGGTCAGCGTGACGTCGAGCTGGACATCCGGAAAGAGCGTCAGAAATTCACCCGCCAGCGGAAGGATGTAGCGCTCGCCGAAGCCGACCGAGGCGTTGACGGAGAGCGGCCCGCGCGGAAGCATGCGCCCTCCCCCCGAAACGACCGCCTCCGTATCGGCGATCTCGGCGAGGATGCGCTGCGCCCGCGCCAGATAGGTCTCGCCTTCCGGCGTCAGTTGCAGCGTACGGGTGGAGCGCACGACAAGGCGCGTGCCGAGCCGGTTCTCGAGCCGGGTGACGAGCTTGCTGACCGCCGAGGGCGAGAGCTTGAGCCTGCGCCCCGCGGCCGAGAAGCTCCTGAGCTCCGCCGCGAGCGTGAAGACTTCCATTTCCCCAACGCGATTGTCCATCGTTGCTTCTCTTTCGCTCCAACGGTCACGAGATGCAATGTGGCGCGGCGAGCTTAACCCTCCCCCTTGTGGGGAGGGTGGCCGGCAGGCGGGAGGGGTCTTTCTCCACTCGAAGGAAGATCCCCTCCCCAACCCCTCCCCACAAGGAGGAGGGGCTCCACGCATCGCGTCCTGCATCCTCACCTGTGACTTCACTTCACAAATGATTATCCGCTTGTGTCGCTACACAGGCAAGTGCCGCGCGACGATATTCCCGTCATCCTTCCAAGGACATCATCCTCCATCCCTCCTCCCAAGGATTAGGAACACAAACATGCCACTCGCTCTCTATGCCCTGACGGCCGGGGCCTTCGGGATCGGCGTCACCGAATTCGTCATCATGGGTCTGCTCATCGACGTCAGCAAAGATCTCGGCGTCTCGATCCCGGCGGCCGGCCTGTTGATCTCCGGTTATGCGCTGGGCGTCGTCGTCGGCGCGCCCCTCCTCGGCGCGATCTCCGGCAAATGGTCGCGCAAGACCCTGCTGATGAGCCTGATGGTGGTCTTCACCATCGGCAATCTCGCCTGTGCGCTGGCGCCCGACTACTGGACGCTGATGGCGGCGCGCGTGCTCACCGCGTTTGCGCATGCCTCCTTCTTCGGCGTCGGCTCGGTCGTCGCCACCAGCCTCGTCGCTCCCAACAGACAAGCTTCGGCCATTGCCATCATGTTCACGGGGCTTACCGTCGCCAATATCCTCGGCGTCCCGTTCGGCACCTGGCTCGGCCAGGCCTTCGGCTGGCGCTCGACCTTCTGGGCCGTCACCGCGATTGGCATCATCGCGCTTGCAGTGATCGCGCTGCTCGTTCCCAGGGACAATGCCGCGGACCAGCAGGAAGAGGGTTCGCAGGGCGTGCTTGCCGTGCTCGGCCGCCGCTCCGTGCTGCTCGGGCTGCTGACCACAGTGCTCTCCTGGGTGGGCGTATTCGCCGGCTTCACCTATATCGCGCCGATCCTGACCGAGATCACCGGGTTCTCCGAATCCGCCGTCTCGCCCATCCTGCTCGTCTTCGGCGGCGGGCTCGTCGTCGGCAACCTGCTCGGCGGGCGTCTGGCGGACCGCAAACTGGTGCCCACCGTCATCGGCAGTCTGATCGCGCTTTCGGTCGCGCTGCTCGCCCTGACCTTCGCCATCCACCAGCAGGTCGCCGCGGTGATCGCGATCGGTCTCTTCGGGGCAGCCGCCTTCGCGACCGTATCGCCGCTGCAGATGTGGGTGCTGGAAAAGGCGGAAGGCGCCGGCCAGGGACTGGCCTCCTCCTTCAACATCGCCGCCTTCAACCTCGGCAACGCCATCGGCGCCTGGCTCGGCGGCGTCATCATCGACAGCGGTCTCGGCCTCGGCTCGGTCACGCTCGTCGCCGGCCTGGTGCCGATCGCCGCCCTTGCGGTCGCGCTGATCGCGATCCGGCTGGATGGCTCCCGCCCTGCCCTGCAGGCAAGCCCGGCGGAATGATAAGACGGGGCGGGGCTCGCCCGCCCTTCTCGGCTACGCGAACTTTTCCATGGAGCCCGATATGGAATACAGATCACTTGGAGCATCCGGCCTGAAGGTGCCCGTCCTTAGTTTCGGCGCCGGCACGTTCGGCGGCTCCGGCCCGCTCTTTGGCAATTGGGGCACGACAGATGTCGAAGAGGCCCGCCGTCTCGTCGATATCTGCCTCGAGGCCGGCGTCAACCTGTTCGACACGGCCGACGTCTATTCGAACGGCGCCTCGGAAGAGGTGCTCGGCCAGGCCATCAAGGACCGGCGCGATGCCGTGCTCATCTCCACCAAGGCAAGCCTGCCGATGGGCGATGGACCGAACGACTGGGGCTCGTCCCGTTCGCGGCTGATCCGCTCCGTCGAGGATGCCCTGAAGCGGCTCAGAACCGACCACATCGACATATTCCAGCTCCACGCCTTCGATGCCTCGACGCCGGTGGAGGAAGTGGTCTCGACGCTCGACCGGCTCGTGGCCGACGGCAAGCTTCGCAATATCGGCGTCTCGAACTTCTCCGGCTGGCAAATCATGAAATCGCTGGCGGCCGCCGAAAAGCACGGCTGGACCCGCTACGTGGCGAACCAGGTCTATTATTCGCTGGTCGGTCGCGATTACGAATGGGACCTGATGCCACTCGGCAAGGACCAAGGCCTGGGCGCGCTCGTCTGGAGCCCGCTCGGCTGGGGCCGTCTCACCGGCAAGATCAGCCGGGAAAAGCCTATCCCGGCGGGAAGCCGTCTGCACGAAACCGCGAGCTTCGGTCCGCCGGTCACCGACGAACTGCTCTACAAGGTCGTCGACGCGCTCGAAGACGTGGCTGCTGAAACCGGCAAGACCGTGCCGCAGGTGGCGATCAACTGGCTTCTCCAGCGGCCGACCGTATCCTCCGTCATCATCGGCGCCCGTAACGAGGAACAGCTTCGTCAGAACCTCGGCGCGGTCGGCTGGGCGCTGACGAAAGAGCAGATCGAAAAGCTCGATCAAGCCAGCGCGGTCACCGCGCCCTATCCGCACTTCCCCTATAGGCGGCAGGAGGGCTTTGCACGCCTCGACCCGCCGCTCGCCGGGTGACCGGCACACGACATGACGGTTGATCCGTCATGGAATCGGCCCATGTAGAAAAGGCCCCTTTCCTCCGCCCGGTCCGGGCGGACATTCTTTAGTAAGGAGACTATCATGCACGTCGTCAGCGCCAATGGCGCCAATATCCCCGCTCTCGGCTTCGGCACGTTCCGCATGCCCGGCCCGGATGTGCTGCGCATCCTGCCCCAGGCGCTCGAACTCGGCTTCCGCCATGTGGATACCGCCCAGATCTACGGCAACGAGGCGCAAGTGGGCGAAGTGATCGCCAAGTCGGGCATTCCGCGCGCCGACATCTTTCTCACCACCAAGGTCTGGGTCGACAAGTACCGTCACAAGGACTTCATCGCTTCCGTCGACGAGAGCCTGAAGAAGCTTCAGACCGACCATGTGGACCTGCTGCTCCTCCACTGGCCGAAGAGCGAAGTGTCGCTCGCCGAGCGCATCGGCGCACTGAACGAGGTCCGGAAAGCCGGCAAGGTGCGCCATATTGGCGTTTCCAACTTCAACACCGCCCTGATGGCGGAAGCCGTGAAGCTTTCCGACGCGCCGATCGCCAACAATCAGATCGAGTACCATCCCTATCTCGACCAGTCCAAGGTGATCGCCGCGGCGCGCAAGGACGGCATTTCCATTACCGCCTACTACCTGATGGCGGACGGCAAGGTGCCGCAGGACGAGGTGCTGAAGGAGATCGGCTCGCGGCACGGCAAGACGGCTGCGCAGGTGGCGCTGCGCTGGGCCGTGCAGCAGAAGGACGTTATCGCCCTTTCCAAGACGGCAACGGAAAGCCGGCTTCAGGAGAATTTCGACATCTTCGATTTCGCGCTGACGGAAAAGGAGATGCAGGCGATCCACGAACTTGCCCGCCCCGACGGCCGCATCGTCAACCCCGGCCATCTGGCGCCGGAGTGGGACAACTAAACATTGCAAAACGACATCAAATGCGCTGGATTGTTCCGGCGCATTTTTTTGTGAATGCTCCTTCGTCCATAACGCTGGAAAATCCATTTTTTCTGTAGTAACAATAAATGGCGATCCTATTCGATCCGGTGAAGCGGCTTCTGACCCTCGAGCAGCGAGGTCTGGATTTCGCCGATGCGGGCCAGGTTTTCGATGGCCCTCACCTGACGATCGAAGACGATCGGATCGACTATGGAGAAACGCGCTATTTCACCGTGGGCTTCCTGAATGAACGGCTGGTCGTTCTGGTCTGGACGCCCCGGGGAGACCATCAGCGCATCATCAGCATGAGGAAAGCCAATGACCGGGAACAGAAAGCCTATGGCGCCAGACTGGCCGGCCATTGATGACGATGCCCCCGATCTGACGGAAAGCCCATGGGCGGAGAAGCTTGCGGAGGCACCCGTTCAACGGGGCCGGCCGAAAAGCGATCGAACCAAGGTTTCCACGACGATCAGGCTGGATGCGGATGTTCTGGAGCGCTTTCGAGCGGATGGGCCCGGCTGGCAATCCCGCATCAACGACGCATTGCGGGATTGGCTGGCGAAAAGGTAATCTTCCGCCGCCGCCGGATGGGTGGTTTCCCACCCATCGCTGACGCCCGTTGGGCAGGATGCGAAACATTCGCCGGTGCTGAATCACATTCGGCGCGCAATCCGGCCCTTACCGCGGTTGCCTCCCGCAAACACACCGGAATAGCCTCCGGGTGGTGGAGAAGGAGGAGCTTTCCATGCATTTGAAGCAACTATTGGCCTCGGTGGCACTCGCCGCCGTCATGTCCCTGCCTGCGGCATTGCCGGCCCTTGGGCAGGAGAAGAAGGATTGCCCGGAAACGCTTCCGGAAGGCACCGAATGCCTTGCGGGCGCCGACCAGAACGGCGCCTTCTACTGGATCGCCAAGCCTCAGAACTGGAACGGCATTCTCGTCGTGCACTCGCATGGCGGTCCGCGCACCGCCAAACCCGAACCGGATGATCCCATCGAAGATTTGGAACGGTTCGCCGTCACCGTCGAGGAAGGCTATGCCTGGGCCGCCTCCAACTACCGCCGGGAAGGCTATGGGGTGCGAATGGCGGCGGAAGACACCGAAAACGTCCGCAAGATCGCCGAAAAGCTGCTCGGCGAACCACGTCTGACCCTGCTGCACGGCCAATCCTGGGGCGCCAATGTCGCCGCCAAGGCAGCCGAACTCTATGCGCTCGATGCCGACGGCAAGAGGAATTACGACGGCGTGGTGCTGACGAGCGGCGTGCTCGGCGGCGGCACCGAGTCCTACGGCTTCCGTGCCGATCTTCGCGCCGTCTACCAGTATTACTGCAAGAACCATCCGCGGCCCGAAGAGGCGCAATATCCCGTATGGCAGGGTTTGCCCAAGGATGGGAAAATGCCGCGGGCCGAACTCGAAAAGCGTGTCGACGAATGCACCGGCGTTTCCCTCGACAAGGACAAGCGCTCGCCGGAACAGACGAAAAACCTCGCCAATATTCTTGGCGTCACCAAGGTGCCGGAGGGCAATCTCGTGGCGCATCTCGCCTGGGCCACCAATCTCTTCCAGGATATCGTATGGCGGCGGCTGGAGGGAAAGAACCCCTTCGACAATTCGAAGACCGTCTATTCCGGCTCGGATGACGATGCGGCCCTCAACGAGGGCGTGGAGCGGTTCAGCGCCGACGCGGAAGCCCGGCGGCTGCTCGCCTATGACGCTGACCTGACGGGCGCGATCGTCGCGCCGACGATTTCCATGCATGCCAGGAACGATCCGACCGCCTTCGTGGAACTGGAGGCCCAATATCGCGAGACGGTCGCCAACGCCGGCAATGCCGATCTACTGGTCCAGACCTTCACCGACGAGAACCAGCACAGCAAGCTCTCGACGCCGCAATACGCCGCGATTTTCGCCGCCATGGTGGGCTGGATCGACAAGAGCGAGAAACCGAGCCCTGCATCCATCGCCGAAAGCTGCAAGGCCGCAAGCGCCCGTTACGACAACGAGCCCTGCCGGTTCATCATGAACTACGAGCCGCAGGTGGCGGGGCAATAGCACCCCAACTCTCTCCCCGCATGCGGGGAGAGAGACGCCCCCTTAAGGGGTGGTTACAGCCATCCCTTTCTCTTGAAATAGAGATAGGGCATGATCATCGAAACGATCATCATGCCGATCGCCATCGGATAGCCGTACTGCCATCTCAGTTCCGGCATGACATCGAAGTTCATGCCATAGACCGAGGCAACCAGAGTCGGCGGCAGGAAGACCACCGCGGCGACCGAGAAGATCTTGATGATCTGGTTCTGCTCGAGATTGATCAGCCCCAGCGTCGCATCCAGCAGGAAATTGATCTTGCTCGACAGGAAGGCCGAGTGATCGCCGAGCGAGGTCGCATCCCGCTGCAGAAGCTTCAGGCGCTGGCGGAGCTCCTTGGCCAGCTTGCGGTCGACGCCGTCCAACGCGCTATAATAGGCAACGACGCGCGAGACGCTGACCAGGCTTTCGCGAACGACCGTCAGGAACTCACCCGCCTGACCGATCTCCCGGATCAGTTCCTGAAGGTCGCGCGTCTTCTTGTTGACCTTGGCGGCCTTGGCGCTGAAGACTTCCTGGGAAATCTGGTCGATGTCGTTGCCGAGCCGCTCCAGCGTATCGGCCATGCGGTCGATCACCGCCTCGATCAGCCCCGCCATGATCAGCTCGCCATTGCTGCAATGCAGGCCCGCGCCGTTGCCTCGGCGGGCGCGGGCCAGAAAGGCGTCGAAGGGCCGCGGTTCCGAATAGCGCACGGTCACCAGCGCCTGGCCCTTGACGATGAAGGTGACGGGCACCTTGCGCGGCGCCTCGGCATCCGGCCGGGTCAGCACCGTCATGGTCATGAACTCGGCGCCGTTCTCCTGGTAGAGACGGGCGGAGAGTTCGATGTCCTCCATTTCGTCCATGGTCGGCACGGTGATGCCGAGGCGCTCGCCGACGGTGCGCTCTTCCTCCTGGGTCGGATTGATGAGGTCGTACCAGACGACGGGCGGCTGAGCCTCGGATTTCAGGTCGAGCGCGACCGCGGCACCGGCAATAGCAGGCGCCATGACGACGGCGGGCGTATCGGAAACAACCGGCACAAGGCGGTCGAGGTCATAGGCATGGATACGCAGCATGACAGCTCCTTTTCTCGGACCATCGGTCCTTCAGGAGCGCGTATCCTTAAAAAGGATCAGAGCCCCGAAAGGACGGGTCGGTATGTTGACGTCGAACTTCGACTGTCGGGGTTCATCTCTCTTTTTCCTTTGAAACAGCGACGCCCGAACGGGCGGCGCTGAGCGAACGGATGCGCCCAATGCGCAAGGAAGTCAAACACATTTTGCACCGCACAGGCGGCACGGCATTACACGAACTGGGAAAGGCCCGGAACGGAAGAAACCACGGTGTCCACGACCTCGTCGCCGGCATGCTCGCGGGCAACGGCAATGGTTTCCTTGGCGAGCGAAGTGATCTCACCCATGCCGAGGCCCTGGCTCATCAGCTGCTGGCCGAGCCCCATGACCCCGCCGCCGCCGATCGCCGACATCAGGCCGCCGAGCAGACCACCGCCGTTCGAGCCTTCGCCGTTGAACTGGGCGACCAGTTCCGTCGCGCCGGGGATCGACTCGATCATTTTGGCGACGGCGCCGTCATCGGCCTCGCGCTGCAGGAAACCGAGCATCATGCCGACCGCCTTTTCAGCGACATCGGGAGCGATGCCGACATTTTCAGCAACGCGGGTAACCAGCTCGTTCATAAAGATTCTCCTCGAAATCTGACGTTGACGTCAAAGTAATACACACTGTCCGGCCCCCAAACCAGTGGGGAGCCGTAAATATAGGAGCAAATTCGCGCCGGTCGAATCGGTGGACTGGCGTACCGCCTGTGTCACGGCCCTAAAGCGCATCGATCCAGGCGCTGATGGCAGCATTTGCGTCCTCCCGGCGGTCCTGCATGATCCAATGACCCGCATTGGACCATAGATCGACTTTCGACTTCGGGTGCGAGAACCACGGCCGCATGCGGCCCGCCTGAGCTGGATCGCGGCACAGGTGATAGATGGGCACTTCCACTCGTTCGCAGAATTTCGCGCTCGCCTCTCCGACACCGACCTGGTCCGCTCCGAAGAAGAGGGGGCCGAAGGTGTCGCGCACGACGTGGTTCGGCATGCCCTGGACGCGCCTTGCGTGCCAGCGCTTGAATGCCGGATCGGTCGCTGCATCATAAACGAGCTGAAACAGAGCCGGGACAACAACGGCGGGATCGCCGGCGCTCAGATCGCGGACGGTCTTGTCGAACAGTTGGGCCGCGTCACCACCAAAACCAAGCGCCCCATCGACGGACACGACGGCGCTGACCAGATCCGGCCGCTTGAGGGCAAGGCGCGCGGCGATCTGCCCGCCCATCGAGTGCCCGACGATGACGAACTTCTCGCCCGGATACCTGGTTGCGATCAAGGTTTCGATGTCGGCAACGTGATCGGCGGGCCTATAGGCGCCCGACGGCATGACCTCCGACCTTCCATGCCCGCGCAGATCGGGCGCGACCACCCGGTACTTGCTTTCGAACAATGGAAGCTGCCCGATCCAATCATTGGAATCGCAAGTCCAGCCGTGCAGGAGCATCACATTCCTGCCCGCGCCGGCCTCGGTATAGAAGAGTTTCGCCGCAGGTGCCGCCGCCGTCGGCGTGCTCCTGAACGTGGCGGCCGCTACGGCCGTGGCGCCGGTGAATTTCAGCAGGCTGCGCCTCGAAAATCTGGTCTCCATCTTATCCTCTGTCGTTTGCAAAGCTTGGCGTTCGATTGCCTCGCAGGGACATGAACCGATGTCGGCAATCCTGGCTGCCATGCGAGTTGCAGGACAGATATCCATTGTATATCTAGGATCAAGAATGCACTTCCAGGTGCGTAGATATACGGAAGGTTACCGGGATGACGGACCAGGTTGATGCGGTGTTCTTTGCAGACTGCGCCGCGCGTTCTTTCTTCGATCAGGTCGCCAACAAATGGTCGGTGATGATCCTCACCGTCCTTGCCGAGAGGCCGACGCGCTTCAATGAGTTCAGGCGGAGGTTGGAAGGGGTGACGCACAAGGCGCTCACGCAGGCCCTGCGGCGTCTGGAGCGCAACGGGCTGATCGACCGGAAAGTATTCCCCACTTCGCCGGTCGCGGTCGAATACTCGATCACCGAACTCGGGCGCACCCTGCAAGTCCCGCTCGGAGCGGCGTATGACTGGGCGATCGGCCATCTGCACGAGATCGAGCAGGCGCAGCAGGCCTATGACAATAAAAAGCCGGCCCGGTGAACCACACAGTGGAAGGAGTAACCAACCGTTGCACTTGCCGTTGCCGCTTTTCCCGACGCACCCTATAACTAACATCCTGTGAGGGCACGCGGCCAGGGAGCGCATAGTTGCATGGACGAAACGGGTAAACTCTTCATCGGCGGCAGCCGCAATCCGGACGATTCGCTCAACAAGGCCGAATATCTGGATTTGAAGTTCGGCAACCGGCACGGCCTCATCACCGGCGCCACCGGCACCGGCAAGACCGTGACGCTGCAGATCCTGGCGGAAGGCTTTTCGAAAGCCGGGGTGCCCGTCTTCGCCGCGGACATCAAGGGCGATCTCTCCGGCGTCGCCGCCAAGGGCGAGCCCAAGGATTTCCTCGCCAAGCGCGCCGAGCAGATCGGCTTTGCCGATTACGATTTCGAACAGTTTCCGGTGATCTTCTGGGATCTCTTCGGCGAGAAGGGCCACCGGGTGCGCACCACCATCGCGGAGATGGGCCCTCTCCTGCTCTCACGGCTGATGGATGCCTCCGAGCCTCAGGAAGGCGTCATCAACATCGCCTTCAAGATTGCCGATCAGGCGGGAATGCCGCTTCTCGACTTCAAGGATTTCACCTCCCTCCTCAACTACATGGCGGAAAACGCCAGCGCGCTTTCCAGCCAGTTCGGGCAGATTTCCAAGGCCTCCGTCGCCTCGATCCAGCGGTCGCTGCTGGTGCTGGAACAGCAGGGTGCCACGCATTTCTTCGGCGAGCCGGCGCTGAAGATCAGCGATATCATGCGCACCCATACCAATGGCTATGGGCAGATCTCGGTGCTTGCCGCCGACAAGCTGATGATGAACCCACGGCTCTACGCGACCTTCCTGCTCTGGCTGCTTTCCGAACTCTTCGAGGAACTGCCGGAAGTCGGCGATCCGGAAAAGCCGAAGCTCGTCTTCTTCTTCGACGAGGCGCATCTGCTCTTCAACGACGCGCCGAAAGTGCTCACCGAGCGTGTCGAACAGGTCGTCCGCCTCATCCGCTCCAAGGGGGTGGGCGTCTATTTCGTGACGCAGAACCCGCTCGACGTACCGGAAACCGTTCTTGCCCAGCTCGGCAACCGAATACAGCATGCGCTGCGCGCCTATACGCCGCGCGAGCAGAAGGCGGTGAAGACGGCGGCCGATACCTTCCGTCCCAACCCCGCCTTCGATTGCGCCACCGCGATCACCAATCTCGGCACCGGCGAGGCGCTGGTCTCGACGCTGGAAGGCAAGGGCGCCCCCTCCATGGTGGAGCGCACTCTCATCCGGCCGCCTTCGAGCCGCATCGGGCCGCTTACCGATCAGGAGCGTCAGGCCGTGATGGACCGGAGCCCCGTGCTCGGCCTCTATGACGAGGACGTGGATCGGGAATCCGCCTTCGAAATGCTGGCTGCCAAAGCCAAGCAGGCAGCGGATGCGGCAGCCGCCAAGGAGGCGGAGGAGGCCCAGACCGCATCGGCGGGTTCCGGCTGGACGCTGCCGGGCTTCGGCGGCGGCGCGGACGAGCGCCCCACCCGCGGCCGCGCCGGCTCCCAGCGCCAGACGGTGGTGGAAGCAGCGATGAAGTCCGTCGCCCGCACCGTCGCCACCCAGGTCGGCCGGGCGATCGTGCGCGGCATCCTCGGCAGCTTCAAGCGGTAAGGCCTAGGCCTAAAACCACGGCCGCAGGGCAAGCTCGCCGCCGAGCAGGACGAGGCAGACCAGAAAGCCGCGCCGGAAGGCGGCGGGGCTGATGCGATTTCGCAGCGCCTGCCCCGCCCACATGCCGGCAAGCGCCGGCAGGATCGCCAGTGACGAAAGCAGGAGATTGCCGAAATCTAGGGCGCCGTGCCAGGCGAGGCCGGCAAACAGCGCCATGGTCGAGACGGTGAAGGAGAGGCCGAGCGCCTGCACGAGATCGTCGCGGCCAAGGTTCAATGCCTGAAGATAGGGCCCGGCCGGGATGACGAAAACGCCGGTTGCGCCCGTAATGACGCCGGTCACCAGACCGATCAGGGGCGACAACCATCTTTCGGCCTGCGGGGGCACGAAGGGCTGCTTTCCGAAAAGCGAATAAAGGGCATAGGCGACCAGGACGAGGCCAAGGGCAGCCACGGATAGAGGGCTTCCCGCGGTCAGCAGAAATGCGCCCGGCACGGTGCCGGCGACGATCATCGCCATCATCGGCCAGAGCCTTCTTGCGAGCGCCATGAAGCTCGGCCCGGTCGACAACTGCCATATGTTGGTGACGGCGGAAGGCACGAGCAGCAGCCCCGCCGCCGCGACGGGAGAGATGAGCGCGCCCAGCACCCCCATCGCGACCGTCGGCAGCCCCATTCCGGTGACGCCCTTGACCAGGCCTGCGATGATGAATGTGCCGGCAACGGCGGCGAGAAAGGGAAGGGAAAGCTCCGTCATGCCGCCTTATCTCACGGCGGCTCGATGCTTCTCAAGGCGCGAAAAGGCCTGATGCTTCGATAAAGGTCGAAGGATGCACAGCCCTCACGCGCATCTCCGCGTCGCCGTCACGGCTCGATGAAGCGATCCTCGACCGTCGGGACCGAATGGTGTTCATGCGAGATGACCCATTCGCCATCACGTTTCTCCAGGCCCACCGTCAATCTGAAATCCAGCGGGCCGGCAGACGTGCCATCGCAATGGAAAGTGCAGGCGGCGAAGGCGACATCGTTGCCGGCCACCACCCGCATCGAGGTCGGCCGATAGGTGATCGGCCCTTTCGGATCGGCAAAGAAGAAATCCCAGGTCTTGTCATAGGCTTCAATGCCTTCGACCGTTTCGGGAAAATCGAACATCAGGAGATCGGGCGAGTGGCGGGCAAGGATTTTTACGCGATCACCGCTCATCACTGCATTCGCCCAGTCTTCGATGATATCCCTGATCCGCTGCTCTTCGCTTTCGGATGCCATGCGAACCTCCTTTGCTCGCGCAGCCACGCTCACCCCGCCACGGTCGCAACCGCGGCGAGGCTTTGACGACGTCGGGAAGATCAACTCGGCGGTTATCGTTTCGCCGCGCTCAGAGCGAAGAAGGCGCCCTGCGGATCGGTGCACTGGACGATCCAGCCGCCGCTCGGAACCTGCATAGGCCCCATGACGATCTTGCCGCCACCAGCCTTCACCCGCTCGGCCGCAGCATCGATCGCCTCGACCGTGAAGTAATAGGCCCAGCAGGCAGGCATGTCGGCCGGCTTGGTCATCATACCGCCGATCATCTGACCGTTATGGGCGAATATCTTGTAAACGCCCATCTCACCGATGTCGCAGTCCTGATCAAGCGTCCAGCCGAAGACCTTTCCGTAGAAATCGAGAGCTTCGGCACCATCGCCAGCATAGAGTTCATGCCAGCCGACGGCGCCGACATCCTCCGGAGCAAGCTCCGGCGGCGGTGGCTGATCCATCGGCAGGGGCTTCATGACGCAGATGACCGCGCCGTGCGGATCGGCAAGCACGGCGAAGCGGCCGATACCGGGGATATCCTCGGGCGGACGCTGCACCGCGCCGCCGTGTTCGGTGAATTCCCTAGCCGTCTGGTCGACGTCATCGACCGCGACATAGCCGGTCCAGTTCGGCGGGATCTTGCCTTCCAATTCCGGCGGAAAATTCATCATGCCGCCGATGCCGGGGCAATTTTCGCCCTCCCCCATCTCGAACAGGAAATAGGGAAAATCGATATCCGGCATATCGACCTGCTTGACCTTCCAGCCGACCACCGAGGAATAGAATTTGCCCGCGGCATCGGTGTCGGGCGTCATCAGTTCGCACCAGATGAACTTGCCATGCGTCTTCGAACGTGCTTCCGAAACGGTCTGCAACATTGCCGTTTCCTCCTTCGATTGTAGTTGAACGCGCTGGTTCAGAGCTTGCGCGTATAGCTCGCTTCCATGAACTGCTTCCAGCTTCCATCCGGCTGTTTGGCGCTGGAATTGAAGGTGCGGTTGTTTCTATCCTGGAAGGTGATCTGCTCGCGGTAGTCGCCGGTCTTTCCCGGATTTTCCATATCCGGACCGGTGGTATAGAGGCTGAGCGTCTTGCCGTCGGCGGAAAGCTCGCCCTCGTAGACCCACAGGTAGTTCATCATCGACCCCAGCCAGGTGCCGACATATTTGCCCTTTTCGGGATCGTAGCCCAGCGTCATGATCGTCGTGGCATCCCCGCCTCCGGGCATCTGGCCATTGCCTTCGGCCACAAACCAGATGCCGCCCAGGGAGCGGACCACTTCCGTCCACGTCTCATCGCCGCTCATGGTTCCGGAAGTGACATTCCATGTCCCGACGAGCTGTTCGAGAAAGCCGTGCTCGGCCTGCGGTTTCGGCATTTCCATCATGATTTCCTCCTCCTCTTTATACGGACCCGATCCTGCGCCCGATCAATGGCAAGATGATGAAGACGCCGCCTCCGGCGCCGGCTCATATTCATCGTGGCGCTTGACGAAATTCATGGTCGAGTCCTCGTTGCGGCCGAAGGGCGCCCGGTCGAGGATCATCAGCGTGCCGATCACCTCCTCGCCGCCTCGGGCATAGGTCGAATAGGTATGAAAAACCTCTCCGCTCTCGTTCCTGTAGAAGGCGGAAAGGCCGGGCAGCTCGTCATGCGCATCTTCCGGTGGAATTTCCGTGAAATTGTAGAAGACCTTGTCCTTCGCGAGATCCTCCTTGGTGAAGGAGACGTGATAATCGAAGTTGAAGTCCGAGCCGTAGGACGAGACCCAGGGAAACTTCCAGCCCATGCGCTTCTTGTAGGCCTCGATCTTTTCGAGCGGCGCACGGGAAACGGCGATCAGCGTCACGTCGTGATGGTTGAGATGTGGCAGCGTGCCGTCGAAATGGTCGGCCAGGAAGGAGCAGCCGGGGCAGCCCGCCTCCCATTCCGGACCGAGCATGAAGTGATAGATGAGGAGCTGACTGCGGCCGTCGAACAGCTCGGCAAGCGCCTTCCTCCCCTTCGGCGTGTCGAAGACATACTCTTTGTCGACCTTCACCCAGGGTAATGCCCGGCGCTCGGCCCGCACCTTGTCGCGCAGATGGGTCTCTTCCTTCTCGAGCTTCAGGAGATCGCGGCGGGCCTTCAGCCATTCCTCGCGCGATACGACGGGATTTCTCGGGGATACGGTAGCATCCATGATTTCTCTCCTCCATTGACATGATAGGTTGATATCAACATACTATCCGCATGCTGTCAAACACTGCCGAAATAGAGCCGATTCCCTTCTCGACCACCCTGCATGTTCGCGACACATGTCTTTGTCTGCACGTGCAGCGAGCCGCGCGGGCGCTCGCGCGCCGCTTCGACAATGCCATGAAGCCGATCGGGCTGACGAACGGCCAATTCTCGCTGATGATGTCGCTCAACCGCCCCCAGCCGGCCTCCATGGGATCGGTCGTCAACGTGCTCGCCATGGACCGCACGACGCTGACGGCGGCGCTGAAGGTGCTGGAACGGCGCGGGCTCGTCAAAACCGCCGTCGACCCTAAGGACCGGCGCGGCAAGCTCCTGAGCCTCACCGATGAAGGCATGGCCCTGCTTTCGGCAGCGCTGCCGATCTGGGTCCGCGTGCATGGGGAGGTCGACGCGGAACTCGGCGGCGACGTGGAGCGGCTGAGAGAGACGCTGGCTCTCGTTAAATAGGCCGCAGTCGCGGATCGGCCTCGAAATCCGCCCGCGAGAACCCGATCCTCGTCAACGGAAAATCGCGGATCGCCTGCACGCCGGCGCCGGACAGGCGGATGCGCCAGGTCTGCCGCTCCACCGGCTCTCTCGCGGCAAATGTTTTGGCGGTGAGGAGCGCGATATTCATGCCGCCTTCCGGATCGCGCACCGAACGGTAGAGGATCGCCTCTATGCCCGCCCCGCGCGCCGCATCCGCCAGCGCCTGGCAGGCGGCGTAATCGGTGCGGTGCTCCCAATGGGCACGATCCCGATCGAATGGCGGAAGGGTGAGATCGATGCCGGCATCCGTCTTCGCGGGCACGGCGAAGGCGGTATATTCCGCGGCATTGGCGGGAAAGGGCGTGGCGGGCGATTCGGCGAAGAACAGCAGCCGGTAGAAGGCCATTTCGGCGATCGCGGTGGTGACGGCCGTGGCCGCATAGAAGACGCCGAGTGTTCGCCCGGCCCGGCGAAAACGCGAGCCGTGCGGATAGGCGGCGCCATAGCGGAAGGGCGTGGCGAGCAGATAATCCAGCCCCTCGCATTCGGGCGGATAGGAGGGCTTCGTCTCCTCCAGCAGGTTTTCGAGAAGCGCCTGCTCCTCCACCGTATCGACGAGCTTCATCGTCGATACCCGGTGCTGCGCCTCCACCAGCCGCCAGAAGCGGCCGGAGATGCGCCGCGCCTCAGACGAGAGCGCGGCGGGCGTCCAGATAGGCAAGGACATCGGTGAGGCCGGAAACGGTGAGGATTCTTTGAGCCGGCACGCCGCCGAGCGCCGAATTTTCGTTGCGCAGCCATTGGCGGGCGACCATGTCGTCACCGCCGGTAATGGCATCGAGCGAGCGGAACAGCCGGATGAGCAGGAGCGCCAGCTCGAAAGGCTTCGTGCCCTTCTCCAACTGGTGATCCTGCCGCTTCATGCGCGAGACGGAAGCTTCCGATACGCCGACCACCGCGCCGAGTATGCGCGCGTTGAGACCCAGCCGTTCAGCTGCGTTCACCGCCGCCTTGGTCACCACCATCCCTTCCTGAGACGAACCTTCTCGCGTCGGAGGGGGAGCCACTTTCTGCCGCAAAGTCATGGCTATTTCCTTTCCATGGAAAGAATATAGCACTAAACTTGCGGAAAACAAGGCGCGTGCTCGGGGGCCGATGAGGAACTCCCCACCTCCCCTTGAGGGGGAGGTCGCAGCGAAGCTGCGGGTGGGGTGAGCACTGTGCTCACGCACGAACGGTCACCCCACCCCGAACCTGCGGTTCGACCCCCCCCTCGAGGGAGGGTGGAAATCCCGTCAGGCCACCTTGACCGGAACTTCTGTCGAGGTGCGCATGGCATGGCTGTAGGGGCAGACGATATGGGCCTTGGCGACGAGGTCTTCCGCCTGGGCCTTGTCGAAGCCGGGAAGATCGACCAGCAGGGAGACTTCGATGCCGAAGCCGGTGCCGTCGTCGCGCGGGCCAATGCCGACAGTGGCGGTGACCTTGGCGTCATCCGGGATCTTCACCTTCTCCTTGCCGGCGACGTTCTTCAGTGCGCCCAGGAAGCAAGCCGAATAGCCGGCAGCGAAAAGCTGTTCGGGATTGGTGCCGGTGGCGCCGTCGCCGCCAAGTTCCTTCGGCACGGTCAGCGTGACATCGAGGACACCGTTTTCGGAAACGGCGCGGCCGGCGCGGCCGCCGGTGGCGGAAGCCTTGGTCGTATAGAGAATGGCCATCTGGGGACTCCTTCCTGAGAGCGAGGCTAATTTTGTTGTTCGCAATTCAATTGCGCGCAATATAGTTATGCGCATTGTGTTTTGCCGTCAAGCCTGCGACAATGACGAAATAGAGAGCTTGCCCCTAAAGTCAGGAGCCACATGCAGAAAAAGTCGGAAAACGGTCACTTGGGAGACGTCGGCATCAGCCTCGACGGCCAGCTCTGTTTCGCGATCTACGGCGCGGCGCATGCCTTCAACCGCGCCTACAAGCCGCTTCTGGAGCCGCTCGGGCTGACCTATCCGCAATATCTCGTCATGCTGGCGCTGTGGGAGCAAGACGGTCAGCCGGTGAAGGCGATCGGCGAGCGGCTCGGCCTCGATTCCGGCACGCTCTCCCCTCTCCTCAAGCGGCTGGAGCAGGCCGATCTCGTCAAGCGCAAGCGCGACCGCCGGGACGAGCGCCAGGTGCATATCTCGCTCACGCCGAAGGGCGCCGAGATGAAGGCTCAAGCCGAACACGTCGCCCGCGCGATCGGCGAAGCGCTGGGCTGCGGACTGGACGAGGTCGCCGCATTGAGGGATGCCTTGAAGGCGCTGAGGGAGAGGCTTCTGAGCGCGGACGCGTGAGGTTTGTTGCCCCTCATCCGGCTGCCGCCACCTTCTCCCCGCTCGCGGGGAGAAGGGATATGCCGCACCGGTTTCCCGCATCACAAGGGTTCGTTTGCCACGTCCCCTCTCCCCGCAGGCGGGGAGAGGGCTAGGG
>NZ_JBHFJG010000024.1:13634-39669 GCF_057559155.1 Rhizobium moroccans | reverse complement strand
GGGCTAGGGTGAGGGGCAAATCAAATAGCGCCCTGATGATCCGCGACGATTTCCTCGATCCAGCGGCGATGGGCATCCGCCTTTTGCAGATCACTTTCCCGATGTTCGGCAAGGGTGATCAAAGCCTTCCACAGCGCCCAGCCGCGCCCTCTCTCCCAAGCCTGAGCGTCGAGGTCCAGCCGCTCGCGGAAGGCCTCGCGCGCCGGCCGGTCGAACAGCGTCCAGGCGATGACGAGATCGGAGGACGGGTCGCCGACGCCGGAACTGCCGAAATCGATCACCGCGGAAAGTCTGCCGTTTCGCACCAGGAGATTGCCTTCGGCGATATCCCCATGCACCCAGACGGGCTTTTGCTGCCAGCGGCTGGCGAGCGCCCTTTCCCAGATTTCCGTCAGCAACGGCACGTCCATTTCATCGGCAAGAACCGCAAGCGCTGCCCGCGTTTGACCATCATAGACGCCGAGCGAACCACCCCGATGGAAGTTGTGCACGCCGGCGGCGGGACCACCAGAGGTATCGATCCTCCAGAGCGCGATCAGGAAATCCGCCAGCTCCTCGGCGAAGCGGACCATGTCGGCGATCCGTTCGCGCTTCGCCGTCTCGCCCTCGATCCAGCGGTAGATCGACCACGGCCAGGGATAGCCGCAGCCCGGCCTTCCCTGGGCGAGCGGCGCCGGGATCGGCAGCGGCAGGGCAGAGGCCAGGTCCGGCAGCCAGCGATGCTCCTTCTCCACCTGCGCGACATAGTGCTCGGCGCTCGGCAGCCGAACCGACATATGATCGCCGAGGTGGAAGGTGCGGTTGTCCCAGCCGCCATTGGCGACGGGACGCACCGGCAGATCCGCCCATTGCGGAAACTGTTCCGCGACCAGGTTTTCGACCAGCTTCGTATCGATTTCCGCCATGCGCTCCCCCACAATGCCGGATAGGCGCTAACACCGCCTCACGACGGGAATGTGAAAGCGCTTACTGCCAGACGACAATGCGAGCCTTGGTCGGCACGCGATCGTAGAGATCGATGACGTCCTGATTCATCAGCCGCACACAACCGGAAGAGGCCGCCGTGCCGATGGATTGCCATTCCGGCGAACCGTGCAGGCGGTAGAGCGTGTCCTGGCCGTTCTGGAAGATATAGAGGGCGCGCGCGCCGAGCGGATTGGAGAGCCCCGGCGGCATGCCGCCATTGTCGGCGGAGTATTTGGCAAGCTCCGGCTGGCGGGCGATCATTTCGTTCGGCGGGGTCCATTTCGGCCATTTCTGCCGCCACTGGATGACGCCCTCGCCCTGCCAGGCGAAGCCTTCGCGGCCGATGCCGACGCCGTAGCGCATGGCCGAGCCGCCCGGCTCGATGAGATAGAGGAAGCGCGAGGCGGTATCCACCACCACCGTGCCCGGCCGTTCGCCGGTCGGATCGACCACGCGCTGGCGATAATAGCGCGGATTGATCTTCTGGTAGGGCACGGCCGGAATGACGAAGCCGCCATCCATCACCGTACCATACATGGCGTCGAGCTCGGCCGAGCCGCCCGCATCCATCGGGGGTGGAGCGAAGGCAGCGGGTGTCGGAGCGATCGGCTCCGGATAACTGGCGACGAGCTGCCCGCGCGGCGCGGTCGATGCGCAGCCGGCAAGCGTGGAAGCCGCTCCGCCTGCCAGAAATGTGAGAACGCTCCGGCGGGAATAGGAAGTGGTGAGACTCATGCTGGGAAGACCACCCGTCTTGGTAATGCTGATGTCGGCCTCGTCAACGGCAGGAGGCAGGAAAAAGTTCCAGCCGTGAACAGGGCTACCACCCCATGGTTTACGCTTCGCTAAGCAAGCCGGCACGCCGCTTAGCCGATACTCTGTAGCAAAGCAAATGCGCCCGGCCGACGTGAGTCGCCAGGCACATTCGCGTGAACGCATGGAAGTGTCGCGCGGGTGTGGTCAGATAACCACGATCTCGGCGCCCGCGGGCACGCGCTCGAAAAGGTCGATGACATCCTGGTTCAGCATGCGCACGCAGCCTGAGGAGGTCGCCTTGCCGACCGACTGCCAATCCGGCGTGCCGTGGACGCGGTAGAGCGTATCCTTGCCGTCCTTGAAAATGTAGAGCGCGCGCGCGCCGAGCGGGTTGTTGAGGCCGGGGGTCGCGCCGCCCGCGAACTGGCGCAGTTCCGGCTGGCGCTCGACCATGTCCAGCGGCGGGGTCCAGCGCGGCCATTTCGCCTTCCACTGGATCTTGCCGCGCCCCGACCAGGCGTAGCCGTCCCTGCCGAGGCCGACCCCGTAGCGGATCGCCTTGCCGCCGGGCTGCACCAGATAAAGATAGTGCTCGCGCGTATCGACGACGATCGTGCCCGGCGCTTCGCCCGTCCGGTAGGATACTTCCTGACGCAGGAAGCGCTGCTCGATCCGCGAATAGGGAATCTCCGGCAGAGTGTGACCTTCGTCCCGCATCACGCCATACATGGTGCGGTGGACGGGGTTGGAGACCGGCAGGCCATAGGTCTGGTGGAACTGGGTCTGGTAGAGATTGCGCTTCTGCGGGATCGGCTCGCGCGTCGGCACCGGCTGCGGCTGCACCGGCGCGGCGTAATAGGGATTGTAGAAGACCGGCGCCGTCTCCTGCACGAAGACATCCGGGTTCATGCGGCTCGTATCGGTGACGAAAAGGCAGCCGCTCAGCGGGATCGAGGAGACCGAGACCGAAAGCAGCGCAAGGATTCGGCGGAGAGGCTGATGAGTTGATGGCATGGAAACCCACTTCCGGCAGATGACGTCGGAAGCGATCATGCCAGAGCCAACTGGCGCGAGGCTGGTGACGCGGATGGCTCACCATTCAGCTCAGGGAGGCATCCCAATGATAAAAGGTGACGTAATCGGGCGTGAAGCCAGGCGTTGCGATTAGCGACTTGCCGCTCCAATCATAATCTCATAAATTGTAAATTATAAAAATACAACTAAACAGATTTACTCATCGGTGACTTGGAGGATTTCACAATGGCCAAGCATTCCGGAAAAGGACGGGAGCATAGCGCCGCTTCCGACACGGCACGGCATAGCGCCATGGGCTTCAACGGTGAGCTCCACGAAACGCAGGGCTGGCAGCTTCTCGGAAATGGGCGGCGCGCCTACAATCCCATCCTGATGCGCTTTCACAGCCCCGACCCGCTATCCCCTTTCGGGCGGGGCGGCATCAATGCTTATGCCTATTGCGGCAATGATCCCATCAACCGCACAGACCCGACGGGGCGTTCCTGGATAACTGCCCTGCGGGCAGTCGTAAGATTTCTGCGGCCGGTCATGCGCAGGCGACCCGTTTTCTTCGATGGCACGTCCACGGGCATGCTCTTGGATCGCACGTCCACGGGCATGCTGATGCCTTCGCGAAATCCCGATTCACGCGCGCCGATCCATGTCGGTTCGGGCAGAATATATCGACCAGACATGACCGATCGCTATGCCCATGAGCCAATTAGCGCCGTGAATAATTGGACGAGAGGAGAATTGGGAGATCGCCGCTTGCACCACGAGGAGAGATACTTTTCTGCGGATGCGGTTGTTTTACCGCGACGCGCACCACCAATCTATGACGAGGCGGTCGGAAGGTTCGAAATGTCCGCTCTCGAACCTAGGCCGAATCTCCATCCATCAGCGCCGCCAAGGTATTTTGAGGTCGACGATGGTCCACTTAGAAGCGAGGCACTTTCGGCCAGCCATCGTCTTTTCGCGCACGAGCAGTTCGCGGAACCGCCTCCCTATTACAACAACGACCTGCAACTTACGCCAATGGGCCGGCCACGCAGGCACAGAATGTCCCAAGGTCCGAGACGTTACGAGCCTGTTCACCTGCCCAGCTATGACGAATCAAATCAGAGGCAGCGTGCTCTTATTGCGTTTGCAGGTGCGATACGCCGCGATTCCCGGTGGTGAGGCGCGATGGGTTGCCCTAGCCGCCACATGGTCCGGCGCTCGTTCAGAGCATGACCCTCATCTGGACGCCATGAGCGAGCGCAATCCAGCTACGCCGTCGCACTCTTCCCTTCGCGGCACCGCGCGCCCTCGTGGCCAGAGCTGCGGACCTTTGCCATCCGCTCGTCGAAATCGCGGGCGAGATCGGCAAGCGTCACATGACCGAGACGCTCTAGAAGCAGCTTTTCGGCTTCGGCAAGCGCATCCTCCAGCGCCGCGTTGACCGCCTGCTCGACAAGGCATTCCGGCTGGTCGCAGGCCGGCCCGACGGCAAAGACCGGCGGCTCGCCGATCGCCCGGTAGACGTCGAGCAGGGTCAGCTCCTCCAGCGGACGGTTGAGAGTCCAGCCGCCGCCATGGCCCTTCTCCGAGCGGACATAGCCCTTCTCCCGAAGCCCCGCCATGGTGCGGCGGATCACCACCGGATTGGCGTTCAACATGCCGGCGATCACTTCGGACGTCGCCGAACCCTCGTGCCGGTCCATATGGATCAGCACATGCAGCATGCGGGAAAGCCGGCTATCCTGTCGCATCTTCGGTCTTCATCCTTCTCGATCCATCGAACCCATCCTACAGGAACGAGCCTTACGCAACAACAAAAGTTACAAACCTGTTGACGAGCCGAAATCATGTAACTTATGTTGTATCGAGATAAAGGAGTTTCCAGATGTATGACGCCATCATCGTGGGCGGCAGCTTTGCCGGCCTTTCCGCCGCACTCCAGCTCGGTCGCGCCCGCAGGCGAACTCTCATCATCGACGAGGGCCTTCGCCGCAACCGGTTCGCCGCGCACTCCCACGGCTTTCTCGGACAGGACGGACGCCCGCCGCAGGACATCGTGGCGGACGCCCGCGCGCAGCTTCGGCACTACGAGACGGTCGAATGGCTGGATGGGCGGGCCGAGAAGGCGGAAAAAGCCGGTTCCGGATTTTCCGTCAAAACGGGTGACGGCCGGCGGATTTCGGCGCGGCGGCTCGTCCTGGCGGCGGGTGTGATCGACACGCTGCCGGACATTTCAGGTCTTGAGGAGCGCTGGGGCCGCTCCGTCTTCCACTGCCCCTATTGCCACGGCTATGAGCTGAACCGGGGGAATGTCGGCGTGATCGCCGTCTCGGACATTTCCATGCATCACGCGATGATGCTGCCGGACTGGGGGCCGACCACCTTCATGCTCAACGGCAGCTTCACGCCCGACGAGGAGCAGCGCGCGCAACTTGCTCGCCGGGGTGTCAGGATCGAGGAAGCGCAGATCGAGAAGATTACCGGCGAGGCCGACATCCACTTCACGGACGGAAGGACCGCCTCCTTCGCCGGCCTTTTCGTATTGCCGCGGTCGCGCATGGCAAGCGGGCTTGCCGAACAGCTCGGCTGCGAATTCGAGGAATCCCCGCTTCTCCGCTTCATCAGAACAGGCCAGACCAAGGAAACCACCGTTTCCGGCGTCTTCGCCTGCGGCGATGCCACGCGCCCCGCAGGATCGGTCGCGATCGCCGTGGCGGACGGCAATATCGCCGGCTCCGCCGTTCACCAATCGCTGATATTCCGGGAGGATTAACCTCCCTTCGCCTCCACCATGGCGGTCAGCGTCGAAAGCCGGTCGGCATCACGCGGCAGCTTATCGGCCCGCAGGCGCGCAATCCGGGGAAACCGCATGGCAACCCCCGACTTGTGGCGCGTGGAGCGGTTGATGCCCTCGAAGGCGACTTCCAGCACGAAGCCGAAATCCGGTTCTGCCCGGACCGCACGGACGGGGCCGAACCGATCGACGGTGTTGTCGCGCACGAACTTGTCGAGCACTTCCAGTTCCGCATCGGTAAAACCGAAATAGGCCTTGCCGACCGGCACCAGCTCCTCGCCGTCCGGCGTTTCGGCCCATACGCCGAAGGTGAAATCGGAATAATAGCTCGACCGCTTGCCATGGCCGCGCTGCGCATAGAGCATCACCGCATCGATATTGTAGGGATCACGCTTCCACTTGAACCAAGGGCCTTTCAGGCGGCCGGCCTGATAGGGGCTGTCCTTTTTCTTGATCATCACGCCTTCGATCACCGGATCGGGCGGCGTGCGGCGCAGGCGGTCCAGCTCATCCCAGGTGGAGAAGGCCACGAGATCGGACAGATCGAACCGATCATGCGGCGCCCTGTCGATGACATCCGAAAGCCGCCGCCGGCGCTCTAGGAAACCCTCGGCGCGGATATCCAAGTCGCCTTCGAAGAGCAGGTCGTAAGCCCTTACGAAGGCCGGGTATTCCTCCAGCATTTTCGTTGTGACCGTCTTGCGGTTCAGCCGCTGCTGCAGATCGGAGAAGGTGCGGGTCGGGCTGTTGGAACGCATCGTGCCGCCGACCAGCAGCTCGCCATCGATGACGCCCTCGAAGCTGATGGCATCGATGATATCCGGGAAAGCGCCGGAGATATCGTCGCCCGAACGGGAATAGAGCTTGCGCGTGCCGCCATAGCTCGACATCTGCACGCGGATGCCATCCCATTTCCATTCGGCGGCGTAGTCTGCCGGATCGAGCTTTTCGAGATCGCCCTCCTCCACCGGATTGGCGAGCATGACGGAATGGAAGATCGCGGGCGTGGCCAGCACCGGCTTTTCCGCCCTGCCCTCCAGCCAGGCGAAGAGCGGCTCATAGGGCGGCACGAGGCCGTGCCAGAGCGTCTCGATCTCGGTCACATCCTTACCGCTCATATCGGAGAGCGCCTGCTTGGCGAGGCGGGCCGAGACGCCGATGCGCAAAGCCCCCGTGACGAGCTTCAGGAAGGCGAAGCGGCTCGACGGATCGAGCCTTCCGAGAAGATCGCGGACCGCCGAGCGCACCTCAAGGCGGCCGAGCGCGTTCATTTTCGTCACCACCTCGCCGAGATGCGGCTGCTCCTCGTCCGTTGTGTCGTCCTTTCCTTCGGCATCCCAGACGAGAGATATGGTTTCGGCCAAATCTCCCACATAGTCGTAGGAATACTGGAAGAGGACCGGGTCCATGCGCTCCAGCACGAGATCGCGCAGCATGGCCGGCTTGACGTTCTTCAAGTCGAGCGCGCCGGCAAGCGCCGCAAGGCCATAGCCGCGATCGGGATCGGGCGTGTCGCGGAAATAATCGGCAAGCAGCTTCAGCTTGCCGTTGCGCGATGGGGTGAGGACGAGGCGGTCGAGGAGAGTCGCGAAGGCTTTCATGACGCCCGCTCCGCAAAGTTCCCCTCTGGCCTGCCGGCCATCTCCCCCACAAGGGGGGAGAGGACTCGCGGCATGCCTTGCCGGTCCCTCGAAGCCGAACACCGCAGGTCACCTCTCTTTGGACGGGTGAGCGAGGCACCAAAGCCCCTCCCCCTTGTGGGGGTCCGCAAGGACGGGTCGAGACAAGAGGCTCGACCCCGGTCGGGTTGGGGAGGGGTTTTCATCTTCAGCGAGCGGAAGGAGATCACCATCAATCCCCCTCGTCCTCATAGCCCACCAGATGCAGCGGGCGGGCGGGAATGCCCTGGAGTTCGCACCAGCGTACCAGCGCCTCCTCGCGCCCGTGGGTGACCCAGACCTCGGAAGGCTCGATCTCCTTGATGGTCGACAGAAGCTCCGGCCAGTCGCAATGATCGGAGATCACCAGCGGTAGTTCGACGCCGCCCTGTTTGGCGCGCTGGCGCACCATCATCCAGCCGGAGGCAAAGGCGACGAGCGGCTCGTTGAAGCGGCGCGCCCAGCGATCCTGAAAAGCCGAAGGCGGACCGACGATGACGGAGCCCCGGAAGGTCTCCGGGCTGCTGCCCTCTATGGTGGCGGGGCGGATATCGCCGAGATCGATGCCCTCCCGCTGATAATATTCGCAGAGCCTCGCCAGTGCGCCGTGGATGAAGATCGGTTCGTGATAGCCGCAATCGCGGATCAGCCGAATGACGCGCTGCGCCTTGCCGAGCGCATAGGCGCCGACGAGGTGGCTGCGTTCGGGAAACTGTCTGAGCGAGGTGAAGAGCTTGCCGATCTCTTCCCTCGGATCGGGATGGTGGAAGACCGGCAGGCCGAAGGTCGCCTCGGTGATGAAGACGTCGCAGGCGATCGGCTCGAAGGGAGCGCAGGTGGGATCGATGCCGCGCTTGTAATCCCCCGAGACGACGATCCGGAGCCCTTCCCGTTCAACGACGATCTGGGCCGAGCCGAGCACATGGCCGGCGGGATGGAAGCTCACCCGCACGCCGTCGATATCGATCTCCTCTCCGAAGGAAACCGCCTGCTCCGCGCCTGCAAAGCCTTCCCCATAGCGCAGCCGCATGATGTCAAGCGTCTGGCGGGTCGCCAGCACCTTGCCGTGGCCGGCGCGGGCGTGATCCGAATGGCCGTGCGTGACGAGCGCCCGCTCGACGGGGCGCACCGGATCGACATGGAAGCGGCCGATGGGGCAGAAGAGCCCGGCCGGAGTGGGGTGGAGCAGCGCCTCGGGTTTCATGCGGCTCAAGATAGAGCGTTTCCGTCTTTCTCCAAGCCACGGAAACGCTCTATCCCTTTGTTTTCAGGCCGTTGCGAACCGATCAACGGCTCCCGGCGGTTGCCGGCGGCAGCCGGACCGGTTTCAGCGCAAGCGCCGCGGCAAGGCCGATCGCCGCGATACAGGCCCCGGTCAGGAAAAGCGGTGTGAAGGCGGTGGAATAGATCTCGGCGATTGCATGACGCGTCGCCTCCGGCAATTCCGCCATCATCTTGGGCGTCATCTCCGCCAGCCGCCCGGCGCCCGGCAGATCGATCGCCGCATGGCCGACCTGGGAACCGATGATGGCGCCATAGATGGAGATCGCGATCGCCGCGCCGCCCATGCGGGTGAGCGTCACCGCGCCGGTGGCCGCGCCGACATCGGCACGCGGCGCGCTGTTCTGGACCCCGATGATCGGCGCCTGCTGACCGAAGCCGATCGCCAGCCCCTGCAGCAGCATCAAAAGGGCTACGATGGTGAGCGGCGTACCGGCGCCGATCTGCGAGAATATCGCCAGCACTGTCATGTTGAGCGTCAGTCCGATGACGACGAAGGGCTTGTAGCGGCCGGTCATCGAGATCAGCCGTCCGGCCGTCAGGGAGCCGAGCGCGATACCGCCGGTGGTGGCGATGAAGAACAGGCCGGCCGTGGTGGGCGTCAGGCCCGTCGTCGTCTGCAGGAAGAACGCGAAATAATTCACCATGCCGATCGCCACGCCGCCGGTCATCAGCGAAATCACCAGGAATAGCGAGAAGGTCGAATCCCGGAAGAGCTTCAGGGGAATGATCGGCTCCGGCACACGGGCCTCCACCTTGACCCACAGGAAGGCGCAGAGCGCGCCCAGCCCGATGATGAGGAGCGACTGCCAGGCGAGCAGCGAGCCGAATATCTGCGCGGAATCGGCCCAGAGCACGACGCTCGCCACCGCGCCGGCAAGCAGTATGGCCCCGCCGTAATCGATCTTCGGGCGGCGCGCGGGACGGCGATAGGGAAGAAGGAGCACAAGACCGGTCAGCACGATGATGCCGATCGGCAGATTGATGAGGAAGATCGAGCGCCAGCCGAAGAGATCGCTCATCGTGCCGCCGAGCGTCGGGCCGACGGTTCCCGAAGCCATCAGCACGAGGCTGGAATAGCTCTGATATCTCGCCCGTTCCCGCGGCTCGAAAAGCTCGGCATTGATGGAGAAGATCGACACCATGATACCGCCGCCGCCAAGACCCTGGACGACGCGGGCGGCGATCAGCGAATCCATCGACCAGGCAAGGCCGCACAGCACCGAACCAAGCACGAAGATGAGGACGGCGGCGATCATGACGTATTTGCGGCCGAAGAGATCGCCGAGCTTGCCATAGACCGGCATCACCGCGCTCGTGGCGAGCAGATAGGCCGACCCGACCCAGCCGAAACGTTCCAGCTCGCCGAAATCGCCGACGATGGTGGGAAGCGCGGTGGAGACGATCTGGTTATCCAGCGTCGCCATGAACAGCGCCATCATGAGAAAGAGGAAAACGGCCAGCCGCAGACCATGGCTGGAGACGAGCGGCGGCGGCGCCGAATAATTCATGTCCATGGATATCTTTCCGGAAGTGAGAGCGCAATTCATGTGCCTTAAGCATATAACTGTCAATAACAAATGTTTGGCACGCGCAACAACTTGTCTTGATCGGTCGGCGCGCTTTGCTATGGTCGCTCCATGAACAAGAGCCTGACGAAACGAGAGAAAACCGAGACCGGCAAAGCGGAAGAGATCGCCCGCATCGGCGATACGCTGACGCGTATGCGACTGCTGATCCGCCGCCGCATCATCGGCCGCATCGCCATCGCCAATACCGTGCCGGGGCTCGATGTCTCGCACCTCGACGTGCTCGACGTGATGAAGCGGATCGACAAGGCCGGCGGCGAGGCGACCGTCGGGGCGATCGCGGAGGCCATGCGCATCGACCCCTCGCGCGGCAGCCGCATGGTGGCGGAGCTGGTTGCGCGCGGCGTCGTCCGCCGCACGGCTTCCCAAGCGGATGGGCGGCGGTCGCTGATCGAGCGGACCGAACTCGGGGAGCGCCTGATCAGCGAAGTGCGCGCCGTCAAGCAATCGCTGCTGATGGACGTGCTCGAGGATTGGCCGGCCGAGGATGTCGAAGCCTTTTCCGTGCTCTTCGAGAAATTTGTCACCCGTTTCGAAGCCGTTCACCCGACAGGCGACCGATCGGAGAGCTAGAAGCTTGGGCGAAATTCGACAAGACGACTTGGGCGCAAACTGTGCCTCTTGATTTAACTGACATCCTGCGGAGAGAACATGGCGGGGGACATGCTTTCGAGACGCTCGGCACTGGCCTTGATGGCCGGCGGGGTTGCGGCAGGCGCGGTTCCAAGCCGGCTGCACGCCGCGTCGTCCGGTCTTTCCATGACCGATCTCAGAGGTTCCATCGATGCGCGGGAGCATGGCGTGACGCCGGGCGGAGGGGAACAGAGCCGCAAGCTTGGAGAACTCCTCGCCAAGGCCGCGCGCGAAAGAGTGCCTCTCTTCCTGCCGCCGGGCGATTACGAAGTCTCCAATATCGACCTGCCGGATGGGGCCCGCATTATCGGCGTGGCGGGCGCTTCGCGCATCGTCCATTCCGGCGGCGGATATCTCTTCCGCGCCAATAATGCCTCACGGATCGAGTTCTCCAATATCGTGATCGACGGCGGAAACCAGCCGCTCGGTGAAGAGACAGGCGCGCTCATCCATATGCGCGGCGTGAGGCAAGTCCTTCTCGGCAATTGCGAGATTGCGGGCTCCCGGAAGAGCGGTATCCAGCTCGAAGCCTGCGGCGGAAGGATCGAGAACTGCAGCATTTCAGGTGCGGCCGAATACGGGCTCTATGCGGTGGAGAGCAGCGGGCTTTCGATCGCAGGCAACACGGTTTTCGATTGCGGCAATGGCGGCATCCTCGTTCATCGCCGAACCAAGGGCGTGGACGGCACCATGGTTTCCGGCAATCGGCTCTTCCGCATCGGCGCGACTTATGGCGGCACCGGACAATACGGCAATGCGATCAACATCTACCGCGCCGACAATGTGATGGTGAGCGGCAACCATGTCTCGGACGCCGCCTTTTCGGCGATCCGGGCCAATGCCGCCTCCAATGTGCAGATCGCCAACAATCAGTGCTTCGGCTCGGGCGAAACGGCGATCTATTCGGAATTCGGCTTCGAGGGCGCGCTGGTGACCGGCAATCTCGTTGATGGCGCGGCAAACGGCATTTCGGTCGTCAACTTCAACGAGGGCGGGCGGCTTGCGATCATCTCGGGCAATCTTATCCGCAACATCTCGGCTTCCGGACCCTATATCCACGACAGCGTGGGTTTCGGCATAGGCATCAGCGCCGAGGCCGATACGGCGGTCACCGCCAATGTCATCGAGAACGTGCCGAAATGGGGAATGCTGGTCGGCTGGGGACCTTTTCTGCGCAACCTTGCCGTAACCGGCAATATCGTGCGCCGCGCAAGGGTCGGCTGCGCCGTCTCGGTAGCGGACGGCGCCGGCAAGGCGCTGATCACCGGCAATCTGTTCGACGAGGTGCTGGACGGCGCGGTGATCGGCTACCGCTGGCACGATGCCGCCACGCGCGAGCTTGCAGCCGGCCCCTCGGGCTTCAGTCATCTGACGATCGAGGGAAACCGGACCGGGTAGAGCACACCCGTAGAAGAAGCAAATCCCATCAAGACAAATCATCAATTCTCAACGCGGATTGATCTTCCGTTCGGCCGCCCGCGGCAATAGCGTGCGCCCGAAGCTTTTCCACGGAGGGAATCAATGCTGACGATCTATGGGGTCTATCGCTCGCGCGCCACGCGGCCGCTCTGGCTTGTGGAGGAACTGGGCATTCCGTTCAGGCATGCGCCGGTGATCCAGGCCTATCGCCTGCCGGACCCGATGGCGCCGGGTGCGCCGGTCAACACGCTGTCGCCGGAATTCCGGTCGGTCAACCCGATGACGATGATCCCTTCCATGGATGACGGCGGCTTCGTACTGCACGAGTCGCTGGCGATCAGCCTCTATCTCGCGAAGAAATACGGCGGCGAGTTCGGGCCGAACTCCATCGAGGAAGAGGCGCTGATGATCCAATGGTCGCTGTTTGCCGCCACGGGCATCGAAACCAATGCCCTGAAGATACAATCCTCAGCGCCGGATACCGAACAGGGCAAGGCCGATATCGAGGTCTGCGCCCGCGGTTTGAAAAGGCCTCTCGACGCATTGGAAGAGCATCTGAAGGTCGGCGGTTATATGGTCGGCGGCCGCTTCACGGTCGCGGACATCAATGTCACGGAGATCGTGCGCTATGCGCAGGGTTATGCACCGCTCTTCGAAACCCGCCCCGCCCTGAAGGCATGGCTCGAAAAATGCCAGGCCCGGCCGGCCTTCAAGGCAATGTGGGAAAAGCGCCTCGCCGAGCCCGCCTGATTTCACGCGCCGGAGATTTCCGGCGCAAGCTCCGCGTGAAGCCAATCGCGGAAAGCCCTCACCTTCGCCGGCAGGCGCGCGCCGGCGCGGGTGACGAAATAGTGTCCCATGCCGGTGCGGGCCTCTATCGCGAAAGGCTTCACCAGCCTGCCCTGCTCCAGCGCATAGGCCGCCAGCGTGTGCCAGGCGAGCATCACCCCCTGCCCCGCGACCGTGGCGTCGAGGCAGAGCGAGGCATCGTTGAAGACGTGACGCGTCTCCATCCGCCTGCCCGAAAGCCCGGCCTCGCGAAGCCAGGTCTCCCAGGTGAACATGGAGGGACCATCGATGATGGCCGGCAGTTTCAGGATATCGGCCGGCTCCTTCAATCCTTCCGCCAACGCCGGCGTGCAGACCGGAAAAATCCGCTGTTCCCGCAACAGCTCCGCATCGACCCCAGGCCAGGTCCCCGTGCCGACACGGATGGCGAGGTCGATATCGTCCGTCCCGAGATCGGCAAGCCTGGTGGTCGCATCCATGCGCAGGCGAATGCCCGGGTGGAGCGCCGAGAACCGATCAAGACGGTGAACGAGAAAGCGGGCGGCGAAGACCGGTGCAACGGAAATGGTGAGCAAGGTATCATCCCGCCGCCTGCCGATCGCCACCGCCTCCGAGAGGGAGCGAAACCCCTCCGTCAACCGAGCGAGCATCGGGCGGGCGGCTTCGGTCGGCTGCATGCCCTTGGGCAGACGCTGGAATACGAGCTGGCCGAGCTGCGCCTCCGCCTTGATGACCTGCTGGCTGACGGCGCCGATCGAAACGCCGAGCTCTTCGGCCGCCGCATGCAGCGAGCCGAGGCGACCGACCACCTCCAGTGCCCGAAGGCCGTTCAGATGCACGAGGTTCAGGTTGTTCATATAGATTTTCTACAATGAACTCCTGAACAACTCAATTGAACCTTTCGCCCGCCAAGCGCATTCTATCCTCGCAAATACCGAGAGATTTGCGAGGTGACCGATATGGAACCGCTGAAGATTTTCTGGAGCCTGAGAGAATGGCTGCACGCTGCCGAGGATCGGGCTGAAGAAGACCGTGAAGACCCCTTCCAGGATCCCGACATCCAGGCGATGAACAGCTTGGAACTGGCTGACCTGCCCTTCCCGAGCATTTATCACGCCGACCTGGACTTAGGGGCGCCGCCCCGGAAATGCGCCTGAGTCTCGCTCAGGCGACCTGATGTTCCGCGAGGGTGCGCTGCACGGCGGGGCGCTCCTTCATGCGCCGGTAATGATCGGCGACACGCGGAAATTCGGCGATATCGACGCCCGCTCCAGCCAGCCAATCGGACATGGTGAAGAGATAGGCGTCGGCGACCGTGTAGTTCTCGCCCATGACCCAGGGGCCAGCGAAATATTCGTTCTCGATCAGCGTGAAGCAATCGCGCAGGTTCTTCGGCATCTTCGCCGCCATGTCATCGAAGGATTCCTGCTTGTCCGCCCAGCGATAGCCGCGCCTGCGATGCGCATAAGCGACATGCACGGTCGAGGAAATATAGGTGTTGAAGGCCTGCATACTGCCGAAGGCGAAAGGATCGTCGAGCGGCGCGAGCTTCGCCTCGGGTGCTGCCTGCGCGATGAAGGCGAGGATGGCGACGTTTTCCGTCAGCACGCCCTTTTCCGTTGCCAGCGCCGGAACGCGCCCCTTCGGGTTGATCCTCAGATATTCGGCGGACTGCTGCTCGTTTTCGGCGAACTTCACGCGCCGCAGTTCATAAGGCAGTCCGGATTCGGCAAGCGCGATGGCGCTCGCCAGCGAACAGGAATTCGGCGAAAAGAACAGCGTGTACATTGGGCATCCTCCGTTTGAGGATGCCCTTTCTATCACGGCTTTGGCCTGCCGGAAGCATCAAAAGACACATCAAAAGACGCATCAAAAGACACCGGGCACGTCCTCCAGCCGGTACCAGACCGGGATGCCGCGCTCGGTGGCGATGCGGACGTCGTTATCGGCCCCCTTGGATTCACCCGGCAGGCGGAGCACGCCTTCGCAAAGCTGAAGCAGGCGCCCGGCGACAGGGTGAAAAATCTCATTGTAGAGATCATCCCCCACTTCGACGCCACCCGCCGCATGCCAAACCGGCAGCGCGACCCATTCTCCGATCATCGGCACATGGCCGGCCTTAAACAGCGCGTAGGACGGCGCCTCCAGCCGCTTCAGGTTTTCGGCCATCTTCTTCGGGTCATCCCCCGTGCCCGAACGATAGGGTCCAGCAATCAAGATCAGCATCTTCGTTTCTCCAAACCAATCTGCGCTCATGGCAGAACTGCACGAATTTGCCTGAAATCCTTTACACTCGGCATAGTTTCAGGCATATTCATGCTTATTCATGCTTATTCATGCTTATTCATGCTTATTCATGCTTATTCATGCAGTTTCGTGCAGAGTCAAGATATGCTGACCAGTCAACGCAAAGACCTCATTCTCGACATGCTGCGCCGCGAGGGCCAGGTCGTCGCAAAGCGGGCCGCGGAAGAATTCTCGCTCTCCGAGGACACGATCCGGCGGGACCTGAGGGAGATGGCCGCCGATGGCCTGCTTCGGCGCGTCCATGGCGGGGCGATGCCCATATCGCCGGACCTGCCGGATCTCTCCGCACGGCGGGTGATTTCGTCGGAGGTCAAACGGAAGCTTGGCGCGGCGGCCGCGGGCATGGTGAAACCCGGCCAGTTGATCTTTCTCGACGGCGGAACGTCGACGGCAGAAATCGCCCGTGCGCTACCCCGCAGCTTCGCCTTCACGGTGGCGACCCACAGCCCGACGATCGCTGCCGAACTCGAACATCATCCGACGGCTGAGGTTATTTTGATCGGCGGGCGTCTCTACAAACATTCCATGGTGGCTGTCGGGGCGATGCCCATCAGCCAGATTTCCCTGATCCGGCCGGATATCTTCTTCCTGGGCGCCACCGCCATCCATCCCTCGCGCGGGCTTTCCACCGGCGATCTGGAGGAAGCGGCAGTCAAACGCCACATCGCCTCGCGCACCGCCGAGACTTTCGTGCTGGTGACGGACTAAAAGCTGGACGCCTCCTCACCCTGCACGATCATGCCGATTTCCGATCTGGCAGGCATGATCGTCCAAAGCGGGTTGGGCGAAGAGCGTCTGGCGCCTTATCGTGCCCTCGAACTTGAAATCATCGAAGCCTAAGCAAACAGCGCGTCGGTGACACGAACATCGCCGACATGGATGCCGTTCCAGTTCTTCATCGAGCGGTTGGCCATGCCCAGAAGCTTCTGCTGAGCCTCGTCGCCCTTCTCGAAATAGCGGGCGATCAGCGCGAAGATCATGGCTTCCGCGGCGCGCGTGGTGCCGTCCTCGCATTTGACGGCCATGGCGAGGCCCTGTTCGGGAAGAGCCGCGACGAAGACGCCCTCGGCGCCGGTCTTGGCGAAGATTTTTCCGGGCGCGACCTCCATCAGCCTGGTGCAGGCCCGCTTGGTGCCGGCGACGTAGAAGGGCTCGGCCATGCAGGCCTCCATCAGCCGTCGGGAGGCCTTCGCCCGCTCCGGGCCAAGGCCCCGCCCCGTCAGCATCTTCGCAAAACCGTGGGCCAGCCCCTTCAGCGGAACCGCATAGGTGGGAATGGAGCAGCCGTCCGTGCCGCAATTGTCCCGACCGAGGACCGCGCCCGTCAGATCTTCCATGACGCCGCGGATTTCCGCCTGCAGCGGATGCTCGTAGCCGACATAGCCCTTCACCTCGATCCCGGAATGGACGCAGGTGCAGACGAAACCGGAATGCTTGCCGGAGCAATTGTTGTGAAGCGCGGTGGGTCTTTCGAGCGTGCGGGCCTGATGGATGAGCGTCTCCTGATCCGAGGACCAATGCGCCCCGCATTCGAGCGCGGCGACATCCCTGCCGGCGCGGGCAAGCATGGCGGAAGCCGTGGCGACGTGTTCGTCTTCCCCGGAATGCGAGGAGCAGGCAAGCGCAAGCTCTTTGTTGCCGAAGCCATAGGCATCCGCCGCACCGCTTTCGATGAGCGGCAGCGCCTGCATGGCCTTGCAGGCGGAACGGGGAAAGACGCCCGCTTCCGCCTCCCCGAAGGAGAAGACCACCTTGCCGTCGCCATCCACCACCACGCCAAGCCCGCGGTGGCGGCTTTCGACGGCATTGCCTCTGGTCACTTCTACGGTAACGGGGTTTTGCATGGTCCGGTCCTGAAATTGCTGCTTTCTTTTCTCCATAGAACAACCGGACGGGACTTGCACGGGGCGTATCGCATGAAATCAGTCAAGCGGCTGTTTCTCACCATCTTCATCATCTACCTGCTGCCGACCTTCGCCTCCGCCGGCTGGTGGGCCATGCAGGACAGGCCTGCGCGCTGGAGCGAGGCGCGATGGTCCTCGGCCGGCATCCTGCCCGAGGCTTCGGCCAGCGAGGACGCGGCGATCTACATATTTTCCGCCGCCACCGGCGGGCTGAAGGGCGCGGTCGCGAGCCATGCCTGGATCGTGACCAAGGAAAAGGGAGCCGCGAGTTACACCCGCTACGACAAGGTGGGATGGGGATCTCCGATCCGCCGCAACCACCGGCCGGCGGACGCCTATTGGTACTCCAACCAACCGCAGCTCGTCGCTTCCGTGACGGGCGCGCAAGCGGAACTGCTGATCCCGAAAATCGAGGGCGCGATCGCCGCCTATCCCTATGCCGAGCCGGGCGGCTACACGATCTGGCCGGGTCCGAATTCCAATACCTTCGTCGCCCATGTGCTGCGCACGGTGCCGGAACTCGGCGCGGTGCTTCCGCCGCACGCGGTCGGACGCGACTACCTGCCCGACGGGGACTTCGTGCATATCGACAATGATTGGCGCGATCTGCACGTGACCATGTACGGGCTTCTCGGCTTTTCCGCCGGTCTGCGCAGCGGCTTTGAGGTACATTTCCTCGGCCTCGTGGCCGGGCTGGACTTTGCCAATCCCGGCATAAAGATACCGGCTCTCGGACGCATCGGCATTTGAGGTCTCGACATGCGCAAGAGCTTCACCACCGTTCTTGGGCGTGACGGCCCAGGCTTCTTCATCATCCTGCCGTTCGATCCCAAGCCGGTCTTCGGCAAGGTGCGCGCGCCGGTGAAGGTGACGATCAACGGCTATACCTATCGCAGCACGATATCGGCCATGGGCGGAATGTTCTGCCTGCCTTTACGCAAGAGCCATCGCGAGGCGGCGGGCGTCAAGGGCGAGAAAGAGCTTCATGTGACGCTCGAGCTTGATCAGGAAGAACGCACGGTCGAGCCGCCGGTCGAGCTGATGGAGGCGCTTCAGCTTGCGGAATGCCAGGATGCCTGGCAGCGCCTGAGCTATACGCAGCGCCGGGAGGACGCAGAAGCCGTTGCCGAGGCGAAACGGCCCGAGACGCGCGTGCGGCGGATCGAAAAGATCATTGAGAGAATGAAGCCGGCGTGATCCGGGAAAAGGAAAAGGGCCGCGCGAGGCGACCCTTCCATGAGTTTCGGTCCGGTTGAACGAACCCGGGCCGTTTTACAAACGTCCCGAAGGAGGATGGGGTTTAGAGCGAGGATTGCCCCGCCGAAACCTTCACCTTTCCACTGTCCGTTACGCAAACCGTAATCTCACTAGACATTGGATCACCTCCTTTCGTTACGTTGATGATGAGATTAAGTTAGGGACGCATATCCGAGTCTGCAAGGCACGAAATATGAACAAACGCGCGATTAAGTTACCGGTTAGGCGGCATCGGCGATGTTCAGGCGCACGGAAAGTCCGGCTTTGGCCGCCAGCTCCACCAAGGCATCCAGGCTGAAATTGGTAATCCGCCCACGCAGCAAATCATTCAAACGAGGCTGAGTGACACCGAGCCGACGGGCGGCCTCGGCCTGGGTCACACCCCAGCTTCGAACCTTTTGCTCCACCGCGATCAAGAGTGCTGAACGCATCGACATGTTGGCAGCCTCTGCGGGCGTATCTTCGAGCGCATCCCAGACGTTTTCAAAGCTTTGACGTTCCATCATCTCGCTCCATCAATCTGCCGCAGCCGTAAGGCGGCGATATCCAGATCTCTCTTGGCAGTCTGCTGCGTCTTCTTCTGGAAGGCATGCAGCACGTAAATCGCATCCTCGATCCTGGCGACATAGACCACACGGAAAGCTCCCGCTTCGTCCCGAATACGGATTTCCCGCACGCCCGGACCGATCGTCGACATCGGCTTCCAATCGCTCGGATCAAGGCCGAGCTGAATCTTGTGCAACTGGACGCCGGCCTGCTTGCGTGCGTCTTCCGGGAAGCCACGCAACCGCTCCAAGGCATCTCCCATAAATTCCAGAGACTTCATAAGCGCCGCACTTTATATCAAAATCGATATACAAACAAGATTATCGAGAGAACTGCAACACGATCTTGCCGACATGCGTGCTCGTCTCCATCAGCCGGTGGGCCTCCACGACCTGGTCGAAGGGGAGAACCGTGTGGATGACCGGGGCTACTCTGCCTTCTTCCAAAATAGGCCAGACTTCCGATAGCAGATCATCGCGGATGGCGCGCTTTTCCTCCGCCGTGCGGGGGCGCATGGTCGAGCCCGTCACGGTCAGGCGCTTGACCATGATCGGCGTGAGGTTCGCCTTTTCCACCGTCGGCCCGCCGAGGAAGGCGATGATCGACAGGCAACCGTCCTTCGCAAGCACGCTCAAATTCTTCTCGAAATAGGCGCCGCCGATCATGTCCAGCACCACATCCACGCCCTTGCCGCCGGTCACCTCCTTGATGACGGCGGCGAAATCTTCTGTCCTGTAGTTGATGCCGCGCGCAGCGCCGAGCTTTTCGCAGGCCGCGCACTTCTCCTCAGAGCCCGCCGTCGCATAGACCGTCGCGCCGAAAGCCCTGGCAAGCTGGATCGCCGTCGTGCCGATGCCACTCGTGCCGCCATGGATAAGCACGCTTTCGCCTTCCGTCAGCGCAGCCATCTGGAAGAGGTTTGCCCATACGGTGAAGAAGGTTTCCGGCAGCGCGGCGGCCCTAACCGCATCATAGCCCTTCGGCCATGGGAGAGCCTGGCCCTCCGGAACTGCGCAATACTCGGCGTAAGCGCCGCCATTGGCGAGCGCGCAGACCTTGTCGCCCGGCTTGAAACCGTTCACCCCTTCGCCGAGCGCGACCACCTCGCCGGCGATTTCGAGGCCGAGAATGGGGCTCGCATCCTTAGGCGGCGGATAGGTGCCCTGCCGCTGCGCCACATCCGGCCGGTTGATGCCCGCCGCCTCGACCCTGACCAGGATTTCGCCGGGCCGCGGCCTGGGAACCGGCCCGGTGGCGACGGTCATGACGTCCGGCACTCCGAAGGACGGCAGATCGATGAAACGCATTTCGGCGGGAAGCGGCATGGGGGGCTCCTTTCGGTGACACCCCTCAACCTAGGCCACCCACGGAAGGATAAAAAGACGGCCTTCCGGCAGGCGGGTCAATTTGTCTCGCCGAAGGTGGCGAAGATCAGCCCGCTCTCGCTCGCCTTGGCCTGCGCCTTCACGGCCGCGATCTTCGCGCCGATCCGGCCGACATCGTCGAGCAGGAGGCCCTGGGGCAGTTCCAGTATGCCCATGGAACAGCGCAGCAGCGGGAAGTCGCGCTCCGCGCCCGACCGATCATGGCCGCGGATCTTGCCGGCCGCCCGCTCCTCCGGCGAATAGAGCTCGGCGACATCGGTGTGGAAGTCGCTGAGCAGCCGTTCCAGGATTTCGGTGAGTTCGTCCCGCGTCCAGTCGCGCACGCCGATGAAGAAATCGTCGCCGCCGACATGTCCCAGGAAATCGCCTTCGGAGAAGAAATAACGCTTCATCAGCGCGGCGAAGAGCGTGATCGCATGATCGCCCACGTGAAAACCGTAATGATCGTTGAACGGTTTGAAATTGTCGAAGTCGCAATAACAAAAGAACCTCGTCTCCTCGTCGTCGCGGCCTGCTTCCTGCATGAAATCGCGGATGGCGCGATTGCCCGGCAGGCCGGTCAACGGGTTCTGGTCCTGGGCGATCTTCAACTGCTTTTCGTTGATGACCTTGATGAGCGAAGCGGCGGAGACCACGCCGGCATAACGCATGTTTTCCGTCAGGATCACGCAGGCGCTGTTTTCCATGCTGGCGAACAGGCTCATCAGCTCCTCGGCATCGGCATCCAGCCCCATGATCGGTGCCGGATCGACGAAATGCGAGATGGTGCGCTCGTAGACCTTGTTCTTCAGAAGGTCGCGGCCGAAGGGCTGATAGATATATTCCTTCAGGTGATATTCGTTGATGACGCCGCGCGGCTCGCCATTGGCGTTCAAGACCGGAAAGAACGCCTGGCGCGGGTTCTTCCGGAAGAGTTCGAACACCTTGTCGATGCTCTCGTTTTCGTAGACGCTCGGCAAATTCTCGATCTGGCGGCGGATGAGGATCTCATCGAGCGACTGGCTGGAGCGCAAACGGCCGATATCGGCCAGGTGGGGAAAGGCAGGCTGCAGTTCGGCCGGAAAGGTCGTCGGCCGGGCGATGAAATAGCCCTGCACCAGATCGACGCCATATTCCCGGCAGGCCACGAATTCCTGCTCGGTCTCGATGCCTTCGGCGATCACCCTTATGCCGAGCACGTGGGCAATGCTGACGATGTTCTTGACGAGATGCCGCTTGCGGGGGCTCCTGTCGATACCGGCGATGAAGTGCCGGTCGATCTTGAGATAGTCCACCGGGTAATCGCACAGGAGCTTCATCTCCCCGTGGCCGACGCCGAAATCGTCGATCGCGAGCTTGAAGCCCGCCTTGCGCATATGCGTCACCAGATTGGCGAATTCCGGAACACTGGTGTTGTCGAAGCGCTCGGAGAACTCGAAGCAGACCGAGGATGGCGGTATCGCCGACTTCCGGAGGCTCTGCAGCAGCTTGTCGATGAAATACTCGCCGTGGCGGATGAGCCGGACATCGAGATTGAGAAAGAGTGTCGCGGAGGAGAAATCCGGCAGCGCGGCGAACTTGGCAAGCGCCCGGTTCGCCAGCATCTGCTCGAGCGGGAGAAGCTGGCCGGCATCCTGCGCCTGGTCGAGCAAATCGAGCGGCGAGGAAAAACCTATCCGCTCATGCCCGCGCAGCAGCGATTCATAGCCGAAGACCGAACCCGTACCCATTTCGACGATCGGCTGGAAGGCGTTTTCCAGAACCAGCTTCGCGAGCGTGACGAGCTGATCATTGGCATAACGCCTCAGAACACCCGGCTCGAGGATTGCGGCGGACGACATAACTACTCCACGCGGTACGCAAGACACGGGCGCGAAGCTCACAGCAATTCGTCAAAAATCTCTTTCCCTTCAGTGATATTTCCATGAAGGTTTGATGACGTAGGCGAGTTCCTCCGCCTCGCTCAACCAGAGCTATCGGTCAGGCTTCCTTAGCGCGGGCCGCCAGCGCCAGCGCTATCAGCGCCCAACCCTGCATGATGAGGTCGACTGCCAGGAAGAGACCGAGAACCCAAAGGCTGTTCACCGGCCAGCCAAGCGCGATCACCAGGCCGGCGATCACCGTGACGATGCCCGCGGCGATGACCCAGCCGGCGCCCTTCATCGGCCGCATTCGGTAGCCGATCCAGATGCGGAAGCCACCGGCGACGATCATGGCGACGGCCATGAAGAAGGTGAATACCACGGCCGTCAGCGCGGGGTTCCAGAAGGCGAGCAGGCCGGCGATCGTATAAAGCAGGCCGCTCAGACCCCAGTAAAGCCAGTCCCGCCAGCCGCCCTTCGATTGGAAGGCGTGGAGGAACTGCGCGGCGCCGCCGATCAGCATCATCATGCCGATGTAGAAGACGGAAGCCACCGTCGCCACGAAGAGATTGGCGAAGGCGATGATCCCGAACACCAGAAGGAGAATTCCAAGAGCGAGAAACCAGCCCCACTTGTCGCGCACCGTGCCGACGGACGGCGTATCCAGACCCAAAGTCATGACAAACTCCTTTTCCCCAGGGGCTTCCAAGCCCATGCAGAGTATCTGGAGCCGGCACGACAGACGTCAACGGCGCGCTTTTGCGACAGGATGGTTCGCAAACTTCGCTTGATCGACATCGAAATCGAAAATAACTCAGTCTCGAAGCCGTAATCCGCTCTCGCAGGAAACCGATTCCGCCATGGCCAAGCCGAACATCCTCATCATCATGGTCGATCAGCTCAACGGGAAACTTTTCCCGGACGGGCCTGCGGACTGGCTGCATGCCCCGCACATGAAGGCGCTGGCGGCACGATCGGCACGGTTTTCCAACAACTACACGTCCTCGCCGCTCTGCGCGCCGGCCCGCGCCTCCTTCATGGCCGGTCAACTGCCGAGCCGGACGCGCGTCTACGACAATGCGGCCGAATATGTCTCGTCGATCCCGACCTATGCGCATCATCTGCGCCGCGCGGGCTATTACACCGCACTTTCCGGCAAGATGCATTTCGTGGGGCCGGACCAGCTCCACGGCTTCGAGGAGCGGCTGACGACCGATATCTATCCGGCGGATTTCGGCTGGACGCCGGATTACCGGAAGCCCGGCGAGCGGATCGACTGGTGGTATCACAATCTGGGTTCAGTGACGGGCGCAGGCGTGGCCGAAATCACCAACCAGATGGAATATGACGACGAGGTCGCCTTCCTCGCCAACCAGAAGCTCTACCAGCTTTCGCGCGAGAACGACGACGAGAACCGCCGGCCATGGTGTCTCACCGTCTCCTTCACTCACCCGCACGATCCTTACGTGGCGCGCCGGAAGTTCTGGGACCTCTACGAGGACTGCGAACACCTCCTGCCGGAAGTCGGTGAAATCCCGCTGGAGAACCAGAATCCGCATTCTCAGCGGATCATCTTTTCCTGCGACTACAAGAATTTCGACGTGACGGAGGAGGACATCCGCCGCTCGCGCCGGGCCTATTTCGCCAACATCTCCTATCTCGACGAGAAGGTGGGCGAGCTCGTCGATACGCTGACGCGCACGCGGATGCTGGAGGATACCTTCATCCTGTTCTGCTCCGACCACGGCGACATGCTGGGCGAGCGCGGCCTGTGGTTCAAAATGAACTTCTTCGAGGGCTCGGCTCGCGTGCCGCTGATGATCGCCGGGCCCGGCATTGCGCCGGCCCTGCACATGGCACCCGTTTCTAACCTCGACGTGACGCCGACACTCTGCGACCTCGCAGGCATTTCCATGGAGGAGATCGAGCCCTGGACGGACGGCGAGAGCCTGAAGCCCGTAATGAACGGCCAGGTCCGCACGAGCCCGGTGCTGATGGAATATGCGGCCGAAGCCTCTTACGCGCCGCTCGTTTGCATTCGCGAGGGCAAATGGAAATACATCCATTGCGAACTGGACCCCGAACAGCTTTTCGATCTTGAGGCCGATCCGAAGGAGCTCACGAACCTTGCCGGCGATTCGGCCTTTGCCGATATCCTGGAAGGGTTCAGGAAAAAGCGCCTCGCCAAATGGGATATGGCGGGTTTCGATGCCGCAGTGCGTGAAAGCCAGGCGCGCCGCTGGGTGGTCTACGAAGCGCTCAGGAACGGCGCCTATTACCCCTGGGATCACCAGCCTCTGCAAAAGGCTTCCGAGCGCTATATGCGCAACCACATGAACCTCGACAATCTCGAGGAATCGAAGCGTTATCCGAGAGGCGAATGAGATGAAAGCCCAGCCCATCGCCAGCCATTTCATCGACGGCGAATATATCGAGGACACGGACGGCACCGTCATCGAAAGCCTCTATCCCGCCACCGGAGAGGTGATCGCGCGCCTGCATGCGGCAACGCCGGCGATCATCGAAAAGGCGATCGCCGCGGCGAAACGCGCCCAGCCGGAATGGGCAGCGATAAGCCCCACGGCGCGCGGCCGCATCCTTAAACGTGCCGCCGAAATCATGCGCGAGCGCAACCGCGAGCTTTCAGAACTTGAGACACTCGACACCGGCAAGCCGATCCAGGAGACGATCGTTGCCGACCCCACCTCGGGTGCGGACAGTTTCGAATTCTTCGGGGGCGTGATCGCCGCCGGCATGAACGGCAGCTATATCCCGCTCGGCGGCGATTTTGCCTATACCAAGCGCGTGCCGCTCGGCGTCTGCGTCGGCATCGGCGCCTGGAACTATCCGCAGCAGATCGCCTGCTGGAAAGGTGCACCGGCGCTCGCGGCCGGCAATGCCATGGTCTTCAAGCCGTCGGAAAACACGCCGCTGGGTGCGCTGAAGATCGCCGAAATCCTGATCGAGGCCGGCCTGCCGAAGGGGCTCTTCAACGTGATCCAGGGTGACCGGAACACAGGACCCCTGCTCGTCAACCATCCGGACGTGGCGAAAGTTTCGCTGACGGGCTCGGTGCCGACCGGCCGCAAGGTGGCGGCGGCGGCGGCCGGCAGCCTCAAGCATGTGACGATGGAGCTCGGCGGAAAATCGCCGCTGATCGTCTTCGACGATGCCGATCTCGATTCTGCGATCGGCGGCGCCATGCTCGGCAATTTCTATTCCACCGGCCAGGTCTGCTCCAACGGCACACGCGTCTTCGTGAGCCGCAAAGTGAAGGATCAGTTCCTCTCGCGCCTCAAGGAGCGGACGGAAAAGATCACCATCGGCGACCCTATGGACGAGGCGACGCAGCTCGGGCCGATGGTTTCCTTCGACCAGCGCCAGAAGGTCTTGAGCTATATCGACAAGGGCAAGGCCGAGGGTGCGACGCTGATCACCGGCGGCGGCATTCCGAACCATGTGACCGGCGAAGGCTATTACGTGCAGCCGACCGTGTTCGCGGATGTGACGGACGACATGGTGATCGCCCGCGAGGAAATCTTCGGGCCGGTGATGTGCGTGCTCGATTTCGACGACGAGGCTGAGGTGATCGCCCGCGCCAACGCGACCGAATTCGGCCTTTCGGCCGGCGTCTTCACCGCCGATCTTTCGCGAGGGCATCGCGTCGTGGATCAGCTGCAGGCCGGGACGCTCTGGATCAACACCTACAATCTCTGCCCGGTGGAAATCCCCTTCGGCGGCTCGAAGCAATCCGGCTTCGGGCGGGAAAACTCGCTTGCGGCGCTGGAGCATTATTCGGAGCTGAAGACGGTCTATGTGGGCATGGGCAAGGTCGACGCGCCGTATTGATCACCTCCCCCTTGAGGGGGGAGGTCGCAGCGAAGCTGCGGGTGGGG
>NZ_JBHFJG010000024.1:0-13614 GCF_057559155.1 Rhizobium moroccans | reverse complement strand
GCGGGTGGGGGTGACCTGCGGCTGCATTCAAAGTTCACCCCACCCCGGCACTTCGTGCCGACCCTCCCCCTCAAGGGGAGGGTGAGAGACTGCCGTACCGCTCGCTAATTTGAAGGTTCGTTCATGCAGGCAGATTTCGTCATCATCGGTTCAGGGTCGGCGGGCTCCGCCATGGCCTATCGCCTGTCGGAAGACGGCAAGCATTCGGTGATCGTCATCGAGGCCGGCGGATCGGATTTCGGGCCGTTCATCCAGATGCCCGGCGCGCTTGCCTGGCCGATGAGCATGAAGCGCTACAACTGGGGTTATCTTTCCGAGCCCGAACCGAACCTCAACAACCGCCGCATCACCGCACCGCGCGGCAAGGTGATCGGCGGCTCGTCGTCCATCAACGGCCTCGTCTATGTCCGCGGCCATGCGGAGGACTATAACCGTTGGGAAAAACTCGGCGCGGTCGGCTGGGCCTATGCCGACGTGCTGCCCTACTTCAAGCGGATGGAGCATAGCCACGGCGGCGAGGAAGGCTGGCGCGGCACGGACGGACCGCTGCATGTGAGGCGCGGGCCGGTGAAGAACCCGCTCTTCCACGCCTTCATCCAGGCCGGCAGCCAAGCTGGTTTCGAGATGACCGAGGATTACAACGGCTCGAAGCAGGAAGGCTTCGGGCTGATGGAGCAGACCATCTATCACGGCCGGCGCTGGTCCGCCGCCAATGCCTATCTGAAACCGGCTTTGAAGCGACCGAACGTCGATCTCGTCTACGGCTTCGCCAACCGGATCGTCATCGAGAACGGCCGGGCCGTCGGCGTCGAGATCGAGCGGCGCGGGCGTCCCGAGGTCATCCGCGTCAACCGCGAGGTGATCGTTTCGGCCTCCGCATTCAACTCTCCGAAGCTCTTGATGCTTTCGGGCATTGGCCCGGCCGCGCATCTCAAGGACATGGGCATAGAGGTGAAGGCCGATCGGCCGGGTGTGGGCGCCAACCTGCAGGATCATATGGAATTCTACTTTCAGCAGGTCTCCACCAAGCCGGTCTCGCTCTATTCCTGGCTCCCCTGGTTCTGGCAGGGCGTGGCGGGCGCGCAATGGCTGCTTTCAAAGGGCGGGCTCGGCGCTTCCAACCAGTTCGAGGCCTGCGCCTTCCTGCGCTCCCAAGCCGGGCTGAAACAGCCGGACATCCAGTATCATTTCCTGCCGGTGGCGATTTCCTACGACGGCAAGGCCGCCGCGAAGAGCCACGGCTTCCAGGCGCATGTGGGCTATAACCTGTCGAAATCCCGCGGCTCTGTGACGTTGCGCTCGCCCGACCCGAAGGCCGATCCGGTGCTGCGTTTCAACTACATGAGCCATCCGGAGGACTGGGAGAAATTCCGCCATTGCGTGCGGCTGACCCGCGAGATCTTCAGCCAGAAGGCGTTCGATCAATATCGCGGGCCGGAAATCCAGCCGGGCGAAAAGGTGCAGTCGGACGAGGAGATCGATGCCTTCCTGCGCGAGCACCTGGAAAGCGCCTATCACCCCTGCGGCACCTGCCGCATGGGCCGCGCCGACGACCCACAAGCCGTGGTCGATCCCGAATGCCGGGTGATCGGGGTGGAGGGCTTGCGCGTCGCCGACAGTTCGATCTTCCCCCACGTGACCTACGGCAATCTCAACGGCCCCTCGATCATGACCGGCGAAAAGGCTTCCGACCACATTCTCGGCAGGCAGCCCCTACCCCGCAGCAACCAGGAGCCCTGGGTCAATCCAAGAGCGGCGGTGAGCGATCGGTGATCAGTGATGTAGCATGTAAGGAATGCGAATACCTGGGAGGTCGGCCGGAAAATCCCTGGTGTTTCGCGTAACGAGCAGCATGGAATGAACGTCAGCACTTGCCCAGATGATCGCATCCGGCAGCTTCACCTTGTATCGTTGACGAAGGAGTACGGCGCGCTCGGCAACGGCTTCATCGATGGTTATGATGTGAAAGCTGTCGAGAAAGTCACGGGTTGCCGATGCCACTTCGGGCTTGGCACCGATCAGTACCTCCATCCAAGTGATGATACTGATGCACCTGTGATCGTATCGTGCAAGTTCTTCGCGCGCTTCAGGAATGGCATTCAGATAATCGATAACGATATTCGTGTCGAAGAGGGCCTTCACCATTCACCACGAATCTCTTCCTGAAATTTCAGGCCGTCGATTCCGCCCTCTCCCCAGAGCCCGAAAGCCTCAGCTTGCTTTTCCTTGGCGTTTCGCCGGAGGTAATCGCGAACCGCCGCGCGAATAAGGGACGCGCGCGACACGTTTTCTTCCCTTGCCAGACGGTCGAGTGCCTCAAGATCAGCTTCACCAATATCAATCAACGTTCGCATTGATAGGACTCCGATACATGATATCGGCAATGTATATCATACTCCTTTCTGCACATCCAGCTTCACAAAAAACCGATCCATCGGCCCGCTATTACCGCGCTGATCCAGATGAGGATCGAAAGCGTGGCAGAGACGCGCAAAGCGGCTGTCGGTGCGCCGCCCACAAGCAATCCGCGCCAGGCGGCCCCGAAGTGGACGACCGCCACGTTCAAGATCCCGAGGGCAATGAGGCCGAGCTTCGCCAGAAAGGCCGGGTTCTGGGCGTATTCCGTCGGCCGCACGCTGAAGAGACAGAGGCCGGTGACGATGGCCAGAACCACGCCGGCGCCGGCAAGCCGCGAGAGATAGGGCGCGACCGCCTGCAGGACGGCCGCAGGCATCAGGCCGAGCAGAGCCAGATCGAGCGCCAGGATCGAGCCGAACAGCACGCCGATCGACAGGATATGCGCGGCATTGACCAATAGATAGGCGGTCGATGAGGCGATGAGCGCCCGGGCAAGCGGGGTTTCGGCAAGCGGAGCCAGCCACTCCATGGGGGCCGGCCTCAGTTCGTCTGGATGCGTTCGGGATACATGTCGAAATTCTTGCCGTTGACGGTGATGCGCACGGCCTTCATCAGCCTTTCGTTCTCATCCTTCGAACGATTGCCGAGAACGGTGATGCGGTCGCCCGCCTTGGCCGAACCTTCCTGGAAGCCTGAACGCTCGGTCTGGCGCGGATTGCCGAGATCGATCTGCCAGACGACGCCTTCCGAATCCACCCGCAGCGAGGGATGGGGCGGGGCGAAGGAAATAGACTGGATCGTGCCTTCCAGCGTGGTCTGCTCGCCTTCCGCCCAGGCCCAGCCATGGTGGGCGGCCGCGGTACCGGCAAGAACCGCGGCAACGGCGGCTCCGGCAAGGATGCTGGCGATCGATACGCGGGTCATGGCGGTTCTCCCTCTATCACGATGCAATGACGCCAAGATGTGGAGCGAAGCCGCCAAGACCATAGGCTTCACCTAATCTTGAAGACCTATTTGAAGAACACTTTCCAGCGTGTCGGACGGAAGCGCAGCTCGCTGCCGAGCGCCACCGGCGCATGCAGCGGCACTTCCACCTCGACGTGATAGGGCGCGTGCCCCTCGTTGGCGATGTCGATCTCGGCGATCCGCGTGCCGGCAAGGCGGCGGCAGGCGGTAACCTTGCCGAACAGCGCATCCGGAGCGTCGACCAGCACCACATCCTCCGGTCGGAAGAAGAGATCGCCCTCCCCTTCCTGGGATTCCAGAATGCCGACCGGCTGGCCCTGGAACAGTACGGTCCCGGACTTGACCTCGATGGGAAGCTGCGAGGATTCGCCGATAAAGGAGAAGACGAAGGGCGAACCCGGCCGGTCGTAGACATCGTCGGCCGAGCCCACCTGCTCTATTTTGCCCTGGCTCATGACCACGACGCGGTCGGCAAGCTCCAGCGCCTCCTCCTGATCGTGGGTCACGAAGACGGTGGTATGGCCGGTGCGGTCGTGGAATTCGCGAAGCCAGCGGCGCAGCTCCTTGCGCACCTTGGCGTCCAGAGCGCCGAAGGGCTCGTCGAGCAGCAGGATGCGCGGCTCGATCGCCATGGCGCGGGCGAGCGCCACGCGCTGGCGCTGGCCGCCCGAAAGCTGGTTCGGATAGCGCTTCTCCAGACCGGAAAGCTGCACCATCTCCAGCAGTTCGGAGACGCGGCGGCGGATTTCCGTCCTGGCCGGACGATTGCCCGAAGGCCGCACCTTCAGCCCGAAGCCGATATTTTCCGCAACCGTCATGTGGCGGAAGAGCGCGTAGTGCTGGAAAACGAACCCGACATTGCGCTCCTGCACCGTGCGATGGGAGGCGTCCTCCTCGCCGAAGAAGATCTGGCCGGCGGTCGGAAAATCAAGGCCGGCGATCAGGCGCAGAAGCGTCGTCTTGCCCGATCCCGAGGGGCCGAGCAGCGCGATCAGCTCGCCCGAGGCGATCTTCAGCGACACGTCGTTCAGCGCCGGAAAACGTTCGAATTCCTTGCGGATATTGCTGATGGTAACTTCCATCGAGACTTACACCTTTCAATGCCTGCCGCCGGCATTGCCGGCACCGAACCGAAGTTCGAGAAGAGTTTTGAGAGCGAGGGTGACCAGCGCAAGCAGCGCAAGCAGCGAGGCCACCGCGAAAGCCGCAACGAAGCTGTACTCATTATAGAGTATCTCCACATGCAGCGGCATGGTGTTGGTGAGGCCGCGGATATGGCCGGAGACGACCGATACGGCGCCGAATTCGCCCATGGCGCGGGCGTTGCAGAGCAGCACGCCGTAAAGCAGGCCCCACTTGATGTTCGGCAGCGTCACGTACCGGAAGGTCTGCCAGCCGGAAGCGCCGAGCGAGAGCGCCGCCTCCTCGTCTCCGGTGCCCTGATCCTCCATGAGCGGAATGAGCTCGCGCGCCACGAAGGGGAAAGTGACGAAGACGGTGGCGAGCACGATGCCCGGCACGGCGAACAGGATCTCGATGCCGTGGCTCTTCAGCCAGGGACCGAGCACGCTCTGGGAGCCGAACAGCAGCACATAGACGAGGCCGGAAATGACCGGCGAGACCGAGAACGGCAGGTCGATCAGCGTGATGAGGAAGGACTTGCCCTTGAACTCGAACTTGGCGATCGCCCAGGAGGCGGCAAGGCCGAAGACGAGGTTGAGCGGCACGGCGATCGCCGCAACGAGCAGCGTCAGGCGGATCGCCGAAACGGCGTCCGGCTCGACCAGCGCCGCAACATATTCCTCCCAGCCGTTGCGGAAGGCTTCCACGAAGACCGCGACCAGCGGCAGGAAGAGAAAGAAGGCGAGGAACAGCAACCCGACCAGGATCAGCGCCAGCTTGGCGAGCGGGCGCTCGTCGGCGGGGCTGCGAAACGCGGATGGCTTGCCGAGATAGGCTTCGGCGGAGCGGACGTCTTCAACCATGACCATACCTCCTGCGGCTCCAGGCCTGAACCAGATTGATGAAGAAGAGCATCGCGAATGAGATCAGCAGCATGATCGTGGCGACGGCGGTCGCGCCGGCATAGTTGAACTCCTCCAGCCGGATGACGATGAGGAGCGGCGCGATCTCCGAAACGTAAGGGATATTGCCGGCGATGAAGATCACCGAGCCGTATTCCCCGACCCCACGGGCGAAGGCGAGCGCGAAACCGGTCAGGATCGCCGGGGTGAGCCCCGGCAGGATGACCTTGAAGACGGTCTGGAAACGGTTGGCGCCAAGCGTGGCAGCCGCCTCTTCCACTTCCCGGTCGATCTCTTCCATTACCGGCTGGACGGTGCGCACCACGAAGGGCAGGCCGATGAAGATGAGGGCCACGACGATCCCGAGCGGCGTGAAGGCGATCCTCAGGCCGAAGGGCATGAAGAGCGAGCCGATCCAGCCGTTCGGCGCATAGAGGGCGGCGAGCGCTATGCCGGCCACCGCCGTCGGCAGCGCGAAGGGCAGGTCGACCATGGCATCGATCAGCCGGCGGCCGGGAAAATCATAGCGGGTGAGGACCCAGGCCACGATGACGCCGAAGACGACATTGACGAGCGCCGCCACGAAGGCCGTTCCGAAGGATATATAAAGTGCATCCTGCGTGCGGCGGTCGGCCAGGACCGCGAGAAAGCCTTCCCAGCCGAGCCCGGCGGTGCGCCAAAGCAGGCCGGCGATGGGAATGAGAATGATCAGCGACAGGTAGGCGAGCGAAAAGCCGAGCGTCACCCCGAAACCCGGGATGATGCTCGGCCGTTTCAATCGCCACCGCACCGGATGGGCGGCAGCGGTATCGGTCATATGGACATCTCTATCAGTTAGCGGGCTTGTAGATCTGGTCGAAAATGCCGCCATCGCCGAAATGCTCGGGCTGCGCCTTCTTCCAACCGCCGAAGATCGGATCGTCGATGGTGACGAGCTTGACGTTCGGCAGAGCCTTCAGGAGCTCACCATCGACCACTTCCGGCTTGGACGGGCGATAGAAGTGCTTGGCCGCGATATTCTGGCCCTCGTCCGAATAGAGATACTGGAGATAGGCCTCGGCGACCTTGCGGGTACCCTTGGCGTCCACATTGGCATCCACGACCGCGACCGGCGGCTCCGCGAGGATGGAGATCGGCGGCACGACGATATCGAACGCATCCTTGCCGAATTCCTCGCCGGCGAGATAGGCCTCGTTTTCCCAGGCGAGCAGCACGTCGCCGATCTGGCGCTGGGCGAAGGTGACGGTCGAGCCGCGGGCGCCGCTGTCGAGCACCGGAGCGCGCTTGAAGAGCTCGGTGATATAGGCCTTGATCTTGTCCTGATCGCCCTTGTACTCCTCGTTCGCCCAGGCCCAGGCGGCGAGATAGTTCCAGCGGGCGCCTCCCGAGGTCTTCGGGTTCGGCGTGACGATCTGCACGTCGTCCTTCACCAGGTCGCCCCAGTTATGGATCCCCTTCGGGTTGCCCTTGCGGACGAGGAAGACGATTGTGGACGTATAGGGCGAGGAATTATTCGGCAGGCGAGAGCGCCAGTCGGCATTGATCTTGCCGCCGTTCTCCGCGATGGCGTTGATATCGCTTTCCAGCGCCAGCGTCACGACATCGGCTTCCAGGCCGTCGATGACGGAGCGAGCCTGCTTGCCGGAGCCGCCGTGGGACTGCTGGACGGTGACGTCCTCGCCTGTCTCCGCCTTCCAATGCGCGGCGAAGGCCGCGTTGAACTCCTTGTAGAGCTCTCGGGTCGGATCATAGGAGACGTTGAGGAGCTGTGACTGGGCATAGGCCGGTGTGAAAATCCCGACCGTCAGCGACAGGCCGAGTGCGATCGCGCCCAATCCGTTCATGAATTTGAACATGGCGGTTCCCTCCATTGGTTACTGCCTAAAGACTATCGGGTTAGTCGAGTTGGTCAATTCGCCAGCGAGAGAAGGCAAAACTGTTTCCCTTCGGCGGGTCCGTGCAGCAATGAAACGGTCGGCGGCGGACAGCCCGGCAGAATGACAGCGTCGGGATAACCCGTCCCGGCGAAAACACAATCCCGCCACAATTGACGATCCGACAGGCAAAATCGCCCTGCCTCATCATTACGACAGCGGAAACCGTAGTCATGAAACGGTTGCAGGAGGAAATCGATAATACCATATGCAAGTTGCTGCAGATACGATGGAGGACGATCTTGGCCAGCATCCGCAACACCGCCGAACACCAGCGAGAGGTCTACAAGCGATGGGCCCCGATCTATGACCGCGTCTACCGGCGCTTTCTCCGCGACGCACACCGGACGGTTGCCACGCTCGCATCGGCGGCGGGACAAGATATCCTCGAAGTGGGCGTCGGCACCGGTCTCGTGCTGCCGCACTATTCCAAACAAAGCCGCGTCACCGGCATCGATCTTTCCGAAGACATGATCGCCAAGGCGCGGGAGAAGGTCTCCCGCGACGGGCTGGCCCATGTCCAGGCGCTGCGTGTGATGAACGCGCATCGGCTCGATTTCCCGGATCATTCCTTCGACGCCGTCTGCCTGCCCTTCGTCATCACGCTCATTCCCGAGCCCGAGCGAACGCTCGACGAATGCGCCCGCGTGCTGCGGCCGGGCGGCGAGATCATCATCGCCAGCAAGCTCGGCCACGGGCGCGGCGTGCAGGGCGCGATCGAGGAGATGGTCGCGCCGCTCGTCCACCGGGTCGGCTGGAGTTCATCCTTCCGCATTGCGCGGATTGCGGGCTGGGCGGAACGGCGCGGCGATTTCGAGGTGCTGGAAATCCGCCCGGTATTTCCAAATGGCTTCTTCAAGGTGATGCGGCTGAAGCAGCGGCAGGCTGCACTGGCCTGATGCGGCGACGACGACACTCTGTCTAGCCCCTCCGGGGCCGAACGGAATGTCGTGTATCACGCCGTCAGGAGCTCACGGGCGGGCGCCTGCGTCTCGCCCGACGTGCCCTCGATGGCATCGGCGATCGTGGTCTTGAACAGCACCTCGCGCGTGGCATCCGCGACGCGGGCGAACACATGGCGGATTTCACACAGATGCTCACCGTCGCAATCCTCGCACCGGCGATAGGCGGTCTGGCTGAGACAAGGCAACGGCGCGATCGGGCCGTCGACCAGGCGCAGGACCTCGCCGAAGGTGATGCGATCGGCGGGCTTCAAGAGAAGATAGCCGCCCTGCTTGCCGCGCCGGCTGGCAACGATGCCCGAGCGCTTGAGGTCGAGCAGTATCTGTTCGAGGAATTTTTTCGGGATGCTCTGCTGAACCGCGATCTGGGAGATCAGCATAGGCTCGTCCGGATCTGCCTGCGCAAGAGCGGCGAGCGCTCTCAGCGCGTATTTCGCTTTCTGGGATATCATCACGCAACCATTGGACCATCACGCCGCCGCAGGATGGACGCCCCCGGCGACGTGCAACTTCTCGTTTTCCCGTCGCGTCCGGCGGCGCCGAAGAGGCGCGCCAGGGCGAACAACATCATCCTAACGCACAAATCTTTCCGAAATCATGGCGATTGCGGAAATTCGTGCGAGCATCCTCGGGCAGGCTGTAAGGGCTTGCGGGGGGTGCCGGTCCGCCGAAATCGGCGTCTCCAGCGGACATGATCCGGACTTACCGCAAATTGCAGAAAATTACAAACGGATGCGGGCCTCCGGAACCTGAAAATCGAGCATTTTCACGCGAAGCGGCAGCTTTTCTGCCAGGTCGCGGCTTTGGAGAGATATTTGCTCCTCATCTCCATGACATGAAACGGGTTTTTCTGTCTTTCGCGGCGCGGAACCGGATAATCAAGACATCGCTCACGGAACGAGACCCATGACGCTTCACGATGCAGCACGCCAGGACGGACCGGTCCTGGCAACGTCGCTCGACGCCAAACTCGAAAAGCTCGACCTGGCCGGCCGGCTGGCGCTTGCCGCCGAACTCGGCAACGCGGTCTTCACCACCTCGCTCGGTATCGAGGACCAGGTGATCACCGCCGCGATCGGGACGCATCGCCTGCCGATCGAAGTCTCGACGCTGGAAACCGGCCGCCTGTTCAAGGAGACCGTCGACCTGATCGGCGAGACGGAGGAACGCTACGACATCACGATCCGCTGCTTCACGCCCGAACAGGACGATGTGGACGCCTATGTTGCGCAATACGGCATGAACGGCTTCTACGACAGCGTCGAAGCGCGCCATGCCTGCTGTCACGTGCGCAAGCTGAAGCCGCTCGCAAAAGCGCTTTCAGGCGCGGAGGTGTGGATCACCGGACTTCGCCGCGGCCAGTCCGGCAACCGAGCCTCGACGCCGTTTGCCGAGTATGACGCAGAGCGCAACCTCATCAAGATCAATCCGCTCGCGGACTGGGACATCGAGATGATCCGCGCCCATGTGGCGAGCGAGGCGATCCCCGTCAATCCGCTGCACGCGCGCGGCTATCCCTCGATCGGCTGCGAACCCTGTACCCGCGCCATCAAACCCGGCGAGCCGGAACGCGCCGGCCGCTGGTGGTGGGAGAACGACGAGAAGCGCGAGTGCGGCCTGCATGTGCATGAGGCCGAGGCAAGCGCCATTCCGCATGCCGGCTCGATCACCCGATAACCCTTTGTGTTTGTTATAGACTGCCCGGAGACCGAAATGCCCCTGTCGTCAGTACAGGAGACGGAAATCAAGAACCCGCCCGTTTCCAAACCGCCTCTCGATCCGCATCTGAAAGCCCTCGAAAACGAAGCCATCCACATCTTCCGGGAAGTCGCGGCCGAATTCGAACGGCCGGTGATGCTCTATTCCATCGGGAAGGATTCATCGGTGCTCCTGCACCTTGCCCGCAAGGCCTTCTATCCCGGCCGCGTGCCCTTCCCGCTTCTCCACGTGGATACGACGTGGAAGTTCCGCGAGATGATCGAGTTCCGCGACGAGATCGCGCAGAAATACGACCTCGACCTCGTGGCGCACACCAATCCGCGCGGCAAGGCGGAGGGTATCACGCCCTTCACCCATGGATCGGCATTCTATACCGACATCATGAAGACCGAGGCGCTGCGCCAGGCGCTCGACGCCGGGCAATACGACGCGGCCTTCGGCGGCGCGCGGCGCGACGAGGAGGCCTCCCGCGCCAAGGAACGCATCTATTCCTTCCGCACGCCGGACCACAAATGGGACCCGCGCAACCAGCGCCCGGAACTCTGGAACGTCTATAACGGCATGATCCGCAAGGGCGAGAGCGTTCGCGCCTTCCCGCTCTCCAACTGGACCGAGGTCGATATCTGGCGCTATATCCAGGCCGAGGACATCCCGATCGTGCCGCTCTATTTCGCCGCCGAGCGCCCCTATGTGGAGCGCGATGGAATGATGATCCTCGCCGAGGACCCTCGCCTGGAGCTGCAACCGGGCGAGACCATCCAGCACGGCATGATCCGCTTCCGCACGCTCGGCTGCTTCCCGCTGACCGGCGCGATCCGCTCGACCGCTTCCAATCTCGAAGAGGTAATCGCCGAGCTTGAAATCGCCACCGTCTCCGAACGTCAGGGCCGCGCGATCGACCGCGACCAGTCCGGCTCGATGGAGAAGAAGAAACGCGAAGGATATTTCTGAGATGACGGCAACCGCAACCTCCGCATCCGCTGGCACATCCTCTGGCGCCACCATCCTGCCCTTCGCCGAGCCCGTCAAGGCCGGGCGCGACACGCGGCCGCTGCGCCTCATCACCTGCGGCAGCGTGGACGACGGCAAATCCACCCTCATCGGCCGGCTGCTGTGGGATACCAAGGCGGTGAAGGAAGATCAGGCGGCCACGCTGCACAGGGATTCCGGCCAGCAGAACGATCTCGGCCTGCCGGATTTCGCCCTGCTGCTCGACGGCCTGCAGGCCGAGCGCGAACAGGGCATCACCATCGATGTCGCCTATCGCTACTTCTCGACCGACCGGCGCTCCTTCATCGTCGCCGATACGCCCGGCCACGAGCAATATACCCGCAACATGGCCACCGGCGCCTCGACCGCCGATCTGGCCGTGCTGCTCGCCGATGCACGCGCCGGTCTGCTCGAACAAACGCGCCGGCACGCGACGATCGCGGCGCTGATGGGCATCCGCCAGTTCGTGCTGGCGGTCAACAAGATCGACCTCGTGAACTACGACAAGGCGATCTTCGAAAAGATCTCCCACGATTTCCGCGAGTTCGCCCTGTCGCTCGGGGTTCGCCAGATCACCGCGATCCCGATGTCGGCATTGAAGGGCGAGAGCGTCGTCTATTCCGCCGGGGCGACCATGCCCTGGTACGAAGGTCCGACGCTGATCGAGACGCTGGAGCTTGCGACCGTGCGCTCCGCCCAGGCCGGCGGCTTCCGCCTGCCGGTGCAGCGCGTCTCGCGTCCGGGCGAAAGCTTCCGCGGCTATCAGGGAACCGTGGCCGGCGGCTCGGTGAAGCCCGGCGACAGCGTCATGATCCTGCCCTCCGGAACGGTTGCGAACGTCAAGCAGATCGTGACCTTCGATCTGGTGCGCAATGCCGCCGTCGCGGGTGATGCGATCACGCTCGTTCTCGACCGGCAGGTGGATGTTTCGCGCGGCGACGTGATCGTCTCGCTTGACGGCCAGCCGATGACGGGCTTTCATTTCGAGGCGCAGCTCGTTTCGCTGCAGCCCGGCGGCATCGAGCCCGGCAAGCGCTACTGGCTGAAGAGCGGGTCGCGCCGCCAGCGCGTCTCCGTAGAACCCGTCTCGCAGCTGGAACTTTCCACCGGCAAATGGCAGCCGCACGCTTCGACGCTTTCGATGAACGCGATCGGCAAGGTGCGGCTCTCCTTCGAGGAACAGGCGGTCTTCGACACCTATGAGCAGAACCGCGCCACCGGCGCCTTCATCCTGATCGACCCCGACACCAACAATACGGTGGCGGGCGGCATGATCACCGCCAAGCGCGGCGAACTCGGGGGCATCCACCGCGACGGCCAGCGGGTGCTAATGTCGCTGCCGGCGGACCTCGCCGAGCTGATCATGTCAAGCGAGCTCTTCGCCAAGCGCCGTGACGAGACCGAGATCAAGCGCATGACGGCAAGCCAGGCGGCGGAAATCTTTTCCAACGCCGCCAGCGATATCTAGGCCACCACCCTCATCACCATGCCGGACACGGCTCCTCCCCTGGGAGGAGCCGCAAGATTGTTGGTAAACGGCACTAACTTCTCTTTCGTCATGCTCAGGCCTGTCCCGAGCATCTGACCGCGTCCGCTGTATTGAAATTACTTGAGCATCATTGGCGGCTTGGCGAGAGGCGAGCAGATCCTCGGCACAAGGCCGAGGATGACATCGTGTATGCAGAGAGATCGTCAAACAAGCTTGCGCCTCCGCCGGAGCCGCCAATTATATTCACGACTAAGTCAGCGTTATATCCCATGAAATATATCACTGGCTTTTCCTCCCTCCTCGATATATCCAAATGGATATTTCGATAAATCGAGGAGAGGACAATGTTTTTTAGTCGCCGCTTTAGTCTCAGGCTCGCCTTGGCCATCACGGCGGGCTTTCTGACCGCATCGCTCAGCACGCCGACCCAAGCCCAGGAAAAGGTCACCGTCTTTGCCGCCGCCAGCATGAAGAACGCGCTCGACGCCTGCAATGCCGCCTGGACGGCCGAAACCTCCAAGGAAACGGTGGTTTCCTACGCGGCAAGCTCGGCGCTCGCCAAACAGATCGAATCGGGAGCGCCCGCCGACATCTTCATCTCCGCCGACCTCGACTGGATGAAATATCTCGCCGACAAGAATCTCGTGAAAACCGACACGCAAACCAAACTGCTCGGCAACCGCATCGTGCTGGTGGCCCCGCGGGAAGGCGCACAGCCCGTCGAGATCGGCCAGGGCTTCGACCTTTCCGCTCTCCTCGGCGACGGCAAGCTCGCCATGGGCGCGCCGGATTCCGTGCCCGCCGGCAAATACGGCAAGGCCGCGCTCGAAAAACTCGGCGCATGGTCCGCCGTTGAAGGCAAGGTCGCCGGCGCCGAGAGCGTGCGCGCAGCCCTTGCGCTCGTTTCGCGCGGGGAAGTGCCCTACGGCATCGTCTACCAGACGGACGCGGCCGCCGATCCCGGTGTGGCCATCGTCGGCACCTTCCCCGAGAATACGCATCCGCCGATCATCTATCCGATCGCCGTCCTCACGGAATCGAAGGCCCCGGATGCGGCCGCCTATCTCGACTATCTGAAATCGGACAAGGCCGCGCCCTTCTTCGAGAAGGAAGGATTTACGGTGTTGAAGTAGGGTGATGGAGTTCACCCTCCCCTTGAGGGGGAGGGTCGG
>NZ_JBHFJG010000023.1:50535-61400 GCF_057559155.1 Rhizobium moroccans | reverse complement strand
TTCTCGACGAGGCCAACAACATCGTCCTCGTCGGCGGTCCCGGCACGGGCAAGACGCATATCGCCACGGCCATCGGTGTCCAGGCCATCGAGCATCATCACAAGCGGGTTCGGTTCTTCTCGACCGTGGAACTGGTCAACGCGCTTGAGCAGGAGAAGTCCCAAGGTCGCCCAGGCCAGATCGCCAACCGCCTGGCACACTCCGATCTCGTCATCTTGGACGAGCTGGGTTACCTGCCGTTCAGTGCTTCAGGCGGTGCGCTGCTGTTCCATCTGCTGAGCAAGCTCTACGAGCACACGAGCGTCATCATCACCACCAACCTGAGCTTCAGCGAATGGGCCAGCGTCTTTGGCGATGCCAAGATGACGACCGCGCTGCTCGACCGGCTCACCCATCATTGCCACATCCTCGAAACCGGAAACGACAGCTTCCGGTTCAAAAACAGTTCGGCCCATGAGCCCAAAGCGACGAAGGAGAAACGCAGAAACTTGACCACCCCAACCACGACGGACGATACCTAAGGCGGGTCACTTCTCGGCGCAAATCCCGGGTCAGCTCTCAGTGCAAATCAACATCCCTCGTCTTGGAACTCGACCGGCCGCCGTGCAGGACGGCAATGTCATTCTCTCCGAAGAATACCTTTTCCCAGAAGTCGAACAGCGCCGGGTTGGTTAGGGTTGCGGCGGCAATCAGCCCTTCGTCTCTTGCCGCAGTACCTCGCGCCATGTCCGGTTCTCTGTCTGGATCGGTCCGCCGCCTGGGCCGGTCAGTTCCCGCTTATTGGTATATGCGTTGCCGACTTCCTCGGCCGCCTGCTTCAGCAGCGAAGATGCCAACACCATGTTGCCCTGGGTCTCCGCCTTGTCGGCCATGCGCTGGAGAGCGCGCAATCTCACCGCCCGGTGACTTATGGCAATGGTTGCAGTGTCTTCGAGGAAGGTCTTGCGAGTTTCCTCGAAGAGGGCCTTCCAGCGCACCGATAGGTTCCGCCCCGCCTTCTTCGTGGGGTCATAGCATTCGACAGCCTGCGGGCTGATCGCCACCCCGAAATCCTTCTTGAGTGCAGCGACGACGACCGCCGGGCTATCGAAACATGCGAGCGCTTGAACCACATAGGTCTGCTGCTCGCGGCTGAGTTTTTGATTTGCCATCGATCTATCAAGAAGCCATCAAGGTTTAAGCGACACGCAACTGGCACGTTCCGCATACATGGCCGATGCTGGCGCGGGAAATCTCCGGCGGCCGGTTGGCTGCGTCTACCAGGGCGCGGACATTGGCGGCATCTGCCCCATAGCGACGGACGACGCCGACGAACTCTTCCACGTCGTGCCCGCGGATAGTGAGCGCCGGCCTGCCATCGCGCCGGAACTTCGGGGCGCCGAACGCATCACGCTCCTGCCCCGCATGATAAAGCTCGTGCTCGACCAGCGCGCAGAACTCTGCATCTGAGCAGGTTGAGGCATAGTGAGCATCGAAGGTGAGCAGAAAGTCTGGCACGTCGCCGAACCATTGCTGTAGCTGAAGCTCGATCCTGGCGCGAGACCACTTTCCGGCCGGCGGCAATCCCATCTCACACTGACCGACGATCCGGCGGCCATGTCTCCCATTGGGGACATTCGTCCATAGGGCGCCTATCGAGGCGAAGCGGAGATGAGCGTGATCCTCGTTCACGAGGACGGCGCCCTCATCGATGAAGGTTGACCGGGCCCAATCTACCAGATCGAGTGCAGGCTCGAACCTGATGGAGGTGTCGTCAATCAAGTCTTCTGGTGGTAGCGGCCGCATCCCTCTTGCCTCGGCGCCTCAACTTTGATTTCTCTTGGTTAAATTCAAACGGGAGCTGTTGAGATGGCCGAAATTACAAAAGGCGACGTCGTTACGCTAAAGTCCGGAGGACCGTCAATGACGGTCCAAGGAGTGAGGGGCAACGTGGTCGACTGCATTTGGTTTTCAGACAAGAATAAAACCATCCCGAGCGAGCACTCATTTGATAGCGCATTGCTGAGAAAGGCTGACATGAGTTCGATCGAGCTAGATTTTTAATAATCTCCCTGCCATGCAATTTCAGTGAGGGCATGGGTTAATCTTGGGGGCTTAGAATGGCGAAATGTGGACATTGCAATCACGTCGGGACAAAGCTGTCGGAAATCTCACCTTCCGGGGGAAGGTACAAAATGATGGCCGTGTGCTGTTCCGGCTGCAGCGCCATTCTCGGCGTGACGGAATACATGAACGCTGGCGCCCTCATCAAGGGCCTCGACAACAAGGTAGAGGCCTTGGGTTCTGAGGTCGGCGATATCGAAACCACGCTTCAACAAATCCGGGCTCTTCTTACGAGGCGGTGAACAGCTCGCTCCTGAAACGAAAAAGCCCCGCTGATTGTTGACGCGGCTAATGTGATGTTGCTGGGCGCAACAGAGAGAGGTATATTCTCTCTGCCCGCACTTTACGGTCTTTCTGGTTTTTCGGTTCTTATGGAAGTGGGCGTCCAACGTTGGAACCCACCCGAAATGGCCGTTCGTTCACGACAACCATTCGTCCGTAGGGTTCCCTAGAATCACCAGGGAGCCCGCCCCTATGCTGTTTGAGTTTCACAAGGCTGCAGACGCGATAACCATCCGCCTAAAGCTCAACCCTTGGCTTTGGACGCTAATCTTTGTGCTTGTGCCCTAACAACGCACCGCTCCTCCTGATGCGGAGATGCCGGGCTACCTCCCGGCTTGGCCGATGGCGCTGGTTGCGTTTCCAGCTTTCCTTACGTTCGAGTGAGCACGCTACTCATGCGAAAATAGGAAGCGCACTGCGATGTAACCCATCCCAACAATCTGCAAAAACGTTTCGACGGTCACGGCAGTGATGAACCACTGCATGTTGTCAAATTGAAGCCAACCACTGCCAACGCCGACGGCGAGCCCACCGTTAAAAATGATCAGGGCCGATATCCAACAAGCTATGTACCCCGACCAGTCGCTCCGCAACGCAAAATACTGTTTCCGCCCATCAATTTCGACACGCGCGGAATCCGCATTAGCGATTTCACGGGATTTCGGCAGGCTCTCGTTAGAAGGCTGCTCGGTTAAATCTCGAAGAGCTTCATCACGTGTGATCACTAAAGCCTCAAGCTCTTGAAGCGGTTGAGGATCACATCTTCTGACACCGCGAAAATGCGCGCAAGTTCGCGAGGGCTGGCATATTCTCTGTACCGATTGAGCATGTCGGCAGGTACTAAGAGTTCTGCAGCAAAACAATCTGCCTCCTGCTCTTCTGGAGGCTTATTTCTGGCGTAGTCATTCTGACGCGGCAGAACTTGGTATGCTTTCGATTGCGCCCATTCCCGATGCAGGAGGTAGTGGGCGAGTTCGTGAGCAATCGTAAAGGTCATACGATTTGGGCTGATGTCGTTGTTCACGACTATCCGCAACGGGTCGAACTGAATGAAACCCGAAATACGGTCCTTCGAAGTGGGGGAAAAGTTGGCATAGACAACGTCGACGCCCATGGCCTCCGCAATTGCTTCCGGGTCCACAGGCGGATTTGCTAGACCATAATTCTTTAGTACCTCGGCCGCCTTGGCCTTGGCTTTTTTCCAATCGGCACCCACAACAGCCTCCATCGCCACTCCGCTTATAAAGTGACTCGCAGGTTTTAGATAGTGTGCCTAATGCGTCTCGACCAGTCGCCCTGTCCTTTGCCAAGTTAAACTGAAAAATGGGCGCATTTCTGCTGGCGCGGGAGTTGGATGATCTCCCCGCTGGGCCGTCGAGTATTCCCTTTGCTCATGGCAAGGTCCGACTGAACACCCAAATCACGCTGCGGAATATAGGTGATTTGCGCTCAGGCGGCAAGCCTCCATCTCCTTGTCCATCTCTTTCAATTCATTGAGAATCGTTAAAACATGTTGACGGCTGCCGGGTGACAGACTGTCGATAGCCGTTTCCGCCAGAATACGAAGCGGCATCTTCTTCCGCTTGCCTTTTGGGAATATCAGACCGAGCTTTTTGTTCAGCGCGTTGCGCCGGTACGACTGAGCTTTGATCAGCCGCTCTTCGCGCTCCTGCTCCCAAATCTTCTGCTTTTCGAAGTCTGCCAGCATGAGGCTGCCGATGTCGGTATCCCGGAACACGATCGGGCCGCGGTCCGGTGACGGGCGCATGAAGCACATCACCCCTTCGACACCCCTCACCTTCTCGAAATCGCGCTGGTGGATGTTCACGAAGGCATAGCCGACCAGGAGCGGAAAACGCTTCTCCCGCATCTTGTTTGTGCGCTGGTGCTGGGTGATGGCCCAGAAGGACGGCATATAGACGTCGATACCCTCATTCCGGAGATTGCGCTCGACGATGCTCTCACCCTTACGGCGCTCGCGGGTGGCCTTCTGCTCTTCCGTCTCGTCGTTCGCCGGCTCCAGCACACGCGCCATTCGCTGAGAGCCGGGCACAGTCCGGACAGCATACCAATTCGTTTCCGCCATTTTCATTCCCTCGTATTCGAGCCGCCGCTCGGTTATGCTGAAGTCGATTTCGTTTCAGGAGATGGCCCCTCGACGGTCACGACCACTCGATACCGGGTGCCGTCCATCTCGAAAGCCCAAGCGGCCTGTGCGCCCGGCATTGCCGCATGGACGACCTTCACACGATCAGCCATTTCCACGATCTTCTCCCCGATGGCCTCGATATCGTCGAAGCCCACGTAACCTTGCTCGGTCATCGCGCCGCCTCCATGATCGCATCGGCAGCCGCCGCGGCCTTCTTCGGGTCGTACCGCCCCATCTGAAGACGCCTGGTGTAGCCGCAGCAGTCACACATGGGCTCGTGCTCGCCCTTCCAATCGCCTGTCAGCCAAGCCTTGATCGTTTTCGCCTTTCGCGTCTCGTAGGCACCGCAGACGCAACGGACGACCCAATTGGCGCCGTTGGTCGTTACGATGTCCGCAGCGATGCCCAGGACGGTGAAGCGGCCGAATTTGGTTCCCTTCAGGTCTAGGAACGTGGACTGGCCCAGCTCCTGCACCGTCGGCCGTCTGACCGCGATCGGGTCATTCGTGTGGATCTTGTCCTTATTCGGCGGCGACCACTCGAAATGCTCTCCCCTCGCCGCTACGCGGCCGGCGACCTTGTCACCTGGGAGAAGCGGAGCGACAGCGTAGAGGTCTACGCGAGCGAGCCGGGTCATTCGATCCAACCCTTCCGAAATGCGGTCGCAACGAGGCCGACAGTGTTGCCGGCATCGAGCACGTGAATGGCCCGCTGGACGTCGTTGGTGACCTGGTTGATCGTGAGCTTAAGTTCGCCGGCGACGGCCTTGGCAGGCTTGCCGGTTGAAAGGCCATCGATCACCTGGAGTTGCCGTCTGGTCAGTCCGATGATCTCGGTCTCGGGCGGTAAAGCAATCATGTGAAGCTCCTTTCGGAACGCGCCAGTTCGGCGGCGATGTATTCTTCTCGGGATTTGGGTTTCTGCAGATGAGCTAAGCCGTTTGCCTTCGGCGGTGGCTTCTCGGGAGGCTTGGCGGGACGGTCCTTCCAGCGATCCTCGGACAGCCACTTCACCGGGTTGCACCACTGGCGATCGTCGGTCTTGGCCGCATAGGCTCGGGCACCGGCGAGGATTTCCTCGAGGCTGGCGCGCTTTAGGGCTTTGGAAAAGGCCAAGCGAGCCGCTGGCTCCCCGACCTTGTTGGGGTAGATTTCCCAAAACTGTTCAAACCCGGAAGAAGGTTCGGGCGCGCGCGCGTCTTCCGAAGGAAGTCTGGTTATGGTATCTGGAAGATGCTGTGGCGTAGGCATAGCATTTGCCAGCCTCGCCTCTTTATCTTTCAGTGCCTTAGCTCTTCCACCCTCTGCCCCTGCGGCACTTCTCGATTGAGATTTACTCTCGCTTTTCTGAAGCTCTTTCGTCAGGCGATTATGCCAGATGGTCTCACCGTCGACCTCGAAGAACGGCATCAGATCATCCGCTATGGCCTTCCATTTCTTCACCGACATACGGGCCACACGAGCAAGCTTGGCCTCGTCGGCAGGGAGCTTCCCGCCGGCATTCCACATCGCCATCAGCAGCAGCATGTAAGCCCCAATCTGCTCGGTGCTCAGGTGCAAAGTGTCACCGATGAAATCGGAGACGTAGAGCTGCATGAATGGCCGCTCGCTCATGCCGCCCTCCTGACGATGCCAAGCCGCTCGAGCAGCCTGATCGGCTCGTCCCGGCCATGCGTAACGAAGAACGGTATGCCGCGGTCGGTACAGAGCGCCTGAAACTCGCGCTGCGGCTGGGTGAGCTTACCCACCTCTGTCTTGAGCTCGAGATAGCCGTGAATGCCCGGACCAATGATGATCAGGTCTGGCAGGCCCTTGGTGAGTCCGTACTGTCCCATGCTCCCCATGTTGGGGATCGTAGCCACCAGCGTTCCCGGATTGCCGAGAGCGCGCCAGTGCTGGACGACGGCTTTGTGGATTTGGGATTCCTTCATGCCGGCCTCCTGGCGCGGATCTCGCGCAGCTCGGCGCGGATACGGGCGTTGTGCCGGTTCCGAAGCTCTATCAGGCGTTCCTTGTTCGCCTTCCGGTATTCCCTCAGATACTCGCTGCGGGAGGTTCGGCCCTTCTCTTCACGGGCGCGCTCCAACTCCGCATTGATAAGCCGGTCGGCCTCGTGCTCAGGAATGCCAAGGGCTTCGCTGATGGCGATCGTGTCTGGACCATGGAGGGCGTAGGCGTCGGCAAAGGTCATGCGATCGCCTTTCCTTCGAAAGAAATCGCAGCAACCGCCGCTCGGCTCTTGAACCGCAAAACGTGGCACCACAAATCGATTACCGGCGCTGAACCACAGCGCTTTCCTTGTTGATCACCAACGTTTTCAGTGAGGTAGAAATGATCGCGAAGATGTTCGACAGACCCGTCTACTTGAAAGAGCGACGAGATCTGGTTCGAGAGATAAACTGCGTCGAAGATGCCATCGACTTTCTGGAGGATTGGCCAGAGCACGATAAAGACCTCGATCATGAGGCCGCGCTTCGAACCTGCTACATGGCCCAGGACGGCCTGAAGCCGCTGCGCGTTGGTCGTGACGCGATCCGGAGCTTCGGAGCAAAGAAGGGTATCCTCATGAAGGCTCCGGCAGTCCGGCCGTGGATGGTCAACCGCCAATCCGGCGGTGGCCGCGTAATCTTCTAAGCGATCTAGCCGGTTGGAGAGGCTGCAACCGTGGCCTCTCTGTTTTCCAGAGTTGAATCTACTGCCGTTCGTGCCCCCGCCCTCGCAAAGTTCGCACCAGCTACCGAAGCTAAACATGCGGAATGAGGGAGTTGATGCATGCTGAGCGACAAGAACTACTGCGTTACGATCTGCTCGGTACTGGCGCTTGCCGCATTCGTTTTTGTCATGCGCTTCCTGCCTGACTTCGTCGCATGGAATGGCTGGGAACTGTGCAGCAGTGAAAACTGCAATCTTCAGGCATGGCTGGGAGCCCTTAGCGGTTGGGTGGGCGCTTCGGTCGCAGCTGCTGCCGCAGTGCCACTGATCCTTCAGCTTAGAGAGCAGCGCCTGCAGACGGCTTTTTCCGTTGGTGACGCACCCCCAACCATCGACGCGCTGGAGCACTTGGAAGATAGCCGCCAACTGGTCGTCCGAATCGTGAACTGGAACAGGCGCGCCATCGTAGTTCATGCCATTGATGCGCCGCATAGCGCCGTGATTGTGTTCCCGAACGAAATCTTCGTCGACGGCAAGCGGCGCGATGACACTTTTGATTTGCAAACAATCGGGGTCCGAAAGTTCACGGTACGAGGTTGGGAAGATCGGGGTAAGCCGCCTCACTATGCAGAACTGCGCCTTGAAGCCCTCTCGAATGAAGACCTGACGACAAAAGAGAACTGGGCGGAGATACCGCGTGTTGTCGCCGAGGCTCAGATCATGGGGGAGCAGCATCGCAAGGTCACCTTGAGCGCAGACACCCGGCTCGCACCGCAGTAACGAAGTCATGCCGCCCGCTCCCTCTTGGCGAGCGCCTTCAGGTAGGCGCCCTTGATCTCCTGGAACCGGGCGATGTCGTATTCCTTGGTGGCGATCTCGTTTTCAGGACGCGGGCGCTTGGAACCGTGGCCGTGGTCTTCGAGCCAGGTCTTGGCACTGGCGATACGGCTTTCGAGCCATGCAATCATTTCGGAGGGGTCGGTCATTCGGCCGCCTCCAGATAGTCTTGCTCGGGAACGAGCTTCTTCTTCGGGGCCGCGTCTGCCATGATCGCGCCCACGCAGGCTTTCATCTTCGCGACGGAGACGGCATTGCCGATTTGCTTGATCTGCTCGGTTTTGGTGCCGGCAAACTCGTAGGTGAATTCATCCGTGGTGAAGCCCATGGCGGCCGCCAGCTCGTGCGGCTCCAGCATGCGGAAGAGGATGTCGTATTCCGGCCCAGGCTCAACGAGGTTGATGTGGCCGGTGGCCGCAATCGTGGGCGTCGGATCATCGATGTCGTGGACGCGAGGAGCCTGCCCTTCCCTTTCCCCGAATTGGGCGGCGATGAACGCGAACTCTCCGCCCTTCGCGGTTGTCATCGTCGGTACTGGATCGGTCTCCACATCTCGAGCTACAGCCCCGCCGTTGGAGTTGGTGACCGGAACGACCATTGCGAAGCGTGCTTTCGCGGTCGCCGTCGGCAGGGGGTCTTTGTCCGCACTCGTGCAAGTCTCTCCGGAGCCGGAACCATAGTAGGGAGAAATGAGCGCATGGGCGCCGCCGGTTGGCGCGGTTGGGATCGGGTCCGATACGCCGCGCGGTGAGCCACCGGAGGCCTGGGAGAGAACGAAGGGCTCGATTACGGCATATGCGCTGCCGTCTCCATGTATCGCGCCAAGGGGATCATTGATGTCATGGGAACGGCGGCTGAATGGGTCTTTGTCCCTTTGGTCAGTCCCGTGCGCAACCGTGACCAGCATCGGCCTTGCGCATCCTGGTCGGGCTTCATTGGCAGCGCCTCCAGTCGTGATCGTCGGCAAGGGCTCTTCGGCCGTGCGCGCAGCGCCGCTGTTATGTTGCGAAAGCACCATCGGCTCGGCCAACCAGACGCCGCCTTTGGTGTCGAGCGTGGGGATGAGGCCTTCGGAAACGCCTTCGGCCTTGTTGCCCTTCCGGCCGTTCATGATGATTGGCTCGGCAACCGCCATTTGGCTGCCACCTGCGGTGATTGTCGGAAGCGGTTGACCAACGCCGCGAGGACGAGGTCCGGCACCTTCCTTCCCGTGGCGCGGCGATACGATCACGGGCTCGGCGATGCCGATGTGCATTCCATTGGCCGCGATGTTAGGCAATGGCTCGTCCATGCCCTGCGCCGACATGTGGTTCCGCAGGATTACGAGATAGGGCTGCGGCCAACCGAACTTGACAGCTCCGGCATAGATGCGGGCCAGCGTCTTAGCCGCCAAAGGCTTTTTGCGATTGAAGATCGAACGGCCCCTGATGTTCCAGTCGATGATTTCCCGCGCAGGCCGCCACGGCTTCGCAGTACCGAAAAGGTCGGCGGTAACTTCGTCCCGCTTCTTATGCGTCGGCATGGGCCAATGTATTTTTCGGCCATCAGACCGGCCCATAAGAATGAACCGCTGGCGGGTTGTCGCATCGCCGTAGTCGGCTGCGTTCAGCTTGCGCCATTCGAGCTCGAAACCAAGACGCCGCAGTGTCTCGGTCCAGGCATGGAAATACTCACCCTTCCTTGAAGGGATCGGACGGCCGGTCTTCATGTTGACCGGTCCCCAGCCGATGAACTCCCAGACGTTCTCAATGATGATCCGCTTCACCCGCAGCTCAGTCAGCCAGGTAACGATGTGCCAAGGATCGGACCGCTGCTGATCGCTGGTCGGTTTGCCGCCGCGCGCCACGGAATGGTGCGTGCAGGTCGGGGATGCCATCAAGAGGTCAAGATATCCCTCCGGCACGATGATGTGCGGCCGGACCGTCGAAATGTCCTGGACGAAGTGCCGGGCCTCCGGATGGTTCTTCTGGTGCGTCTCGATCGCCGTCGGCCAGTGGTTGACGCAGACGAGCTCCATCTCCAGGCCTAGTTCCGAAAGCGCGCGCTGCGCACCGGTGGACGAACCGCCAGCACCACACAAAAGGTCAGCAACAAGCATCTTGCGCGGCATCACTCGCCTCCGTCCTTCGATTCCGGACATATCCAGTCCGCCCTATCGGCCCACTTGGTGGCCCGAGCCCGCCAGCGTTTCGCGATGCGCAGACGCCTCAAAAGCGGCAATCTTTTCATCCAGCGAAGCCAGACGGGCACGGAGTGTTCTTGCTTCATTTCGACCTTCCTCGATTACGGCCAGACGCAGTGCGTCAAGTTCTTCGCCGTCGATACGACGCGCTTTTCCTTCCCGGATCGCCCGAACGCGGCGATAAGTTAAGGTCTTGTTCACATGCTTGGAGAGAAACCTGTACGCATCGCGATACAGTTCCTTGACGCTGCTATAGCGAACGTCAGGATATGCTTCCAAAAATAGCTGCTGGGCGCGTGCTGTATCGCTCATAGCCTTGTCCTTACTCGACACTTTCTTGTCACGATCTGACAACACCTTGTCCGTCTCCTGTGCGATGACTGGTCTCGTTGCAGGAGACCTTCAGATGCACCGGAGAGATGATGAAACAGACGGCGGGAAGCGCCTTGCCGGGCTCTTGCCCGCCGTCTCCGGTCCGCCTGGGCCAACCGTTATTCCATTCCGCAGAGCCAATTCCGCCGCTTCGTCTGGCTCTGCTGCTGGTGGCGATCCGCCGTCGCCGCCAGCCCCGTTCGTGCCTGTCGGTGATGCCGTCGCTGCCGTCGTGTTGAGGCTGCGTGGTGGCTTCCCGAAGGTGAAAGTGTTGGCTGCCGGTCCGCGG
>NZ_JBHFJG010000023.1:29741-50515 GCF_057559155.1 Rhizobium moroccans | reverse complement strand
GAGAAGGACCGGCAGCCCTGACGTGGGGTGTGATCAGCCCCGCCCACGTCAATTCAGGAGACGTGCGCCCTGCACGATCTCGTTTTCGATACGGCTGGCGATGAGGGCTTCCACCTGCTCTTCGTCGTCCTGGCGGTGATCTCCCGGCACCAGCCTGTAGGCAGCGACCAGAGCCGCAGATACGAACCCAACGAAGCCGCCGACCAACACGCCAGCGAAGGCACCAGAAAGAAACTGTGTCATGCTGCTTCCCCCGTTTGGATTTCCGTATGTCGGTGAATGATGTTGAGCCCGCCGTCAGACCGCTGTCGCAAAGCCTTGCGCCGGCGGATTTCGGCTTCTGCCTCTTCCCGAGTTCGGGCGGAGACTGCGCCGAGTTCGGGATCGATGACGATGGCGGTGCCGTCCTGGGTGATGAGAGTGCTCATGCCACCTCCCTCTCCTGCATGGCGGCGGTGCAGGACCGGCAATGTTTGGTGCCGTATCCGCCGCACTGCTCGCCTGGGTTCAGGCAATGAGGACGGAGTGGAGATTTGGCCGGTGCAGACCTGACGAGCGCACCGGCCGTTGCAGCGGTGGGGATGTCATCGGTTACATGGTCGCCTCCTGTGTTGGCGTCGGGGCTACGCGGCTCACCGTTCGGATTTACGCCCTCGACGCTGGTGGCTTCGGCTTCGCCTTGAGAGGCCGGAGCAATCTCGGAAACTGGTGTGGTGGCTTGCCCCGATTGGCCGCTCGGGAAATTGACCTTTGCGAACTCGCCGAATGCCTCAACAGCGGCAGCGTCATAGCAACGCGCGGCATCTTCCTCGCTTGCGAAAGATCCGAGATGACGGTTTGCGTTGTTGACGGTAATCTGGGCGACCCACCTGCCAGGCGAGCGTTGGTAAACGCCTTTAAATTCGCTTGTGACGTTCTCGAAGCTTCCCTTCACGCGGTTAGCCGCGTTCTGCTGTCGCGTAGCTTTCCGAAGGTTGGCCTTACGAACGTCGAGGCCATTCCCGTTCCGATGGTCAATCTCATCCTCAGGACCGGCATTCATTATCAGCCGATGGAGCATGGGTCGGCCGTCGTCGCGCCGGTCACCATACGAGGCGTGGACATAGAATGTGTTCCTGGACTTCTCGACAACCCAAGTCCGCTCGTCCAGCAGGTGCTCATCTTCTGGGTCAATGAGGACGGTGTACTCGGAGCCGCCGCAGAGCAACTTGCGTTCGACGTGTTCGCCACCGGGAACCGCCAAGGTTGCGGGCCGGCTATAACTGGACGCAGAGATGTCCTTGGCTTCGCTCTCTGCAGGCGAAGGGGGTACGATGGGGGCATCGTCCGAAGCTTGGTGTTCGGTGAGAAATTCCCCGGTGATGGGGTCGAATTCTTCCTCATGCGCATGCGCACGCGAGGGAGCAGCTTTAATCGCCGAAAAACCAGACGCGCGCCGATAGGCGTCAAGGTACGTGTCGAAGATCATTTCTGCCTCTTCGACTTCGGAAGCGCCGGCCTTATCGACCTTGCGCAGATAAGCCACGAGCTTGCCCATGACGGTCTTGTCGTAGCCGGCAGCCTTGGCCTCTCCGTAGATGTCTCGGATGTCCTGGCCGATCGTGTCCTGCTCTTCCTTCAAGCGGAGAACGCGATCGATGAAAGCTTTGAGTTGGGTGTCGGCGCTCATGCTGCGTTCTCCGCGGTGCCGAACACATCGGGGCGAATCTCATGAAGAGGCACGCCGGTGAGTTTGGAGATCGAAGGCGCTTTCTCCGCAGGAATCCGACGCGTCCCGTTCTCGTAGCGATGCCACTGGACACCGCTTACCCCGACAAGGGCGCCGGCCGCTTCGATGGAGAGGGAGCGCTCAGTGCGCCAGTGCTTGATCTTTTCCATACTGGTAAATTACCAATATGGCAATTTCTGTCAATATGGAAAATTACCAATCTGGCCATTCGATGCAAAAGATGTCGGACGTAGATTACCGGCATGGCAAAATCGAAATCCGACAAGAAGCCGACTGGGATTTTCATTGAAGAGTTGATGGAAATTAAGAGGCTGAAGAAGAAAGACTTGGCAGAGCGCATGGAGACCACGGATGCTACGGTCTCTCGCCTCCTCACGGGCGAGCGCGGCTTGGACCTCGACTGGTTTCATCGCATTGCCAAGGCGCTCGATGTCCCCCTTTGGCAACTCTTTCAACCACCGGTGACTGAAAATCCAAAATCTCCAGAGGCGGCGCTGAGATCGGCGTTGCTGGCCTATGGGGTTGACCAGGAAGAACTTCCACAGGTCTTCAAGGCAATTAAGGGGTTCGTCTCTGACGGCGACGAGCAATCACAATCAAGCCGTCCTCATGATCAATCTGAACCCGCCAATCGCCGCCGTGAATCAACGCCATGAGCGTCGAGATTTCAGCGGCCTTCCGCTTGATGACTATTTCCGGTGGCGCCGGTGCAACTGCTCCTGCAGCTTCAAAAAGGCCCGCGACGATCTCCTCGTTGCGGGTCTTGTACTTGGGTCTGATCCTATGAATGATTGCCACTGAATATCCCTACGCCCGGCCAACCAAAAACCAGAACTAATAGTGAACAAAGGGCGCAGACATTTCAAGACTACGGAGCCCACGCACAACGCTTAAGTGTGCAAGCGTTTGATTCATGAGGATTAATAATTGCCCACTGTTCCCGATTTCATAGCAGAGTTGGTGAGAGCGGCTAACGAGGTGGAGAAGCTTGACGACTTTGAGAAGCGCCGGCTGCTAGAGCGTGCTGTGACAACGATCCTCGATATGCGGGAAACCGTCGGCATCCCGCAGAACCAAACCGCAAGGGACGTGGTCATCGATCTGCAGACAACAGCCTGGGCGATCGAGAAAGGAATTCGGACAGACGAGGAAGTGAAATCCGCCTTTCTCGAGGCCGCTGGCATGATCCGGGATCTGTATATCGTGCTGGATACAGGGACGGAAATAGCGTTCGACGGAGGTACGACACATGAAGGGGAAGATTAGCGCCTATGATTTGCTGAATTCGGGTTAACGGAAGCTTGACGAGGAAACGCTGAAATGAGCAAGCAGGAGACAACTCCCGATGAGATGCTTGAAACGGCGGCTATAATCCACTCGGCGACCACGGCAATCCTGCTGGCGCTGACCAAAACGCTCGAAGAGGCTGGCGTAATGCGTGCGGAACACTTCGAGGCGAACGTCCGGATGCTTGCTGCGCGGACCGCTCGCGAGAAGTCCACGTCGATGGCCGCAGTGATGTTAGACTTTGCGGACCAGCTCAACCGAGATGAGCCAGAGGGAAGTGCGTGAGCCTGCTCGCCGGCTTCATTGTGGAGCTTGTGCGCGCCGCCAACGAGGTTAATAAACTCCGCGACGATGAGAAATGCCGGCTCCTGCAAAGAGCTGTGAGGACCATTCGCGATTTGCGGGTAGAGATCGGCATACCCGCGAGCGCTTACATCAACGATGCCGCGATCGAGCTGCTGGAAGCGTATGCCCAGATCAAGGACGGCAGGTCCGACGCCGATGTCGTTCGCGCCGCCCTCCTCAAAGCCGCGGGCATGATCCGGGATCTGAAGATCATACGGGATGCAAAGGATGAAGTGATTGACGGAGATGCGACACATTAAGTGTCATGCCGATTACTCCCATCAGGCCCCGATTAAACTGCAAAAGCTCCCCACCGTACCGAAATCCAGGAACATGACCTCGTCACGAAATTGAATGCGTGCGAAGTTTGTGATCTGCTTTCATGCGCAGATCCCCTCCTGACCTACCCCGCCGGCTTTCGGTGGGGTATTTTTTTGGCAACAGCATTGCCTAGGGTCCGCTGACCCTGCTTAGGAAGGGTGATCGACACGAGACGTCAGGAGGAAGCGAGATGAGTTTGAGGCTCCGCCCGTTGCTCCACTTGATCAAGCGCGATGAGATCTGCCGGGAGGCCAAGGCGCATGCGATGGCCACTCGCCCAGGCAAGAGCGTTTTCCCGTATTAGAAATTCGCGCTCATCGACCAGGCCGTCGTTTACTCGAACGAGCCATTTGTCTCCGTTGCGGAGCACTTCAACTGACGGCATGGAAATTGATCCGGCTTGGTGCTGAAGGTTAGATTGGCAGCAATCTGCCTGACTGTCGAATCGTTTTAAATGTTGCCGGCTAAAGGACGCCTCGGGCCGGTCATTCACCTTCAGCCCGCGCTGAGATTGCGCACGGATTCACTCCCTCCTTTTGTTTAGAGACTGCGTCCGTTCCCTCTTTCTGGGTACTCGGATACGTGACCAGCATTTCGGCCGAAAACAAAATTACCATTTCGGCAATTTCATAATTGACATAATTTACCAAAACGGTAATCTTTATCTCATCAGCCGCCCCGAACACCTCGCAAGAGAAGCTCCGACGGGACGGCGGCAAGATGAGGACCGGCAATGCAGCACTTCGAGCAAATGAACCGCACGACTGACGCGCTCCGTCTTGCCGTGCAGGATTTGTCGCAAGCCATCGAGCGCGCCCGTCGCAAGCACCGCAAGGGCGAGATCATCACCGGCTGGAACTATCTGCGCCAGATCAGGGATGTCTATGAGCTGCAGGCGCGAGCCTCGGCGCTCGGTGCGACCGGCCCGCTCGTCGCGCCTCTGATGCCGGACGTCTTCAATGACCAGCTCGTCGGCCGCACCGACGAAGAGCGCAAGGCACTGGAATGGAAGGGCGTGTTCGCCCGCTTCCCGTTCCCCATCCCCCATCATTTCAAGATCGCAGCGGAGTGACCGCCATGAAGCCCACCGAAATTTTCGACGCGGCGCAGTTCGCCCGCTCGCTTTCCAAAAACCTCGATGTTGCCTTGGCCTTTGTCGATGCCGGTCACGATGCCGACGCCCGGTACAAGGTGCAGATCGCTCATGCGGCCTTCGCCAGCCTTGCCGATCAACTCGGATACCGCGTCGAGAAGATCACCGCCGACCCGGCGCGCACCCTCGCCTATGTCGATGCAGGCCGTCCGGTACGGGGTGCCAACCTCTCGGAGGTGTCGGCATGAGCAAGCACACTCCCGGCCCTTGGATCTACTATGCCGATCTGCCCAGCACGGAACCGAATTGGCACATCGTCACCACGGCCAACAAGATGCGTGTACTGGCGAACGTCCACATCGAGCCCGGCAATGCGATGGATGAGGCCAACGCCCGTCTGATTGCCGCCGCCCCCGATCTTCTGGATGCCCTGAAGCATCTTTGCGATTTCATAGACCGGGAAGGCCCTCCTGCCAAAGAGTGGCAGGCCATCTCGGATTGGTGTGAAAAAGGCGCGATTGCCATCGCCAAGGCAGAAGGCCGCACCGAATCCCTCCCCCTCTCCAAAGGACAGGAGGAAGGCAATGGGTGATTGCACCATCCGAGCCTTTGACGGCTGCTCCTGCGCTCCCGGTGAATGTCAGTCCCGCGCTGTCGATCTTGGCAGGTTCCAGAAGCGGACCGTTCCCCTTTTCACGCCCTGCTCCCGCATAGCCCTCGCCTTCCTGGCTTGGTTCGCGGTGTCAGCGGCAATCCTTCTAACCATCAACGAGCTGCGGGACATGGACCGGCGGCACGAATTCGCAGGGAGAGTTTGATGACCGCAGTGAATGCTGAACGCACGATATTGATCCAGATCGAGGCGGCAAAGAACTTGCTTTCCGGCCTCAAGGATCATGGCATCGAAGATGATGCCGAACTCGTCGCCGACACGATCGAGGGCGAAACCAACCTTCTTGAAGCGATCGACGCGGCGCTGTCGGAAATCGACGAGTGCGAAATCCTGATCGCCGGCCTGGATGAGAAGATCAAAGTCTTCGAAGCCCGGAAGAAGGCTCAAAAGGATCGCACAGAGCGTATCCGGGCCTTGATCGAGCAGGCACTCGTGACGACAGAACAGACCTCGCTCAAGCTGCCGACCGCGACACTCTCGCTGACCAAGCGGGCCCCGGGTCTTGTCATCACCAATGAAGCCGACATTCCGGCCCGTTTCTGGATCGAACAGGAACGTCCAGCACCGAAGCTCGACAAAAAGGCGCTCTCCGAAGCCCTCAAGGGGAACGAAGACGTTCCCGGCGCCACCCTCGACAACGGCACCCTCTCCCTTTCTGTCAGGAGGCGATAATGAACGCTATCACCAAATTCGACCTGTCCCCGCGCCAACTCACGCTCGTCAAGCAGACGATCGCCAAGGACTGCAACGACGAAGAGTTCAACCTCTTCATGGAAGTTGCCAGGGCGAAAGGTCTCGACCCGTTCCTGAAGCAGATCATTCCAATGGTCTTCTCCAAGAACAACGCCGCCAAGCGCAATATGACGATCATCATCAGCCGCGACGGCCAACGCGTGATCGCCCAGAGATGCGGCGATTACCGGCCGGCGAGCAAGCCGCCAGTATATGAGATCGACAAAGATGCTCGGTCGCCGCTGAACCCTCAGGGCATCGTTTCGGCTACCACCTTCCTGTGGAAGCAAGATCCGAAGAGCGGCGAATGGTACGAGGTCGCCGGTCAGGCCTTTTGGGATGAGTTCGCTCCGATCAAGGATGAATGGGCGACGAGCGACCAGACCGGCAAAAACTACAAGACCGGCAAGCAGACGCTGGACGATTCCGGCAACTGGTGCCGTATGCCACGTCTCATGATCGCGAAATGCGCAGAGATGCAGGCTTTGCGCGCCGGCTGGCCCGAGCAGTTCACCGGCCTTTACGACGAAGCCGAGTTGGACCGGGCCAAAGTTCTCGATCTGACCGCCACCGAAATCGTTGATCAAGAGCGCGAGGAAATCCGGCTTCGCGCGATCGGCGGCAAGGATGCCGTGACCATCTGGTGGGAAGACGGCTTCGCGCTGGAAAACGTGCCTGACGGCCAGCTTGCGGACCGGGTGGCCGAGTTCATCCGCGACCTGCCTCCGGAGAAGGTCTCTCGCTGGCAGGACGCCAACCGAGCAAGTCTCCAGATATTCTGGGCACGGCACCCTGGCGATGCTCTTGAAATCAAAAAGATGCTCGAAGAGAAGGCGAAGCCCCGCGCTGCGAATATCGACAATGCCGTTCGCCAACACCCATTGATGGCGGGCTGAACATGAGCCGGCCTCTACCCTTCATCTGGACCGGCGAGGCTTTCGAGCCCGCCAACCAACATTGGGCACGGAAGTGCGATCAGCGGTTCGTAGTGGGTCAGTCCTATACCCTGGACGAAATCCATCCCCGATCGAGTGCAACCCACGCCCATTACTTCGCCATGCTGCACGATATCTGGCAGAGTTTGCCGGAATGCTACGCTGATTGGTTCCCTACCGACGAGCACCTTCGCAAGTATGCGCTGATCCGTACCGGCTACCGGACCGAGATGCAGCACGTCTGCAAGTCGCCGGCAGAAGCCGAGCGCTTGGCATCGGTCATCAAGCCCTATGACGACTACCAGATCGTGACCGTCGATGAATGCGTCGTCACCGTCTACCACGCCATGAGCCAGGACTACCGGTCCATGGACAAGAAGGCATTCGCCGAGAGCAAGGAAAAGGTTCTCGACTGGTGCTCGGCGCTGATCGGCACCACTCCCGACGATATGCGGAGGAGCGCGGCATGATCGACTGGCAGAAAACCGCCTCTCACGTCATCGGCGAGGTTCACCGCCAGCTTCCTGCCGACGCTGATCTTGCCGCCCGCAAGAAGGCGTTGCGTGCCGCTCGTCCATGGGAGTTCGCCTCGACAAGCTGGGGCCGGAAGGTCTGGGCGAAGCACTCCCGCGCCTACCTCGAGAAGTTCGGCCTGCCGCCGCTCAAGGCGAAGGCCATCGAAAACCACCTCTCACCGCTTGAGCGAATGATCGCCAAGGCAAAGGGAGCAGACGCATGACCACCATCAACGATCACCTCAAGCGCTATCCCAACGCCCGTCCATCCACCCTCGCCTACCTCGCCCGTCGCGAAGAGACGACGGAACGCCTCCGAAAGGAAGTCGAAGCGGCGAAGCGCGCGAAGGTTTCATGGTTCCGGCGCCTGTTCAGGAGGCGAGGATGAGCCGCACGGAATTCTCCCGGAAGACGAAACAGGAAGCCCTGCAGCGCTCGGGTTACCGTTGCGAAGCCTCCGGCCCTCGGTATGGCTTCAACGAAGGCCAGCGCTGCAATTGCGACCTCTCGCTTGGTGTTCAGTTCGACCACAACGTTCCCGACCAGCTCGGAGGCGATAATAGCCTCGATAATTGCATGGCGGTCTGCGTACAGTGCCACAAGTTCAAGACCCGCAACGACGTTCGCCAGATCAGGAAGTCAGATCGTCAGCGGGACAAAGCCCGCGGCGTGATCCGGCCGGCCGGCAAGATCAAAAGCGCCGGTTTCCCCAAATCCGAAAAATCAGAAGGCCGGCAGGCGAAGCCTCAGCTTCCCCCGCGTTCACTCTTCGAGGCAAAGCCATGAGCCAGAATGATAAAGTCTTCGAGCACATGCACGGTGACTATAGGGATACCGCCGTCGTACCTCGGTCATCGATCAACCCTAAAAGCGGTTCCAAACAGGGAGATGACAATGACGGTTCCAATACGTCGCATACTTGCGGCAACCCTTCTTCGCTGGGCGTTGAAGATAACTCCTCCGACCGACATTCATACGATCGCGGCGTTCGGGAAGATACAGGCCGCGATGAGTGCGGACGCCAGATCGAAGTAGCCACCCCAGTCCCCTTCGCCTGGTACTGGTACGACGCCACCGGCTGCCTTTTCATCACGGGCGACGATCGCAAGCCAGATGTGCCGGCCGAAGCCAAGCCGCTCTATACCTCCCCGCCGCCCCAGGCACATGTGAGCGGTGACGGCAGTCTCAAGATCGCGCTGGAAATGACCGGCTGCCAAAACGAGGAAAACCTGATCGACATGGCGAACGTCGGCAACTCGCTCATGGAGCGGATCGACAGCCTCGTTTCCATGCCAGGCCCTTACCACCGATGGTCTCCTGCCGACGATCCGGCAGAGATCGTTTTCGATTTGGTCAACGACCTGGACGAGCTGCGCGAAGCAAATGCGAAGATGAAGGCTGCTCTTGAGCCTTTCGCCAAGTTCCGTAGCCCAGGCCAAGTCGGCACCTACGAGGATCGCATTCGGCAGCATTTCTCTCCGGAGAACTTTGCATCTGCCCGTGATGCCCTCGCCACCACGGAGGGCTCGGCCGGTGCAGATTGAGATCAAAGGAAAAATCTCCGCCGATCCGCGCGACCGTGTTCTCGCGATAGAGGCTGTCACGAAAGCCATATGCCAACAAACCGGCCAAGACCCGGCCGAAGGCGTCATGATGCTGCTGACAGCCGCAGCTCACCTCGCCGCGGTCTACTCCGGGAAGTCGGCAGATCAGAACATCATGACGCTGGCCGGTTGCCTCGGCAACGCGACGGTCGCGGCGGATGATTTCTTCAAGCTCAAACCAGTCAAGGTGAAATCATGAAGATGCCGATCGACAAGGAATGGTTCGAAAAGCGCCCAGCAGCCGAAGGCGATCCTGAGATCGGCGCTGGCGGTAACCGCAAAACCATGACGATCAACCTCACCGACGAGGAGATCGCCCAGCTGGAACGCCTGATCAATCCTGACCGCATCACGCTTCGCCAAGACGAGGTTAAGGCGCTGCTGTACGGCGCCCCCAAACATGATTTCACCGCTGCCATGACGCGCTTGGCCGCGTGGCTTGCCGAGTGCGGCGATGCACACAGCGCTACCCCATCACCCTCGCCGAATGCGGAAGGGGATCGAGGCCCGCTATTCTGGGTTCGCCTTGGTGCTCGCGCTTTCCGTGCTTCTGCCCGCGCCACCTGCGGCAGCATATGGGAAAGCAACATGGAAGACGCCATGACCAGCGCCGGCCTCTCGAAACTGGATAAGGAACGGTTGGCGGCGGCATCCGAGCAATGCGAGGAAATCAGCAAGTCGCTCGCCGGTAAATGCGAAGACGCTGCCCTTGGGTATGCCAGTTATATGGGTAGCGAGGAAGACCGTGCGCTCCTAGCGGAAATCGGCGTCACGTCCGACTGGCACTATCGCGTCCACACCGGTGAATTGAGCCGCAAGGAGATTTTCGAGCGCGACCGTCTCGACACCACGGAGGGCTCGGCAGAATGAGCGAAGATCAGTTTATCAACTGCATTTGCGCAGCAATCGCCAATGGCTGGCGCATCTCGGAGGCGGAAGCGCTTCCACACGCGAGGCAGGCTTACCACGACTTCGGCATGGAAACCGGCTTTTTGCCGTTCGGCTATCCTTCCTATGCCTGGGACGAGGACGCCGCTCGCGTCATAGCCGACGAGTTCTGCCTGAGATTTGGAGATGTCGCATGACCGCTAAGCCTTTGCCCTGCCCGTTCTGCGGCGGCGAGCCGACCATCATCCGCAGAACCGGCGCATATGGAGTGAGATGCACCTGCGAAGGAAAGCGGTTCCTGCACACCTACGGCAAGACGGAAACGGAAGCGGTAGAAAGCTGGAACGAACGGAGACCTGTGGATAACCAGCCTGTGGATAATTACGGGGAAAGCGGGGATTGATGGGACGCCGCGCCGTAGCCTTTACCGAAGATTCAGTTTCCCGCGCGATCCGCGCCGTAAAGAAGGCCGGCGTCGAGGTCAAGACTATTCGCATCGAGCCGAATGGTTCCGTTGTGATCAACGGGGATAACGGGGAAATCACCGAAAAGCAGATTGAAGAAAGCGCGGGTGGCTATCTCTGATGGAGGACATGCCACGCCGCCGCTACCAATATGTTCAGCGCCAAGTTACCAGACACGGTTCGGTTGTCTGGTATTTCCGCGTGGGTGATGGACCGCGGACGCGCCTGCCGGATGAATATGGTTCGAAGGAGTTTGTCGAGGCCTGGAAGGCTCTCATGTCAGGGCAATCGATCGAAAAGCAGCCCGCTGGCAAGCACACCCTCCAATGGTTGGTGGACAAGTACCAGCAAAGCGCCGCCTTCAAGGGCCTGAAAAAGTCGACCCAGGCTAATCGCCGCAACATCCTGAAAAAGGTATGTGAGACCGGCGGAAAGCTCCTCGTCTCCCAGATCAATCGAACGACGATCGCAGCCGGCCGCGACCGGCGTGCAGAAACACCTACGCCGCCATCAATTTCATGAAGGTAATGGGCTATCTTTTCGAATGGGCTGTGGATGCAGGCTATGCGAAGATCAATCCAGTTCGCGAGGTCAAGCGCCCGAAGGTGAAGTCCAGCGGCTTCAAGCCATGGACGGCAGAAGATGTCATCGCATTCTACAAAAAGCACGGCGCCGGGACGCAAGAACGTCTGGCGCTTGAGATCATGCTATTCACCGGTCTCAGGCGAAGCGATGCTTATAGGGTCGGCCCCCAGCATATCAAAAATGGGATAATCGAGATCCGTGCCCAAAAGAACGGAGAAGAGTTATTCATCCCACTCGACCCTATTCTGGAATCGTCTCTGGAAAAAATTCAGACGGGCCATCTCGCCTATCTAGTGACGCCCAAACACGGGCGGCCATTCAAGAGTGAAGCATCGTTCGGGAATTGGTTCGGGAAAGCCTGCGCAGATGCGGGAGTGAGCGGCCGAGCGCACGGCATCAGAAAACAGGTTGCGCAAAGGCTTGCAGAAGCCGGGGGAAGCAATGCCGAGCTAAAGGCCCTATTTGGCTGGAACTCGGATGCGATGGCTGCACTCTACACGAGAAACGCCGACAAGCGGAAACTAGCTCAGGCGGCGGCAGAGAAACTAAAGGCGAACAGCCTATCCCCTCACCCTAAACCTAAAGCCCCTCACCTTGAAAAAAGATAAGTAATATCAGTCGTTTATGGCGATAGATTTCTAAAGTGGCGACCCCTGCAGGACTCGAACCTGCGACCTGCTGCTTAGAAGGCAGCTGCTCTATCCAGTTGAGCTAAGGGGCCTAACCTTCTGCCGCTGTTGGCATTCTGTCCGGCAGCGGGATGCTAATGCGTCCAGGGCTGGAGGCGGTTAAAGCGGAAATTGTCGGTATAGGATACCACCTGACGGGCGGCCTCCTTCGGCAGGATGACCCGATATTCGATGCCCTCGCGCTTGGCATAGGCTTCCGCCTGTTCGCGCGTCTCGAATGTCAGCCTCACCTGCTGCTTCATGTCGCCGGAAGAGGTGTAGCCAAGGATGGGATCGATACGGCGTGCCTGCTCCTGATCGAATTCCAGAACCCATAAATGGGTCTTGGCCTTGCCGGACTGCATGGCGGTCTTGGCGGGACGATAGATCTTGGCAGACATTCCTTAAACACGCTCCATCAAGGGATTAGCCCGTCGGCATCCTCTAAAGCGTGGTCGGAGTGGAGAGATTCGAACTCCCGACCCTCTGGTCCCAAACCAGATGCGCTACCAGACTGCGCTACACTCCGTTCCGACGCTGCTTGCCGAATACAACGTTCGGCTCTGTGCCGCAACTTCAAAATGAACTTGCCGGCCGGCAGCCAACAGGTTCAGTGTCGATTGCCGATACGCCGGCTGGTAACGCGGTCACCAACCTGGATTCCGAGCGCCTTCACACGCCCGGCATTGAGCTCCAGCACGAATTTCACCGCCCCATGCGAATCGATGATGTTCTCCGAAAACGGCTCCGCATTCTCATGGATATGCGCGATTCGCCCGTCGCTGCGGATGAAGAGCATGTCGAGCGGCAGGATCGTGTTCTTCATCCACATGGCTACCGGCCGCGCCACGCCGAAATCGAACAGCATGCCACTATCCAGCGGCATCTTTTCGCGATTCATCAGCCCCTGGGATCGCTGGTCCGGCGTCAACGCCAGTTCCGCGGAAAAGACGTGTCGGCCGCTCGCGGTCTCGATCGTCAGTTCTTCACGCTCGAAGCTCAGTTGCGCGAAGGCAAGGCCGGCCACAAACACAAAAAGCGCCACGAGGGCGCCTTTCGTCACTATGAGAGATCCGTTCATCAGTGCGACCGGCCCGCGGGATTGGGATTGTCCGGATGAATTTCCGCCGCCATCAATCCCTTGTCGCCATTGCCGTAGCGCACCAGCACCACCTGCCCTGGCCTAAGCTCGGTCAGTCCGAAGCGGCGCAGCGTTTCCATGTGCACGAAGATGTCCTCGGTGCCTTCGCCGCGCGTCAGGAAGCCGAACCCCTTGGTCCGATTGAACCATTTGACCAGCGCCCGTTCCAGCCCGCTGCTGGCCACGACCTGAACATGGGTGCGCACCGGCGGCATCTGCGAGGGGTGCACGGCCGTCGATTGATCCATGGAGAGAATACGGAAGACCTGAAAGCCCCGTTCCCGCTTCTGGATCATCGCGACAATCCGCGTTCCTTCCAGTATGGTCTGATAACCGTCGCGGCGCAGGCAGGTCACGTGCAGCAGGACATCCTGCATGCCGTTGTCGGGAACGATGAAGCCGAACCCCTTGGCCACATCGAACCACTTTACCACGCCGGTGATTTCAAGCAGTTCGACCGGCTCGCCGGAGAGCTCCTCGAAATTGGCAACGCCTTTCGATGACATCCTGTCTGCCATATCTGTCGGCCCCTCGACTACGCGTTACGATGTGACGGTACGCTGATTCTCGAAGGATAGTTTAACATCTCGCTAACCATCCAGCGCAAGTACCCGTCTTGGCTTTATCCACCTCCTTCTATCTATGGTGGCTTGCTCCAGGCTGGCGGCTGCGCAATATCGCTCGAGGTATTTCAGTATTAAGGAGGAACGGCAGTGCGCTATCTTCATACCATGGTCCGCGTCAAAGACCTTGATGCGTCGCTTCATTTTTACACGACGATTTTCGGCCTCAAGGAAGTGCGCCGTTCTGAGAACGAGAAGGGCCGCTTTACGCTCGTCTTCCTGGCGGCGGACGAAGATCTGGAAGCCGCCCGCGCCGGCGGCGCACCCTGCGTCGAACTCACCTATAACTGGGATACCGAGGATTACACCGGCGGCCGCAATTTCGGCCATCTCGCCTATGAGGTCGACGACATCTACGGCTTCTGCCAGAAGCTGATAGACAACGGCGTCACCGTCAACCGCCCGCCGCGCGACGGCCGCATGGCTTTCGTCCGCTCGCCCGATGGGATTTCGATCGAAATCCTGCAGAAGGGCGAAGCATTGGCATCCGCTGAACCCTGGGCTTCCATGCAGAACACCGGAAGCTGGTGAAATCCCGCCCGGCGCGGGAGTTTCCTCCCGCACCGGCCTTGTTCTTCCCGCCCCATCGCGAAATGCTGGAAGAGATGATTCGCGGCACCAGCGCCGCTGAAAGAACCTCGGTGGGGCAGGTCTTGTCGAAAACGCCGTCATTTCCTCACAGCAATCTCCTGAGGATTTGCGCCTTCTGGCTGGCCGCGATCATGCTTTCCGGCTGCATGACGGCGAAGAGGCCTGCGGAAGTCGCAAACGACGCCGGTTCTTCCGCCGGGGCGACGAAACAGCAAGGCGCTCGCGGAATGCTCGCCAAAGGCGGCGAGACCGCCGCGAACGGCTATGTCGATCCTTACGTTCGCTCCGCCGCCTCGCTGAATCAGCAGGTCGCAAACGAACCGGCGGCATCGCCGGCGCCTGAAAATCCCGCCGCCGCTTCTCAATCCGCGTCGCTTGCCGAGCTCGTGACGCAACCGACGGGAATCCGCGCAGGCAGCGTCAGCATATTTTCGGGCCAGGCGCCGGCGGCCTACGCGGACCCCGCCGACACGGCCTCCATGCCGGCTGGCCAGCCGCCTCGGCGTATCAGCGCGACAACCGGCAGCGTCTTCAGCGCCGCGCCGCAGAATTCGCCGGCCACAAATGCATCGGTATGCGGGACGGACACCCAGGGCCAGCCCCTAAGCTGCTGATTTCACAAGCCTACCCTCCGGATATCCACGGTTTTTCGAGGCTGTCATTTTTTTGCAAAAAAGACTGTTTTGGCGCTTGCGGGAAAGAAATCACCCCACTATAAGAGCGCTCACCGCAGCGCACGCGCCCTTCGTCTATCGGTTAGGACGCCAGATTTTCATTCTGGAAAGAGGGGTTCGATTCCCCTAGGGCGTGCCACTCTTCCCCGTTCCTATCACTTGTTTTTCGTAGTATGGTGCTGATCTTTCGGCAGCAGGCGCCCATCGTCTAGCGGTCAGGACGCCGCCCTCTCACGGCGGTAACACGGGTTCGAGTCCCGTTGGGCGTACCACGTCTCAAGGTAATCTTTCCGCAGCATCTTCATTTGAAGCGAACGCGGCGCCTTTTGCCTTGTCTTGCGAGGGATGCCGCAAGCCACTATATGGCGGTTCAAGCGAGGACGACCTCCCCCATCCGGGAAATCATTCGGGACGGCCCGGTACACTGGATGGGAAAAATGCGTACGACCGGCGATCGCATCCGCCACGCTCTCAGCTTCGAAATCATTGGCCTTCTGACCATCGTGCCGCTCGGCGCATGGGCATTCAGCATGCCGGCCCACGATATCGGCATCGTCGGCGTCGTCAGCGCGACGCTCGCCACCGGCTGGAACTATCTTTACAACCTTCTCTTCGATCACGCCCTGCTCAAACTCGGCAAGAGCCTGGAGAAGAACCTCGCCACGCGCATCCTGCATGCGATTCTCTTCGAGGTGGGCCTGCTGATCGTGCTGATGCCGTTCATCGCCTGGTATCTCGGCGTAAGCCTGCTCCATGCGCTGGTGATGGATGTGTCCTTCGCTCTCTTTTACGTGGTCTATGCCTTCGTCTTCAACTGGGCCTACGACCGGATCTTTCCGCTGCAGCTCGCACAGGAATCATAGTCGCGGTACGATCACGCCGCCGACCTCAAGCGGCGGCGTGATAAGCCTAACCGGCTGTTTCCGCTTTCCTTTCACCTCTGAAAAGGCAGGCGCTTACCGCCGTCATTTTTTTGCACGCTCGAAGGGAAAAACGCATTTTTGCGCTTGCGGGAATCCGATGCCCTCTCTATAAGGTCGCTCACTGCACGCGCCCTTCGTCTATCGGTTAGGACGCCAGATTTTCATTCTGGAAAGAGGGGTTCGATTCCCCTAGGGCGTGCCACTCTTCCCTGATTATTCAATCAATTCCAGTCTTCCGCTCACAAAGCGGGTGAAGCGTCGAGAATGCGCAACTGCATGCGGCGATTGCCCTGCCACTGGTCTGCGCTGAGGCAGCCGGCCACATGGATCTGGTTGCCGCGGGAGTTGAGGAGCAGGTTGCCGAGCGGCGTGTCCGCGGCGCGGAAGGCGATGCCGTCCAGCCGCGTCCCATCGGCCGATTCCAGCGTCACCTTCACATGCGCGATGCCGACCATGCGGGCGTCCTTCACCCTATGCGCGGGAATAGCGAAGACCGGTTGGGCATGACCCGAGCCGAAGGGGCCCGCCTGCTCGATCTGGTCGAAGAGGTCGAGCGTCGCGCCTGAGGCCGAAAGCGCGCCGTCTATCTTCAGCACATGGTTGGCCACCAGCGCCGGCACCTTTTCCGCCGCCATTTCCTCGAAGAAGGCGCGCAGGCGCCCGAGGTTGCTCCGTTCCACCGTCAGGCCCGCTGCCATCGCGTGGCCACCGCCCTTAACGAGAAGCCCCGCCTCCACGGCCGCACGAACCATGCGGCCCATGTCGAACCCGTTGATCGAGCGGCCGGAGCCCGTGCCCTTGCCCGAAGGATCGAAGGCGATCGCGAAGGCGGGCCGCTTGAATTTTTCCTTCAGCCGCGCGGCGATCAGGCCGACGATACCGGGATGCCAGCTCTCGCGCGCCGTCAGGAGCACGCTGGCGCCCTCGCCCTTGCCGTATTCCGCCAGCACCTCGGCTTCCGCTTCCGCCAGCATCGCGGCTTCCATCGCCTGGCGTTCCCGGTTCAGCTCGTCGAGGCGCCCGGCGATTACTTCCGCCTCGGTCGCGTCGTCCATGGTCAGCAGCCGGCTACCGAGCGCCGCATCGCCGATCCGGCCGCCCGCATTGATGCGCGGCCCTATCAGAAAGCCGAAATGGTAGGGCGTCACCGGCCCGCCGAGCCCCGCCTTGCGGAACAGCGCCGCAAGCCCCGCATTTCCCATATGCCGCGCCGCGATCAGCCCCTTCACCACATAGGCGCGATTGAGCCCCTTGAGTGGCACGACATCGCAAACGGTCGCCAGGGCCACCAGGTCGAGCCAGGCGAGCAGGTCCAGTGTGCGCGCGCGTTCGTCGCCCCGCTCGCGCAGCAGCCTTGCGGTCGCCACCAGCACCATGAACACGACACCCGCTGCGCACAGATGCCCCTGCCCCGAAAGATCGTCCTCCCGGTTCGGATTGACGAGCGCCAGACACGGCGGCAGCTCCTGGCCAAGCTGGTGATGATCGAGCACCACCAGGTCGCAGCCTTCCTCCCGGGCCGCATGAAGCGCATCGTGGCTCGTGGAACCACAATCGACGGTGACGATCAGGCTGGCGCCATTGGCGATCAGCTGGCGAATTGCCGCGGGATTGGGGCCGTAACCCTCGAATATGCGGTCGGGAATGTAGATCTCGGCCTGAACGCCGAAATGGCGAAGAAAACGGTAGAGGATCGCCGAGGAAGCCGCACCGTCGACATCGTAATCCCCGAAGATCGCGACCTTTTCCCCGGCCTTCACCGCCGCCGCCAGCCGTTCGGCTGCCTTCTCGCAATCGGTCAGGGTAAAGGGTTCCGGCATCAGCGAGCGTATGGTGGGGTCGAGAAAGGCCGGCGCCTCGTCCATTCCCACGCCGCGGCCCGCCAGAACGCGGGCGACGAGTTCGGGAACGCCATGCACCTGCGCGATCGCAAGCGCACGGTTCTGCGCCGCCTGGTCAAGACGCGACACCCACCGCTGGTCGCTTATGGAGCGCTCGACGTTGAGGAATGCCCGCGGCACGGGATCGATCGCCTCGGCCGCCGATTGGAGTCCGCTAATCATTCTGGTCATCCACCGCTTGTAGCGCATCGCCTGCAAAAGCGGAACGCCCGGCATGTCACCGGGCGGTGGATAGTGATGTTGATAACCGGTTCGGAAGACGGTTCTAGAATGCCTTTGGCCGCTCGATGCGGATTACCTGCGGTTCGCCGATCAGATAGCTTTCCGCCTTGATGGCGGCCACCGCCTTGCGGACGGAATCCTCGGTCGTCGCATGGGTCACGAGGATGATGGTCTTGAACTCCGATGTCCCGGCATCCGGCCGTGCGCGCTGCACGATCGATTCCAGCGAAATGGCGTTTTCGGCCATGCGGGCGGCGATACTGGCGAAGACGCCGGTGCGGTCTGCCACGGTCAGCCGGATGAAATAGCCGCCCTCGTGGCTGCGCATCCGTGCGCGCTTGTAAGGCGCGAGCGCCGCTGCCGGCGTGCCGAGAACCGGCACGCGCTGTGCGCCCGGACGGCTCTTGGCGATGTCGGCGATATCGCCGAGCACGGCAGACGCGGTGGCGCTGCCCCCTGCTCCCGGCCCGACCATCAGAAGCTCGCCGAGAATATCGGATTCGATCGCCACCGCATTGGTGACGCCGTCCACCTGCGCGATGACGCTGTCATGCGGCACCATGGTCGGATGCACGCGCTGCTCGATCCCGCCTTCCGTCTTCTGAGCCACGCCAAGCAGCTTGATGCGGTAGCCGAGATCGGCGGCCGCATGAATATCCTCGATCGAGATATTGCTGATGCCTTCGAGATAGATTTCGTCGGCGGCAATCTGCGTGCCGAAGGCGAGCGTGGTGAGGATCGCAAGCTTGTGGGCCGTATCGTTGCCTTCGATATCGAAGGTCGGATCGGCCTCGGCATAGCCCAGTCGCTGCGCATCCTCCAGGCAGGCCTTGAAGGAAAGCCCCTCCTTCTCCATCCTCGTCAGGATGTAGTTGCAGGTGCCGTTCATGATGCCGTAGACGCGCGAGATGGTATTGCCGGTGAGCGACTCCCTGAGAGCCTTGATGACTGGAATGCCGCCTGCGACCGCCGCTTCGAAATTGAGAAGGGCGCCCTTCTCCTCGGCAATCGCCGCAAGCTCCACGCCGCAGCGGGCGAGCAGCGCCTTGTTGGCCGTCACCACGTGGAGACCACGGGCGAGTGCGGCGCGAACCGAAAGATCGGCTGGGCCGCTGGCCCCGCCCATCAGTTCCACGAAGACGTCGATATCGGCTTCGGCGGCCAGCTTTTCGGGTGCATCGAACCATGTGACGCCGGCAAGATCAATGCCGCGATCCCGGCTCTTGTCACGGGCGCTGACGGCCGTGATCTCGATCGCCCTGCCGCAGGTGACGGCGAGTTCGTTGGCGCGGCTCTGGATGATCCGCACCAGCGACGCGCCAACGGTTCCAAGACCCGCAATGCCGACTTTGAGGGCGTCTGCCATACTGCTTTTCCTGACTATGGAAGATCGGCGGCCCGGCCGGGCCGCCTGGATGGATTGCCTCAACGGTGCGCGTTGAGCGAAATCACGTTGTGCATCGTATCGTCGGCCGTCGAGAGGAACTTCTTGATGTTCCGCGCAGCCTGGCGGATGCGATGCTCGTTCTCGACCAGCGCGAGGCGCACATAGTCGTCGCCCTGCTCGCCGAAGCCGATGCCGGGGGCAACCGCGACGCTCGCCTTCTCCACCAGGAGCTTGGAGAACTCCAGCGAGCCGAGATGGCGGAACTTCTCCGGGATCTTCGCCCAGGCGAACATGGTGGCGGCCGGCGGCGGAACCTCGAAACCGGCCTTGCCAAAGCTTTCCACCATCACGTCACGGCGGCGGCTGTAGACATTGCGCACTTCGGCGATATCGGAGCCGTCGCCGTTGAGCGCGTGGGTCGCGGCTACCTGGATCGGCGTGAAGGCGCCGTAATCGAGATAGGATTTCACCCGCGTCAATGCCGAGATCAGTCGCTCGTTGCCGACCGCAAAGCCCATGCGCCAACCGGGCATGGAAAAGGTCTTCGACATGGAGGTGAATTCCACAGCGACATCGATTGCCCCCGGCACCTGCAGCACGGAGGGCGGCGGCTCGCCGTTGAAGTAGATTTCCGAATAGGCAAGGTCCGAGAGCACGAGAATGTCATGCTTCCTGGCGAAGCTCACCACTTCCTTGTAGAAATCCAGCGTCGCGACATGCGCCGTCGGGTTGGACGGATAATTGAGGATCAGCGCAAGCGGCTTCGGGATCGAATGACGCACCGCCCGCTCCAGCGGCGGAAAGAAGCTGTCATCCGGCTCGACAGAGATCGAACGGATCACGCCGCCCGCCATCAGAAAGCCGAAAGCATGGATCGGATAGGTAGGGTTCGGGCACAGAATGACGTCGCCCGGCGCAGTGATCGCCTGCGCCATGTTGGCGAAGCCTTCCTTCGAGCCGAGGGTCGCGACCACCTGGGTCTCGGGATTGAGCTTCACGCCGAAGCGGCGGGCGTAATAGGCAGCCTGGGCACGACGCAGGCCCGGAATTCCCTTCGAGGAGGAATAGCGGTGCGTGCGCGGGTCCTGGACCACCTCGCAAAGCTTTTCGACGATAGCCTTGGGCGTCGGAAGATCGGGGTTGCCCATGCCGAGATCGATAATGTCGGCGCCACCCGCTCGCGCGCTCGCCTTCAAACGATTGACCTGTTCGAAAACGTAGGGCGGCAGACGCCGGACTTTATGAAACTCTTCCATGTTATTCCCCGGGAAGGATGACAAAACCCCAATTAGTCGCTCATCTTGGCACATCTTGGGCAGTTTTGCTTTGAGAGCAATTCACCCAAAACGCAAGCGCTAATTCTCGATCTGGGCCTGGGCGGTGCTTCCGTGTTCGGCGGCGAGCTTTCTGAGCTCGGCCACCTGGCGCTGATACTCGCCTTCCGAGATCGCGCCGGAGCGTCGCGCTCGGCCG
>NZ_JBHFJG010000023.1:0-29721 GCF_057559155.1 Rhizobium moroccans | reverse complement strand
GCGCGGCAAGACGGCCTTCGCTGGTAGAGGCGTCGTCGTCGGCAATTTGCGTGTTGGCCGCGGTAAGCTGCTTGTCGAAGGTCGGATAGGCGCCGGTCTTGCGCAGAGTCACCGGACCAGGCGCAGGTCCGCTCGCGGGTGCCACGACCGTCGCCGTCGGCGCGGTATTCGGGATTCCGTCATCGAGCGCAAAGCTTTTGCTGTTGCAGCCGGTCAGCGCGACAGGCATCAGCAGCCCGAGACCGATGAAAAAGGAAAATCTCCCGATCCGGTGCCTCAGTTTTTCCATTTCCGTTGTCCAGTTGTCATGCCTCGAGCACGCTTCGCCCGAAGGTGTCGATTTCTGGCACTTGTATTCGTTTTCGGGCACAATGTACAAACGAAAACAACAACAAGCTGGACAGGATTTCCTGAGGAGGCTGCGAGTGGCGCAAAAGACCGGGGAAACGGGGCAATCGGGACAGGATTTCCCGGGCTTCGACCCTAAAACGGTCGAGGCCTACATGGTCAAGGACCCGCACGCCTTGGCCATGAATCTCGCCCGCGCGCTCGAAAATCTCGGCAAGGCCGCTTCCGAATGGCTCCGCCCGCGCGAAAGCGGCGAAGTCTCTGATTCCATCGCCGATCCGGTCACCGACCTCGTGAAGACCATGTCCAGCGTGGCCGAATACTGGATGTCCGATCCCAAGCGGACGCTGGACGCGCAAACCATGCTGCTCTCCAGCTATATGGGCATCTGGATGCGCACGCTGGACCGGCTTTCCGGCCAGCCCGGAGAAGAGGAGCCCGAACCTCCGCAGAAGGACAAGCGCTTTGCCGACGAGGACTGGACGAAGAACCCCTTCTTCTCCTTCCTGAAACAGGCTTACCTCGTGACCTCCGACTGGGCGGACAGGCTCGTCACCGAAGCGGAAGGTCTCGACGATCATACCAGGCACAAGGCGGCCTTCTATGTGAAGCAGATCACCGCGGCGCTCTCGCCGGCCAATTTCGTGCTGACCAATCCGGAAGTCTACCGCGAAACGATCGCCACCAGCGGCGCCAATCTCGTCGAAGGCATGCGTAAGCTGGCGGAGGACATCGCAACAGGCGGCGGAGAGTTTCGGCTGCGTCAAACGGATCATTCCAGCTTTGCCGTTGGGCGCAATCTGGCCGTCACGCCCGGCAAGGTGATCGCCCGCAACGAGGTCTGCGAGATCCTGCAATACGAACCGAGCACGCAAACGGTTCTGAAGCGCCCGCTTCTCATTTGCCCGCCCTGGATCAACAAGTTCTACATCCTCGATCTCACGCCGCAGAAGAGCTTCATCAAGTGGTGCGTCGACCAGGGCCACACGGTTTTCGTGATCTCCTGGGTCAATCCCGACGAGCGCCATGCGAGCAAGGACTGGGAGTCCTACATTCGCGAGGGCATAGATTTCGCTCTCGAAACGATCGAGAAGGCGACGGACGAGAAGAATGTCAACGCGATCGGCTATTGCGTCGGCGGCACCTTGCTCGCCGCCGCGCTCGCCCTGCACGCGCAGGAGAAGAACAGCCGCATCGCATCCGTCACCTTCCTCACCGCGCAGGTGGATTTCACCCATGCGGGCGATCTGAAGGTCTTCGTCGACGAGGAGCAGCTCGCCGTCATCGAAAAGCAAATGGATGCGCTCGGCTATCTCGAAGGATCGCGCATGGCGGTTGCCTTCAACATGCTGCGCGCCTCCGAGCTGATATGGCCCTACGTGGTCAGCAACTATCTGAGGGGACAGGAGCCCCTGCCCTTCGACCTGCTCTACTGGAACTCCGACAGCACCCGCATGGCGGCCGCCAATCATGCCTACTACCTGCGCAACTGCTATCTCAGCAATAATCTGAGCAAGGGCGAGATGAAGCTCGCCGGCAGGACGATTTCACTGAAGGACATCAAGATACCGGTCTACAATCTGGCGACCCGCGACGACCATATCGCGCCTGCGAAGTCGGTCTTCACCGGCTCCTCGCTTTTCGGCGGACCGGTGGAATTCGTACTCGCCGGTTCCGGCCATATCGCAGGCGTCGTCAACCCGCCGGAAAAGCAGAAGTATCAGTATTGGACGGGCGGCACCTCGCGGGAACGGTATGAGGACTGGCTCGCCGGCGCGAGCGAGACCAAGGGGTCTTGGTGGCCCCATTGGCACGCCTGGGCCGAGGCCAGGGATGCCGACCGCGTGCCGGCGCGCAAACCTGGCGGCGATGCGCTCAAAGCGATTGCCGATGCACCCGGCACCTATGTGCTCGCCCGCGCTTGAATCCATCCATAATGCTGTTCGATCCGCCGCTCATCCCCGCCACTCTGCTGCAGCGCTACAAGCGCTTCCTGTTCGATGCCGTGCAGGAGGATGGCACGCCGTTCACCGGCTCATGCCCCAATACCGGCTCCATGCGCGGGCTCACCACTCCCGGCTCCCGGATATGGGTTTCGCAGCACGACAGCCCCACCCGCAAATATCGGCACATGTTCGAGATGATCGAAGCGGACGGCACGCTCGTCGGCATCAATACCGGGCTTCCGAACCGGCTTGCCGAGGAGGCGATCCGCGCCGGGCTGCTCCCAGGCCTCGCCGGCTATGAAACGATCCTGCGGGAGCAGCGATATGGCCGCAATTCGCGCATCGACTTCCTCCTGCTTGGCGACGGCCTCCCCAATGCCTATGTCGAGGTGAAGAACGTGCATTTCATGCGCGAGCCGGGCCTTGCTGAATTTCCGGACACCGCAACGAAGCGCGGCGCCAAGCATCTCGAGGAGCTGGGCGACATGGCGGAAGCCGGTCACCGGGCGGTGATGCTCTATCTCGTGCAGCGGCACGACTGCACACGCTTCAGGATCTGCGCCGACCTCGATCCGCTTTACGCCGCTGCCTTCCGTCGCGCGACGGCTCGCGGGGTTGAGGCCTATGCGCTGCGCTGCCGGGTAACGCCGCATGAAATTGCCGCGACCGGGCTGATCGCCATGGACGAACCGGCCCCGGCTGTTTTATGAACGAAGAGATTGCGGGAAATAAACATGGTCAGTTACATCGAGGCGGTCTCCGCCCCTCCAAAGAACACGGGTGCGATCCGCCTCTATAGCGCGGAAGATTTCGCGGGCATGCGCAAGGCCTGCCTCCTGACGGCGCGCTGCCTGGACGAGCTTGCGGCGATCGTCGAGCCGGGCGTCGCCACCAGCACGATCGACCGTTTCATCTTCGAATTCGGCATGGATCACGGCGCGCTTCCGGCGACGCTGAATTATCGCGGTTATACGAAATCCTCCTGCACCTCCATCAACCACGTCGTCTGTCACGGCATTCCGGACGACAAGCCGCTTCGCGAAGGTGATATCGTCAATATAGACGTCACCTATGTACTGGACGGCTGGCATGGGGATTCGAGCCGGATGTACCCCGTGGGAGGCGTAAAGCGCGCCGCCGAGCGTCTGCTGGAAGTCACCTACGAATGCCTTTTGCGCGGCATCGCGGCCGTCAGGCCGGGCGCCCGCACCGGGGCGATCGGCGAAGCCATCCAGACCTATGCCGAGGCAGAACGCTGCTCCGTGGTGCGCGATTTCTGCGGCCATGGCGTCGGCAGGCTCTTTCACGATTCGCCGAACATCCTGCATTACGGCCGTGCCGATGAAGGGCCGGAACTGAAGGAGGGCATGATCTTCACCATCGAGCCGATGATCAATCTCGGCAAGCCGCATGTGAAGGTCCTCTCCGACGGCTGGACGGCGGTCACCCGCGACCGCTCCCTTTCGGCGCAATACGAACATACCGTCGGCGTCACGGCGACCGGCTGCGAGATTTTCACGCTGTCGGCTGGCGGCTTGGACCGCCCCGGCTTGCCGCCGCTTCCGAGATAACCATGCCAGGTCGCCGCGACACCCCGCCAGAAGATGACAATGAGTTCGCCTTCGACGGGATGGCGGACGAACGGGGCTTCTTCTCGGAAAGTATTTCGAAATCCCGGCCGCTGAAGAAATCCCCGCCGGCCCCGACGGACGATGGAAAGCATGCGCATTACCACGGCCACCGCGAACGCCTGCGCAACCGGTACCGGGAGCATGGCGATACCGCGCTCGCCGACTATGAAATCCTCGAACTGCTACTCTTCCGGCTGATACCGAGGCGCGACACGAAACCGATAGCAAAGGCGCTGCTCGATCGCTTCGGCACGCTTGCCGGCGTATTCGGCGCGCCGACGACGCTGTTGCAGGAGGTCAACGGCGTCGGCGAAACCGTGGCATTGGACCTGAAGCTTATCGCAACCGCCGGCCACCGGATGTTGAAAAGCGAGCTGCGCGGCAAGCAGGTGCTTTCGTCATGGTCGGCGGTGATCGACTATTGCCATGCGGCCATGGCCTACGAGGCGCGCGAGCAGTTCCGCATCCGGTTCCTCGACAAGCGCAATGCACTCATCGCGGACGAGGTGCAGGGCCAGGGCACGGTCGACCACACGCCCGTCTATCCGCGGGAAGTCGTGCGTCGCGCTCTGGAGCTTTCCGCCACCGCCATCATCCTGGTGCATAACCATCCGAGCGGCGACCCGACCCCGTCGCGCGCCGATATCGAGATGACCAAGACGATCATCGATACCGCCAAGCCGCTCGGCATCACCGTCCATGACCACATCATCATCGGCAAGGACGGACATGCGAGCCTCAAGGGCCTCAGGCTGATCTAGCGAGAGCCGACGAACCGATGAAATAGGCGTCCCGATCGATGTCCTGGATGAGCTTCGGCTGCGCCGGCCGCCATCCGAGCCTTTCGCGCGTCCATGCGCTCGAGGTGGGAGCATCCATGCTCGCGAACAGCGTGAACCAACCGAAATGTCCGGTAGCCTCGTCGGCCGGCATGCTTAAGACCGGCAGATTCAGGCGGTGGCCGATCACGGTAGCGATCTCCTTGAACGGCACGCCTTCTTCCGCGATTGCGTGATACCGGGCGTCGGCGGAACCTCCCTCAAGCACGAGCCGGTAGAGGCGAGCAGCGTCGAGCCTATGCACCGCCGGCCATCGGTTGAGCCCTTCTCCGACATAGGCCGAGACGCCCTTCTCTCGCGCGAGATCGATCAGATATGGAACGAAACCATGATCGCCGTCGCCGTGCACCGAGGGCGCAAGGCGGACGACCGAGGCACGCACACCCTGTTCAGCCAAGGCTGCGGCAGCCGCTTCCGAAGCCCGCGGATATCGGTCGGAGACCGATGGAGCCCGATCCTCCTCGGTCGCGGCACGCCCGACCGCCAGATGGGCGACCCCGGAGGTCACGATCAGCGGGCGATCCGAGCCGGCAAGCTCGGCTCCCAGCGCTTCGATGGCACGGCGATCGATTTCGCAATTCTCCCTGAATTTCGAAAAATCATGGATGAAACCGGTATGGATCACGCCATCGGCCGCTTCCGCACCACTCCGGAGGCTGCCGGCATCCTCCAGCGAGCCCCGATGAACCTCGGCGCCTGCCGCGGCGAGCGATGCCGCGGAGGCATCGGAACGTGCAAGCCCAAGGACCTGATGGCCAGTATCGAGCAATTCCCGCACGACGGCAGAGCCGACGAAACCTGTTGCACCGGTAACGAAGACACGCATATGAAAAGCCCTCATTCTTGATAATGATGAGCTTCCACTACGGTCCGGGCTTATGCGTTAAAAGCCGTGACCTTATACCGGTATCGGGACTAACAGGCTCAACATGGCAAATCCTGACGACAATCCCCTCGGGACCTATCTCAAGGACCGCCGCGCCCGGCTCGATCCCGCCGATCTCGGCTTTCCCGCCACCCGCAGACGGACGCCCGGACTGAGACGGGAAGAGGTGGCTCAGCGCGCCAATGTCAGCGCGACATGGTACACTTGGCTCGAACAGGGACGCGGCGGCGCACCCTCAGCCGACGTACTCGACCGGCTTTCCAGGGCTTTGGCTCTGAACCCTGCCGAGCGGGAGCATCTCTTTCTGCTCGCACAGCATCGGCCGCCGGAGGTTCGATACCAGAGCTTCGAACCGATCACGCCTCAGCTTCAGCGCGTGCTGGATTCGATGGAATACAGCCCGGCCATTGTGCGAACCCCGCTATGGGATGTCGTCGCTTGGAACGAGGCGGCGGCAGCCGTGATGACCGATTACGCAGCGCTTCCGCCGGAAGAACGAAACGTCCTGAAACAGGTTTTCGGCAACCCCACGGTACGGGCGCACATGGTGAACTGGAAGCGCGATGCACGCGCCGCCGTCGCGGCATTTCGAACCGAGGCCACCCGCGCCAGCGCTCCGCAAGCAATTCAGGAACTGGTCGATGAACTCTGCCTATTGAGTCCGGAATTCGAGGCGATGTGGCGAGATTATGCCGTTCAGAATTTCGGCGAGGGCAAGAAACACTTCCGCCACGAGACGGCGGGTGATTTCATGCTCGAATATTCATCCTTCACGGTCGATGGCCGGCCGGATCTTGGCCTCGTCATCTTCAACCCGGCGACAGCCGCAGATGCGGAGCGGATCAGAATGCTGATCGAGAGCCGCAGAGCCGCCGTCCGTTAACTCCCCGCTTCGTCAGGCCACCTGCACAAGGTGGCCTTCGGAAACCTCGCGGTATTCCCGCTTCGGCGGTTGATAGTCCATCGAACGCACCGGGCTTTTCAGCTCTTCGTTGGAGATACCCCGGCGGATGCCGCGACGCGCGGGATCCGGCACCGGAACAGCCGCCATCAGCTTCTTCGTGTAAGGATGCTGCGGATTTTCGAACACCGCCGCGCGCGGGCCGATCTCGACGATCTCTCCGAGATACATCACCGCCACACGGTGGCTCACCCGCTCCACTACCGCCATGTCGTGGCTGATGAAGAGAAAAGCGAGGTTCAGGCTCTGCTGCAAGTCGAGCAACAGGTTGCACACCTGCGCCTTGATTGACACGTCGAGCGCCGAAACGCTTTCGTCAGCCACGATAACCTTGGGATCGAGCGAGAGCGCGCGGGCGATCGCGATACGCTGGCGCTGACCGCCAGAGAATTCATGCGGATACCGGCTCATCATCGCCGGCGAAAGGCCGACGCGCTCGAGCAGGTCGGCCGTCTTGTCGCGGGCTTGCTTGGGGCTCCCGAGTTTGTGCTTGATGAAGGGCTCGGAGATCGCCGCGCCCACGGTCATGCGTGGGTTGAGAGACGAGAACGGATCCTGGAAGATCATCTGCACGCTCTTGCGCAGATTGCGCAGACCCATCTGATCGAGAGCCCGCACATCGTAACCATCGAGGGAGACATCGCCGCTGGTCGGTTCGATCAGCCGCATGATGGAACGGCCGGTCGTGGACTTGCCGCAGCCGGATTCACCGACCAGCGACAAGGTCTCGCCCTGGAAGAGATCGAAGGAAATATCCTCGACCGCATGAACCGCACCGGTCTGGCGCGAAAAGAGGCCGGAGCGGATGGGGAAGCGGGTCACGAGGTTCTTCACCGCGAGAACCGGCGTCCGGCCGCTTTCAACGGTTGCCGCAACCTCGGCCGGCTCGGCCGCCTCACCCGTCTTGATGTCCACCACCGGGAAACGGGTCGGCCACTTGCGCTCCTTCATGGAGCCGAGCTTCGGCACCGCGGAGAGAAGTGCGCGCGTATAGGGATGCCTGCCACGCAGGAAGACCTCGTCGGTCGGCCCGGTCTCCACCTGCTCGCCGCGATACATCACGATCGTCCTGTCGGCGATCTCGGCCACCACGCCCATATCGTGGGTGATGAAGAGGACCGACATTCCCTCCTCTTCCTGCAGTACCTTGATGAGGTCGAGGATCTGTCCCTGAATGGTGACATCGAGCGCGGTGGTCGGCTCGTCAGCGATCAGGAGCTTGGGGCGGGAGGCGAGCGCCATGGCGATCATCACGCGTTGGCGCATGCCGCCGGAGAACTGATGCGGATAGTCGTCGAAGCGCGAGGCGGCATTCGGGATGCGCACCTTTTCGAGCAACCGTACCGTCTCAGCGCGCGCTTCCTGCTTGGAGAGCCCCTTGTGACGGATGAGCACCTCGGAAATCTGCCGTCCGATCGTGAAGATCGGGTTCAGCGAGGTCATCGGCTCCTGGAAGATCATCGAGGCGTCGTTGCCGCGCACGCCGCGCATCTCCCTTTCGGAAAGCGCGAGGATGTCCTTGCCGGCAAGCAGGATCTTGCCCTCGATGCGGCTGGAGCCGGGCGCGAGGAGGCGCATGATCGAAAGCGAGGTGACGCTCTTGCCCGAACCGCTCTCGCCGACGATCGCCACGGTCTCGCCGGGACGAACGTCGAAGGACATGTCGCGCACCACGCTTTTCCATGCCCCATCAACGAGGAAGGAGGTGGTGAGGTTCTCGACGGAAAGGACGGGGGCTTCGCTCATACGGGCTTCCCTCATTGGGGTTTCCATGGAGTTGCGAAGGAGGCCGACGGGCGGCCTTCGGCCTCCCGCGCTGCTTCGAGTTCGGCGATCTTCTGGTCGATGACGCGACGGTCGATCATCCCGTGGGGGTTCTCGCGCGTCGGCATGGTTTCGGCCACGTGCACGTAACGTTCCTGCGCCACGGCATGGAGGCGGCGCAGTTCGGCAAGCGGATCGGCATGGTCGTCCGCGTTGATCCTGAGCCAGGGGTAGTCCTGGTCTCGACAGATGACGAGCACGGCGGACTGCCTGCCACGCTTGTCTCCTCCGGCAGCCTCGCCGGCGTCCATGGCGTCGAGCAAGCGTTCGGCCAAGGGCGCTCCGGCGGCAGCGCGCTCCTTGTAGACCCGCAACGTTTCGGCAATCACCTGCGGCCCGGCAAGCATGTTGCCGGCAACCGAAACGTTGTCGTCCAACAGGTGCCCGGCCCAGTCGATGCAGCTCTCGCCGGTAAAGGCGGCATTGCGGCCCTCGGCGTCGATCAGGTGGAGCTGGCGCTGGCGGTGGCCGCCGTCGCGCGCCGTGAGCGTCTCGATCACCTCGTCCGGCGATTTGCCCTCTTCCAGAAGCTTCAAGCCGTCGGTGCCGTAGAGCGGGCTCACGAAGGCCTGCGTGGCGATGGCGCCCACCCTGCCCTTGATGTGCGGCACCGCACAGCCGACCGCGAAGAACCGGCTTGCGACGGCAACGCCGAAATGGCCGCTCTCGGGATCGCGCGCGACGATCGACCAGGTCATGGCCTACCTCCCCACCGCATAGGCCTGCATGAGGCGCGGCGTGGCCGCGGCGCGCAGGAGGCCATCGGCATCGCGGCGCGCGGCCGTCAGGCGGCCGACGCTCCAGGGATCGGCGACGGTGACCTTGTGACCGCGCCGCCGCAGTTCATCGAGTGCCGCGGCGCCGATATTGCTTTCGACCATGATCTCGCCCGGCGAGCTGGTGCGCGGATAGAAGGAACCGGGGAAATGCGAGGTATGGAAGAGCGGCATGTCGATCGCCGCCTGCAGGTTCTTGCCATGATGCGCGTAACGCAGGAAGAACGGCAATTGCCACTGGTCCTGCTGATCGCCGCCGGGCGTCCCGAAGGCGAGCGTCGGGCGTCCCTGATGCAGCGCCAGCGACGGCGTCAGCGTCGTGCGCGGACGCTTGCCGGGCGCAAGCGAAGTGGGCAGGCCCGGCTTCAGCCAGAACATCTGCGCGCGGGAATTCAGCGCGAAGCCGAGGCCGGGAACGATGGGCGAGGATTGCAGCCAACCGCCCGATGGCGTGGTGGAAACCATATTGCCCCAGCGGTCGATCACATCAATATGGACCGTGTCGCCCTTCTTTTCGGAAAGATGCGCCATGGTCGGCTCGTAGACCGTGCCCTTGCCGCTCATCTCGGCGAGCATCGACATGGTGAGATCGAACTGATTGTCATAGCCCGGCACCCTGCCCGGCCGCAGTTCGAGCGATGCCTCCTTGCCGATCAGCTTGCGGCGCTCGTCGTTATAGCCGTCGGAGAGCAGGTATTCGGTCGGCACCTGCGCGAATTCCGGATCGCCGTAATAGACCTCGCGGTCTGCAAAGGCGAGCTTCATCGCTTCCACGACGGTATGCACGAAATCCGGTCCGGCCGGGTCCATGGCGGCGATATCGAAGCCCTTGAGCAGCGCCAGAGACTGCAGGAGTACAGGCCCCTGCCCCCAAGCCGGCGTCTTGGCGATCGTCCAGTCGTGATAATCAAAGGTCTGCGGCGCTTCGATCGTCGCGCGCCAGTTCGCCATGTCTTCGGCTGTCAGGACACCCTTGTGGCGGGCGCCGCTCGCATCCATCACCTCGGCGTCGCGCAGATAGGTGTCGACCGCCTCGGCCACGAAGCCGCGATAGAAGGCATCCCGCGCCGCCTCGACCTGATTTTCGCGGCCGCTCTTGGCTTCGGCTTCCGCGATGATGCGCTTCCAGGTTTCGGCGAGCACCGGGTTCCTGAAATTGGAATGCGGCTCCGGCACCACGCCACCCGGCACCCAGGTCTCGTAGGAGGTCGGCCACTCCTTCTCGAAGAATTCCGCCAGTCCCTTGATGGTGGCCGAGACGCGCGGCAGCATCGGATGCCCGTGCTCGGCATAATAGATAGCCGGCTCAAGAACCTCGCGCACGCTCATCGTGCCGTAGTCGCGCAGCATCAGCATCCAGCCGTCGAAGGCGCCGGGAATCACCGTGGCGAGCAGCCCGTCGCCTGGAATGAGCTTCAGCCCCTCGGCGGTGTAGTGCTCGATGGTCGCGCCGGCAGGCGCCGGTCCCTGCGCACAGATGACCTCCACCTTGTCCTTTTTCTTCGAATAGATCACTGCCGGCATATCGCCGCCCGGCCCCACGAGGTGCGGCTCGACGATCTGCAGCACGAAGCCGGTCGCAACCGCCGCATCGAAGGCATTGCCGCCCTTTTCGAGGATCGCCATGCCGACAGCCGAGGCGATCCAGTGGGTGGAGGTGACGACGCCGAAGGTGCCGAGGATTTCGGGTCTCGTGGTGAATTCAGTCATTCTATTCGTCCTTTATGAAACTCATGCCTCGCGCGGCCATCATGCTTCGCGGGGATCCAGCGCGTCGCGAAGGCCGTCGCCGAGCAGGTTGAAGCCGATGACGACAAGGAAGATCGCAGCACCCGGCCACATGGCCATCCAGGGCGCCTGGGTCAGGAAATTCTTGGCGACATTGAGCATTGAGCCCCAGCTCGGCGCGGGCGGCTGTTGGCCAAGCCCGAGGAAGGAGAGGCTTGCCTCGGCGATGATGGCGGTCGCGACCGTCAGCGTCGCCTGAACGATGATCGGTGCAAAGACGTTCGGAAGGATGTAGCGGGTCATGATATCGAAATGGCCAAGCCCGATGGCGCGGGCACCTTCCACATAATCCTCCGTCTTGACTGCCAGCACCTGGCCACGCGTCAGCCGCACGAAGATCGGCATGGCCGAGAGGCCGATCGCGATCATCGCGTTCATCAGGCTTGGGCCGAGGAAAGCCGCAAGCGCGATTGCGGTGATGAGAAAGGGCATGGCAAGCAGCGCCTCGGTGACGCGCGAGATCACCATGTCCACCCAACCGCCGAAATAGCCGGAGACGAGCCCGAAGGGCACGCCGATCACGACCGCGATCACGACGGACACGACGCCGGCGAGAAGCGAGGCCTGCGCGCCCCAGATCATCCGCGAGAGGATGTCGCGGCCGATATCGTCCGTGCCCAGCCAGTGGGTTGCCGACGGCGCCTTGCGGATGGCGGACCAGCTCGTCGCCAGCGGATCGGGGATCGGCAGGACGGGAGCAAGCACGGCGAGTGCGGTAAAGAAGAAGATGATGACGAGGCCAACGAGAGCGCTTCTGTTGGCCTTCATCTTGCGCCATGCACGGCTCGGCTCGCGGGCTGCCACAGGCGCGGTTTCTTGGATCGCAGTCATAGGGTCGCTCTCAGGCGCGGGTTGAGCAGCACGTAAAGCACGTCCGCCAAGAGATTCATGAGGATGAAGCCGACGGCCGTGCAGAGCACGACGCCCTGCACCACGGCATAATCACGGTTGAAGACGGCATCGACCGTCAGCTTGCCGAAGCCGGGAATGGTGAAGATCTGCTCGGTCAGCACCGCGCCGGCCAGAAGCTCGCCGAAGAGCAGCGCCGTGAGCGTCACCACCGGCAGCAACGCATTGCGGAAACTGTGGCTGAGGATCACCTCGCGCGGCGAAAGGCCCTTGGCGCGCGCCGTGCGGATATAGTCGGCGCTCAGCACGCCCAGCATGGCGGAGCGGGTATGGCGCATCACCTGCGCGGCAAGCGCGGTCGCCAGCACGAAAGCCGGCATGATCATCGTCTGGATGGAGCGCACCGGATCCACGAAGATAGATTCGTAACCGGATGCCGGCAGCCAGCCGAGGTTCACCGAGACCAGCAGGATGAGCATGATGCCGAGCCAGAAATTCGGCACAGAAAGCCCCGAAAGCGCGACGATATTGGCGATGTAATCCAGCACGGTGTTCTTCTTTACCGCTGCCAGGATGCCCATCGGAATGCCGATCATGAGCGAGATGATCATCGCCATCACGGCGAGCTGGATGGTCACCGGCAGCTTCTGCATCACCAGTTCCAGCACGGGCTGGTTGGTGCGCAGCGATATGCCGAAATCGCCGGTCACGATACCGCCGAGCCAATGGACGTATTGCACCGGCACGGGATCGTTCAGGTGGTATTTCTCACGCAGGAACTCGATCGTCGCCGGGTCGCGCTCCTCTCCCGCCATTGCGAGAATGGGATCGCCGGGCAGAAGCTTCTGCAGCGAGAAGACGAAGATGGAAATGATCAGCAGGGTCGGGATCGCGACCAGCAATCGCTTTCCGATATAGACAGGCATGGCGCGCCCTCATTTCTCGAGAGGAGCGCCGCGCGGACGATACCGTCCACGCGGCGGACAAGGGATTACCCGTCGAACTTCACACCCTGGAGGCGGATCATGCCGTCCGGCGAGGGAACGAAGCCCGTGACACCCTTCTTCGACGCCCATATCCAGGACTGGTGGCCGAGATAGATGATCGGCAGGTCCTCATTGAGGATGACGCCGGCCGCATCGTATTTTTCCTTGCGAACCGCATCATCGGTCGAGGCGCGCGCCTCGTTGAGGAGCTTGTCGACTTCCGCGTTGCAATACTTCGTGTCGTTGATGCCGCCACCGCAGGAAATGAACTGGTGGATGTTGCCATCGGGATCGATGCGTCCCGACCAGTCCGAGCGGCTGAGCTGATAATTGCCGCGCGTCTGCTCGTCGAGCAGCGTCGCGAATTCCGTCGATTTCAGGCTCACGTCGAAGCCGGCTTCGGCCACCATCGACTGGACGATCTGCATCATCTGGGCCGCGACCGGATTGTTCGGAACCTGCAGCTCGACCGGCACCCGCTCGAAACCGGCTTCCTGGATGAGGGCCTTGGCCTTTTCGACATCACGCGCCGGCACCGGAAGGTCCTTGTTGTACCATGGGCTTGTCGGAGGATAGGGCTGGTTGCCGGCAACCGCCGTGCCTTCATAGACGATCTGGTTCAGCGCATCGCGGTCGATCGCCAGCGAAAATGCCTGGCGCAGGCGCTTGTCCTTGCCGAACGGGTTATCGGCCCGCGCGCCGTTGGCGATATTCGTGTAAAGCGCCATGTAGCCGATGTTGACGACGGCCTGATAGTTCAGCTTCGCATCTTCCTTCACCGAAGCGGCATCGGTTGCCGCCAGCCGCTCGATCATGTCCAGATCGCCGGCGCGCAGATTGGCAAGACGCACGGTCGTGTCCGGGATAGGCAGATAGGTCACCTTGTCGATGAAGACATTGTCCTTGTTCCAGTAGTCCTGGAACTTCTCCAGCACGATGCGGTCCTGCTGGATGCGCTCGACGAATTTGAACGGTCCGGCGCAGACCGGATGATTGCCGAAATTGGCGCCGAGTTCCTCCGCCGCCTTCGGCGAGACGATCATGCCGGCACGGTCGGAAAGCTGGGCCAGCAGCGTCACGTCGGGCGCCTTCAGCGTGAACTTGACTTCATAGCCGCCGACCGCCTCGACCTTCTCGACCGAAGCCAGCTCGCTCTTGCGGCGCGATTCCGGCAGCTTCATATTCCGCTCGATGGTCGCGACCACGGCCTTGGCATCGAAATCCGTGCCGTCGTGGAACTTCACGCCTTCGCGGAGCTTCATGGTCAGCTCCTTGGCGTCGCTGGACCAGTTCCACTCCGTCGCGAGCTGCGGCACGATCTTCAGGTCCGGCGAGACATCGACCAGCTTGTCGCACATCGCCGTGTAGACGATGCGGCCGACAAAGGTTCGGGACTGGGCGGGATCGAGGACGTCCGGATCGTCCTGGAGGCCGATGCGTAGTTCGGCGGAAGCGGCCGGAAAGGCCAGGAAAGCGCCGGCCAGCAGCGCGGCTGTGAGCTTGAAAATGGGTTTCATCGATTATCCTCTGTTCTGTTCCCGTTTTTGTTCTTTGCCGTCTCTCCGGCGCTGCAGGGCTCTGGCCCCTGCCCTCAGCCGGTTTCGCTGAGGGGATTCAGTTCCTCATGCTCCATCGACGTGACGCGGATGAGCACTTCCTGCAGGCCGAGAAGGTGCTCGCGCATGGCCTCGCCAGCCCGCGCCGGATCGCGCGCGGCAATCGCCTCGACGATGCGCTCGTGCTGCACATGGATAACGTTCTGGTCCCGCCGGCTGCTGCGGGCGCGCTCGCGGATCACCTGCCATGCGTCGTCCTCGCGGACACGGTTGATGACATCGAAGACCGTCAGGAAAAGCTGGTTGCCGGCGCTCTGGGCGATCTGCCGGTGAAAGGCGCCGTCCCACAGCTCCTTGGCGTCCGCATCGTCGCTTTCGGTGATCTTGCGGCAAATCTCCCGCATTTTCTCCACATCGCGAGGTTTGGCCCGCAGTGCGGCGAGCTGCGCGAGTTGGGGCTCGACGCGCAGGCGCACCTCCATGATCTCCAGGAAATCGGTACCCGCAACGATCCGGCCGAGCTGGCCGTCCCAATCGCTGGGACGCTCTCCGACGAAGGTGCCGGCCCCCTGCCGGCGCCAGACCGATCCCTCCGCCTCCAACACTTCCAGCGCCCGCCGGACCGCGCGGCGACCGATGCCGAGCATTTCGGCCAAGGCTCGCTCGGTCGGCAGGCGGCCATCGCTGGTGAGTTCGCCCGCCTGGAGAAGCTCTCTCAGCTTGTCCAGGGCGTAAACCGAGTTGTTGGAAGCGCTCCCCTCTGCCACCTGCACCATCATTTGAACCAATTTCAGATTGGTTCAGTTGGATGGTATTTCAACGCCGACGTCAAGCCGATTTTTAAGCAAATTTCGCAATGCCTATAATTGCAGCAACTTCCTTTCGCAGAGATCGCAAAACATGCAATCAATTGGTTAGGATGACCTGCTATGGATTGACGCGAAACGCCTATTGCAGTGCAGTAGACGTTCGTATTCGAAGGCGGAGCTTTCCATGATCCATTACGATCTTATCGTCGTCGGCAGCGGACCGGCCGGACGCCGTGCCGCCATCCAGGCGGCTAAACTCGAAAAGAAGGTGCTCGTCATCGAGCAGGGCAAGCGCGTCGGCGGCGTTTCCGTCCACACCGGCACCATCCCCTCCAAGACGATTCGCGAGACGGCACTCAATCTGTCCGGCTGGCGGGAACGGGGCTTTTACGGCCGCTCCTATCGGGTGAAGCAGGAGATCAGCGCCGACGACCTGCGCCGCCGTCTGCTGATTACCCTCGACCACGAAGTGGAAGTTCTGGAACACCAGTTTGCCCGCAACCGCGTGCAGAGCATCCGCGGCCATGCGAGCTTCGTGACGCCGGATACCATGTTGATCGTCAAGGATGACGGCGAGGAACTGCACGTGCAGGGCACATCCATCCTGCTTGCGGTGGGCACCAAGCCCTACCGGCCCGACACCATTCCCTTCGATGGCAAGACCGTGGTCGACAGCGACGAGCTTCTCGACCTGGAGAACCTGCCCCGCTCGATCGTGGTGATCGGCGCCGGCGTCATCGGCATCGAATATGCCACCATATTCAGTGCGCTCGACATTGCCGTGACGGTGATCGATCCGAAACCGACGATCCTCGATTTCATCGACAAGGAAATCGTCGAGGATTTCATCTATCAGCTCCGCGACCGCAACATGAAGCTGCTGCTCGGCCAGAAGGCCGACAAGGTCGAGCGGCTCGATAGCGGCAAGGTCTCGGTAACGCTCGATAACGGCCGTCAGGTCGTAACCGACATGGTGCTTTTCGCCGCCGGCCGCATGGGCGCGACCGACACGCTCAATCTCTCGGCTGCGGGCCTCGAGGCAGACAGCCGTGGGCGGCTGAAGGTCAACCCCGAGACCTTCCAGACGTCCGTCCCACATATCTTCGCGGCCGGCGACGTCGTCGGCTTCCCAAGCCTTGCCTCCACCTCCATGGAACAGGGCCGTATCGCCGCCCGGGTCGCCGTGGGCACGATCGCCATGGAGCCGCAGAAATACTTCCCCTACGGCATCTACGCCGTACCTGAAATCTCCACCTGCGGCCTGACTGAGGAGGAGGTGAAGGAGCGCGGCATCCGCTACGAAATCGGCATCGCCCGATTCCGCGAAACCTCGCGCGGCCACATCATGGGCCTCGATACCGGTCTCCTGAAGCTGATCTTCTCCATGAAGACGCGCCGCCTGCTCGGCGTCCACATCGTCGGCGAAGGCGCGACCGAACTGGTGCATATCGGCCAGGCCGTGCTGAATCTCAAAGGCACGGTCGAATACTTCGTCGAGAATACCTTCAACTATCCCACGCTCGCTGAGGCTTACAAGATCGCCGGCCTGGATGCCTGGAACCGCATGGGCGAACGGCCGAAGGAAGCCCCGGTCGCAACCGCTCAATCGCTCGATCCCGCCACATCGGATACGAAAAAAGCCGCCTCGAAGTGAAGCGGCTTTCAACGGATTGCCTATGAGCCCGCCTTTCGGCGGGCTTTTTGCTGGCGGCTCGCGCTCAGCTCAGCGTGCTAAGGCCGCTGCCCCAGGGGCCGTGATGCTTGTCGACGCCGTCGAGGCGGTCGAAGCCGTGGGCGCCGAAGAAGTCGCGCTGCGCCTGGATGAGGTTCGCAGTACCCCGGCCCCGGCGATAGGCATCGAAATAGGAAAGCGCCGAGGAAAGCGCCGGCACCGGCAGGCCGGAGAGCGCTGCATAGGAGACCACGCGGCGGAGCGCCCCATCCGTCTCCTTGACCATCTTGGAGAAGGCCGGCGTGACGATGAGGTTCGGCACATCCGGGTCCCTGGTGAAGGCCGAGGTGATCTCGTCCAGGAACTGCGAACGGATGATGCAGCCGGCGCGCCAGATCTTGGCGATCGTCGGCATCGGCAGGTTCCAGTTATATTCCTCAGATGCCGCGGCCATCACCGCGAACCCTTGCGCATAGGCGCCGATCTTGGCGGCGAGCAGCGCATTTTCGAGATCGGCCAGGAACACCATTCCATCCTTCGGCCTCTCGACCGGCTTCGGCAGGCCGAAGAGCTTTTCCGCAGCCAGGCGCTCGGTCCTCTGCGAGGAGAGGATGCGTCCGGTGACGGCGGCTTCGATGGCGGTGGCAGCGACACCCATGTTCTGAGCCTCGATGACCGACCACTTGCCGGTGCCCTTCTGCCCCGCGGCATCGACGATCACGTCCACCATCGGCTTGCCTGAAATCGGATCGGTAGCCTTCAAGACCTTCTCAGTGATCTCGATCAGGTAGGAATTGAGCCTGCCCGTATTCCACTTGCCGAAGACATCACCGATCTCGGCCGCGCTCATGCCGAGCCCGTCGCGCAGGATGCCGTAGATTTCGGCGATCATCTGCATGTCGGCATATTCGATGCCGTTGTGGATGGTCTTGACGAAGTGGCCGGCGCCGTTTTCGCCGAGCCAGGCGACGCAAGGCTCGTTGTTGAACTTGGCGGAAATCGAGGTCAGCACGCTCTCGACACGCTTCCAGCTCTCTTCCGTGCCGCCGACCATGATCGACGGGCCGTGGCGGGCCCCTTCCTCGCCGCCGGAAACGCCCATGCCGATGAAGGTCAGGCCTGAATCCTTGAGATTGTCGAAACGGCGCATCGTGTCGCGGAAATTCGCGTTGCCGGCATCGATCATGATATCGCCGGCCGAAAGATGCGGCTTCAGGAGCTCCATCTGCTGGTCGACCGGATCGCCGGCCTTGATCATGATGATGATCGGACGCGGCGGGCGGATGGCGGCGACGAAATCTTCCAGCGTCTCGCAGGGAATGATCTTGCCCTGCAGATCCCCGGCCTCGGCGTAGAAATTGCGCGTCGCTTCGGGAGTTCGGTTGAAAACGGCGATTTTGTTGCCCTTTTCAGCGATGTTGAGCGCAAGGTTCGAGCCCATGACGCCAAGACCGATAAGGCCGATTTCTGCCTGTTCCACGGATGTGCCTCCTGTTAGAGATTGGGGGCTTTTTGGCACTCTAAACCGCAAACGGCAAGGCACGCCGGAGATTAAACGATTAAATTTACGCAATGCGAAACCGGTGCGGGATATACGCCCGAGATCCGGGAACGATCCTGCCCCTTTCGGCTTCTTGCGCCATGGACGTTTCATCCCCTTCGCCTATGTTGCATGATGCGTCCTGACGGCGAGGAACAGGAAAAACGGAGACGCGTCATGACACCCATGTCCGCCCGCATTGTCCATATCGGCATCAATCGGAACTGGAAGGAGATCTATGCCTTTGCCTCCAGGCCGGAAAACATGCCCGCATGGGCATCGGGCCTCGCTTCGGGATTGGATCGCGAAGGTGATGACTGGATCGGCGACGGCGGGCCGATCGGCAAGGTAAGGGTGCGCTTTGCCCCGGCCAACGATTTCGGCGTCATGGACCATACCGTGACCATGGAAAACGGGCTGGTGGTGGAAAACGCCTTGCGTGTCATTCCGAATGGCGACGGAGCGGAGGTCATGTTCGCGCTCCTGAAACGGCCGGATATGGATGAAGCCGGTTTCGAAGCCGACGCCGCTCATGTGCGGAAGGACCTCGAAACGCTGAAGCGGCTTATGGAACAGCAATGATGGGAGAGAACCGATGGCCAGCAAAGGTGCCGATCGCAAGATCGATTATGTCGAATTCCACGTAAGGGATATCCAGCCGATGAAGGACTTCTACGGCTCCGCCTTCGGCTGGACGTTCACTGACTACGGACCTGACTATTGCGAGTTCCAGGACGGCCGGCTGACCGGCGGTTTCGCCAAGGCACATACGGTATCGCCGAAGGGCGGAGCGCTCGTCATCCTCTTTGCCGACGATCTGGAAGACGCTGTCGCGCGTGTGGAAAAGGCCGGTGGCAGCATCAGCCGCCCGGTCTTCTCCTTCCCCGGCGGACGCCGCTTCCATTTCGTCGATCCGGAAGGATACGAACTGGGAGTATGGTCGGATAGATGACCACGCCATTCTGGCGCCGAGGCGGGAAATATACTACCTTGGGTGCTTGAACGGAGCGTGTCATGGGCCTGCACAAGCTGGAAATCGAGCTCACGGATGAGCTTCTGTCGAGGATCGACCGCGTCTCGACGCAGACCAACCACACGCGAACGGAAGTGGTGATCGAGACCCTCAAGGATCACCTGCCTGAAGAGGTTGGTTCCAAACAGATTACCAAGGAAGAGCGACTCGAAGCCCTTCAGAGGGCTTGGAAATTGGTGTCGAAACTGGAACCTGGGCGCTCGCAGGCAGAAATCGACAAGCAGATAAGAGAGTCCCGCGAAGATCGAAAATATGACTGACAAGGTCTATGTCGATAGCAACATTCTTATCTACTATGTTGATGGAACGACAGACCTGAAGGCAGCGGCACAGCGGAGTTTGAAAAGTCATGTGGACAAAGGGCGCAGACTTTTCTCCAGCGAACTCACTCTGGGCGAGTGTCTTCGAGGCGCGTGGCGAGACAAAGATGTTGCGGCAACCTTTCTGACCATCCTGGAAGACGACGCCTTCATTTCTTTGACAGGATTGAACAGGGCGATCATAGGGCGCGCCGCCGAAATCGGCGCCGAGCTGAACATGAAGCTCGTCGATGCTCTGCATGTCGCCACGGCGGAAGCCTTGAATTGCGGTGTTTTCCTGGCGAATGACCGGGGCATTCGCGTTCCGGATAGGATCGAGATCTACCACCTTTCCCACTCCGGCTAGCCTGACCGCATCGATATTTGGTGCGGATCGACACCAGGCACTCAGGCTGCGCTGGAGCGGCGTCTGCGATCGGCGGTTTCCTGCATCACGACGAGTGCACCGATGAGCTGCGAAGAACCGGAAAAGCACGGCGACATGCGGCAGTGAATGACGACCGTCTGACCGTTGACCTGATCCGCATAGGTAAACGCCGCGCTTTCGCCGGCAAAACAGCGGTCGAGATTTTCCTTGAATTCCTGACGGAACCGGTGAATGCCGACGAGCTCGGCGATATGCCGGCCGATCAGCGCCTCGCGCGGGAGATCGTGGCGGCTGGCATTTGTCTCGTTGGAATAGAAAACCCGATAGCCGGGGGCGATGACCATGACACGGTCGGAAATGCGGTTGAGAAGGGCGTCGTCCAGAACCCCGTCGACCGTCACATCGCTGATCGCCAAGCCGGTATCCGCTTCCGATTGTTCGCGACGCCTACCGGACTGCTGTATCTCGGGAGAAACGTAGCGCTCGACTAGTGTCTGCAGCAGATAGCCGTTGCGGCGAACGCAGCCGCCGTCATCCGCTTCCTCGTTCAGGAGATCCAGCGCGAACTGGAACTGTGCCTGGATACTGGCCGGATCGCTCGCCTGACTTTCGAAGATCGCCTTCAGCAAGGGATCGAGTTCGCGATCCAGCCGTGCCATGGATGCCGTGTCGCCGCGATCGATCGCATTGAGCAGCTCGGCATGTTTGGACCAGAAAAGGTCGATCAACGCTTGCACGCCACCATCCTCCAAGAAACAGTAGGAGATGTCGCCCTGCGGCAAAACTCTCCAGAGGAATCGCCAGTTTCCTTACTTTAACCTCCTGCAAACTGTTTGAAAACAGTGGCGGAGACGGGGCTCTTGCAACGCAACCGCCACCGATCGCATGCGCGAAAAACAAGTCGGCTTGTCAGAGGGTTTTCTTGATCGCCCAGCGGTCGTGATACCAGAGCCATTGTTCGGGATATTCCCGCACCCAGCTTTCCACCTTGTCGTTCAGCATCTGCGCCGTGGCCTCGACGTCGAGATTGCCGCGTTCGTCGCGGGGAAGCTCGATCCGCGGCTCGATCTCCAGCCGGTAGCGATTATCCGGAAGCCGGATGCACCGAGCCGGATAGACTTCGCAATTGAACTGGCGGGAAAGCTTGGCGAGCAGCGGATTGGTGCGTACCGGCCTGCCGAAGAAAGTGGTCGTGAGGCCCTTCTTGAATTTCTGGTCGACCAGAACGCCGACGCCGCCACCGGCTTCCAGTCGCCGCGCCAATGCAAAGGAAGAGCCGGCATGGGAGGGCACCAGCTGCCCCATGCGGGCGCTGCGGAAGGAAAATACCTTTTCCGCGATATAGGGATTGTTCGGCGGCCGGAAGAGCACCATTACTTCCAGCCCGAAGGCCTTGCCCGCGACCGGCAGCAGTTCGAAATTCCCGGTATGGGCGGTGAAGACGATGAAGGGCCGCGGATTGTCGCGCAAGTCCTGGAAGATCGGAATGCCGGAGACTTCCACCCTGCCCGGCTTCTCCTGCTCCGGATCGAAATCGAAAAGCCGGTCGAGGAAGACATATTCGGTTGCCAAGCGCCCCATATGGCCCCAGCTCGCCACTGCGATCTCCTCGAGCTCGCTGTCGCTCTTCTCGGGAAAGGCGTTACGCAGATTGGTGAGCATCAGCTTGTGGCGGGGCAGATGCGGGCCGACCTTGCGCGCGAGCCGATCGGCGAAGCGGATCGCGGGATCGGCCGGAAACACTTTCAGCAGGTTCAGAAACCCGAACGCCGCCTGCGCCACCGCCCATTGCTGGAAGTTGCGAAGCGCCAGAACGATCCGGATTGCGAACATCTTCACGGGCAATCAGTCCATCCGCAATATGATCTTGCCGAAGACCTGGCGGGTCTCCATGCGCGCCAGCGCCTTGTCGATCTCGCCAAAGGTGACTTCCGTATCGATGACGGGATGGACGATTCCGCGCGCCATCTTCTGCATCGCATCCGCCATGTTCTCCATCCGGCAGCCGAAGGAGCCCAGCAGCTTCAGCTGCTGCTGGAAGAGCATCATGAGGTTCACCTCGGTCGAAATGCCGGAGGTCGATCCGCAGGTAACGAGCCGCCCTCCCCGCTTGAGCGAAAACATCGAACCCGCCCAGGTATCCTTGCCGACATGTTCGAAGACGACGTCGACGCCCTTCTTCTTGGTGAGCTTGCGCACCACGCCTTCGAAGCGATCTGTGCGATAGTTGATGACGTGATCGGCGCCGAGCGCCTTGGCGCGCTCGATCTTGTCGTCGGAACCGACAGTGGTGATGACCGTGCAGCCGATCTTCTTGGCGAGCTGGATCGCCGCCGAGCCGATGCCGGAACCGCCGGCATGCACGAGGATCGTTTCGCCCGATTGCAGCCTCGCATTGTCGAACAGCATGTGCTCGACGGTACCGAAGGTCACCGGCGCCAGCGCGGCGCCGACGGCATCCACACCCGGAGGTGCCGGCACCAGCAAACGCGCCGGCAGGTTGGCCTTCTCCTGGGCAAAGCCGTCGAGATGGAAGCCATGCACGCCGGAGACGTTCTCACAGAGATTGTCCCGCTTCTCCCGGCAAGGCTTGCAGAGGCCGCAGGTGCGCGCGCCGTAGATAGACACGAGCTGGCCGGGCAGCACGTTCGAAACGCCGGGGCCGATCGCCTCGACGACGCCGGAAGCTTCCGCCCCGATCGTCAGCGGCATCTTCCGCTTGGCGAATGCCATGCCGCGCCAGCCCCACACGTCGATGTGGTTGAGCGCAACGGCCTTGACGCGCAAGGTCACTTCGCCCGGACCCGGTGCCTCCGGTTCCGGAATATCCACGGCCTCGAGCCTGCGGTCGTCGATCAATTGCAAAGCGCGCATGGTTTCACGTTTCCTTCCGGATTCATCAGGTCGGCGTGGTCCTGTCATACGCCAAACGTCATGCTCGGAATGTCCGGAGCATCTACCGACCTTCATTCTTTTATCGACGTTCGTGTATCCTCGGCACGGGGCCGAGGATGACGTCCTATTCGTGGCGGTGGCCTTAGACTGGTTCCAGCGTCATGACAAGGCTGGCGTTCTGCCCGCCGAACCCGAAGGAATTGGAAAGCACGGCATTGACCTGCGCATCCCGCTTCTTGCCCGGCACCACGTCGAGCTCGATCGTCGGATCGGGATTGGTGTAGTTGATGGTAGGCGGCAGCGTGCCCGTCCGCATGGTCTGGATCGAGAACACGGCCTCGACGGCGCCAGCCGCGGTGAGCGTGTGACCGATCATAGACTTATTGGAAGAGACCGGAATGCCCTTCAGCTTGTCACCGAAGACGGCGAGCATGGAGCTGTATTCCATCTTGTCGTTTTCCGGTGTCGAAGTGCCGTGCGCATTGATGTAGCCGATGCCGCTCTCATCCATGCCCGCATCGCTGAGCGCTGCATGGATCGTGGCGATGGCCGGCCCGCCGTCGGGCGAGGAGCGCGTGCGGTGGAAGTGGTCGGCCTTCTCGCCGCAGCCTTTGAGGATGCCGAGCACCTTGGCGCCACGCGCGATCGCGGCTTCAAGCGATTCCAGCACCAGCGTCGCGGCACCCTCGGCGATGACGAAGCCGTCGCGATCCTTGCTGAACGGTTTGGATGCCTTTTCCGGCGGGTCGTTCTGCGTGGAAAGGGCCGAAAGAAGCGAGAAGCGGATCAGGGCCTCGGCGCTCACCGAACCGTCCGTCGCGACCACCAGCGAGCGTTCGGTGCGGCCCTGCCGGATCGCCTCGACGCCGAGCTGGATTGCCGTCGCGCCGGAAGCGCAGGCCGTGGAAAGCGTAACCGGCAACCCGCGCGTCCCGAACTTGTCTGCAAGACGCTCCGATATGGAGCCGAACTGGACAGCCTCGAGGAAGACGGGATCCGGCCGCTCGCGCATGGCCGCGAGGAAGCGGTCATAGACATCCCCCGGCTGCTTCGAGGCAGGCGCGCGGTCGGCGAGCGCGAAACGGTCGGACCATTCCGGCTCGACAGGCGGCGCGGCAAGGAAGAGCGGCCCTTCGAAATCGCCGGAGAGACCGGCCTGGGCTAGCGCCTCCGTCGTCGTCTCACGCGCAAACGCATAGGAGCGCTCGACAGCGTTTTCCGCCGGAACCGAGATGAAATCCACCGTGCCGCTGATGCGGGTGGAAAGCTTGTCGGTCGGGAAGCGGCTGATCTTGTGGATGCCGGACGTGCCGGAAGTCAGCGCCGCCCAGTTGTCCGCAAGCCCCTGGCCGAGCGAGGTGATGACGCCCATGCCGGTGACCGCCACGATCGGCCGGCCCAGGTGATCCTTGAAGCGATTGTCGCTCATAACGCTCTCCTTCGCGCGTCGGCCGAAAGCACTGCAACGCCTTCGCCGCGCGTATAACCGACGGTCGTCACCACCGCATGTTTCGCCGGTGCCGGCATCGGCCGCTCGTTTGCCGGGTCGAATGCCGGAACCTTTGCGCCGCCTTTGAGGCTGAGAGCCGCAAGCGCGAGACCCAGCGGAAACTGCGCTTCCATGCCATGCCCCATCACGCCGCCATAGCCGCGGATCGTGGCACCTGGAAATTCCTTTTCGAGAACCGCCTTCTCGCGGGCGACCAGGTCCACGACGCCGCTCGCCCCGGAGAACACGACCGTCTCCGATGCCGCAGCGTCCGATGCCAGACCGGCAAGCCGGACCAGCCGCTTTTCCAGCCTGCCCTCGTCGCGATTGCCGCGATCACCCTCGATCGCATCGATCACCGCATAGATATGAGCGCCGCGGGCCTTTGCATGCGCACGCGATTCCAGCACCAGGAAGGCGCCCACGGAACCCATGATCATGCCGCCGCCATTGTCGTCGGACCGCGACCAGAGCGGGTGCCATTCGCCGGTCGCATGTGCGCGGATGCCCTCGACCAGCAGGATGATATCGGCGCGCTCGGCAACGAAGGCGCCGCCCACGAGATTGTGGGTGGATTGGCCGGCCTTGATCCGGTGGAACGCCGTCTCCACCGCCGAAATGCCGGCCGCCTCCTCGCCCATGAAGGTGCGGGAAGAACCGGTCACCTTGTGGACGATGGAGATATTGCCCGCAAGCAGGTTCGAAAGCTGGGCGAGGAAGAGCGTCGGCCTAAGTTCGGTCGTCAGCTTCTCGTTGAGGAGGATTTCACGGTCGTTGCGCTTCAGCGCCTCATCGACGATCAGCGAATCCACGTTGATGTCGCGTTCGCCGCCACCGGCCGCCACGATCATGTCCATGGAGGCGCAGGCGTCCGCATCCGTCTTCAGGCCGGCATCGTCGAGCGCCAGGCCGGCGGAAAACACGCCGAGACGCTGCCAGTTCTCCATCTGGCGCTGGTCGCCACGCTTGGCGATCTGCAGCGACCAGTCGATTTCCGGCATCGGATGGACGGGATAGGGCGCGAAACGCTCGGTATCCACGTTCGGTGCGCCGGCCTGCGGAGCGGAAAGAAGCGCTGCATGCGCTTCCTTGCCCACGCCCTGGCAGGTGACGATCCCGATCCCGGTGATCACGACATCATTGTCTGACTTGCTCATCTTGTCCTCTTGAACGGACCGCGTCAGGCTCCCGCACGGAGCGCATTCATGAGCCCGACTTCTTCGGCACGCTTGCGCACGATATCCGCAAGCGGCACTTCGCTGAACGGCATGGTGCGCAGCTTCAACTGCGCATCGCAGATCTTCTTGCCGGCCGAGGTTATCTTCGCCTTGGTGACGGCATAGCCGGACCCCTCATGCTCCAGAAACGCCTCGATGTCGAGCACCGCATCCGGTTCCACGAAGGAGCGCATCTTGGCCCCGTCGACCGACATCAGGAAGGGCATGGCGGAAAAATCGGTGGCGGCGAGCACGAGGAAACCGGAGGCCTGGGCCATGGTTTCGATCAGAAGCACGCCCGGCACCAACGGCATTCCGGGGAAGTGACCTTCAAACACCGGGCTCTTGGAAGGCACGACGGATCGCGCCTTCAAGGTCCGCGCCCCAAGATCGACCGTTTCCACACGGTCGATCATCTGGAAATATTCGAGCAGCATGAAGTTATCGGCGGGCCCCGGTCAGGCCTTGGCCGCCCTCAGCTCGTCGATCTTGGCGCAAAGGTTCTTGAGAACGAAATATTCCTCGGTGGAAACCTTGCCTTCGTTCACTTCCTGCGTCCATTGTTCGAGCGGAATCTTGATCCCGAATTCCTTGTCGATCGCGAAGACGATGTCCAGAAAGTCCAGGCTGTCGATGCCGAGATCGTCGATCGTGTGGCTCTCCGGCGTGATCGTCTCCCGGTCGATTTCGCTGGTTTCAGCGATAATGTCGGCAACTTTGTCAAATGTAGCAGTCACGCCCATGTCCTCTGAATGATAGAAAAATCAGGTTCCACATAGGGAAATCAATTCCAAATGCCAATGGCTTCCCGCGATCTGGTGAAAATTTGCCGCGCAATGTTGCCCAAACAGCAATCGAATGCGCCGCTCCTCAGGCCGCTCGGCCCTCCACGATCGCGGCTCGGATGACCTCGAGCACGCTGTCGGCCTGAATATCGGTGCAGACGAGCTGGCTCGGGTGCCCGTCCCAGTCACCCGGCGGGAATCGCCTGCCGTCCGGCTTCTGGATCGTCTGCCCATCGGCTATCCCGCCGCAGACCACGCGGATCGGCCCGCTACGCGTCTTGAAGAGCTCCGGCGCCACCAGATAGACGCAGGCGCAACTGTCGTGCACCACCATGCCGTCGCCGACGCGATGCTTGTAGAAATCGATATAGAACTGCGAGATATCGGAAAGCAGCTGCACCGCCTTGCCGCCGGTCACCGCCATTTCGGCAAGATACCCGCTCGTCATTACCGTTTTCAGCGTCACGTCCAGCCCCACCACCGTCACCCTCCATGGTGCGGTGAAGACGAGGTCGGCCGCTTCCGGATCGCCGTGGATGTTCGCCTCTGCCGCCGGGCTCGTATTGCCGTTGACGTCGAAGGCGCCGCCCATGACGATCACCTCCTTCACCAGCGCGGCGAAATCCGGGTCCGCCTTGAGCGCCAGGGCCAGATTGGTCATGCGCCCGACGGCGACAAGCGTCACCTCACCCGGCTGCGCGCGCACCGTGTCGATGATGAATTGATATGCAGGCCGCGGATCGAGCGGACGGTCGACGGTCTCGGGAATGTCGATATCACCGAGCCCGTTTTCGCCGTGGATGAAAGTCGGCCAATGGCCTTCGGGACGCGAGGGGTCGAACGTGACGCCCGCGCCTTTCGCGACCGGAGCCGAAATTCCCCATTCCTGGGCCAGGAACTGGGCGTTGCGGGTCGTGAAGCCGATCGGCGCATTGCCGAAAACCGTGGTGATGCCGATAAGGTCGATCTGCGGGTGCCGGTGCAGGAAAAGCAACGCCATTGCGTCGTCGATGCCGGGATCGGTGTCGAATATGACCTTGTGCATGATTGTCCGTGTCCTGATCGTGGGGTGGCCGCACCTTCACGGCGCCGCGGCAACATAGCGCCAAACGCGCGCACCGCAATCCCGCACGTTACGCTGCCCGAAGGTCATGAACAGGCTTACATGAACCGAGGATCGGGCTTGCCGTCGCGCCCGTTCGGTGCGACAAGCGCCGCGCCCTCCTCATCGCTCTCATTCGAGTTTCCGGCCTTGGACGACCTCGCCCTCTATCTCGCGCTCATTCTCTTCCTTGCCGCCTTCCTGGCCGGTTTCGTCGATTCCATTGCGGGCGGCGGTGGACTCATCACCATTCCCACCATGCTGATCGCGGGCATACCGCCGCTCGAAGCGGTGGCGACCAACAAACTGCAGGCGATCTTCGGCGTCGCCTCCTCCACGATCGCCTATTCCCGGCGCGGCCATGTGAACCTGAAAAGCCAGCTTCCGATGGCCTCCATGGCATTGGCCGGCGGCGTGGTGGGGGCCTTTCTCGCCAACATGCTGCCCGCGAACTTCTTCGCCGCGGCCATTCCCTTCCTGCTGATTGCGATCGCCCTCTTCTTCGCCCTGAAGCCCAATCTCCACGATGCCGATCGTCACCACCGGGTGACACCGTTCATCTTCGGGCTCACCTTCGTGCCGCTGATCGGCATCTATGACGGAGTATTCGGACCCGGCGCGGGTTCCTTCTACATGCTGGGCTTCGTCCTGCTCGCCGGCTTCGGAATGCTCAAGGCGACCGCACACACGAAGCTGCTCAATCTCGGCTCCAATTGCGGGGCCTTTCTCGTCTTCGCCCTCAATGGCGCGGTCCTTTGGAAGATCGGGCTTCTGATGGGGCTTGGCCAGTTCCTCGGCGCTCAAGCGGGATCGAGACTGGCGATGAAGAACGGCGCCGGCATCATCAAGCCGCTTCTCGTCGTTTCCTGCCTGGCGCTCGCGACCAAGCTGATCGCCGATCCGGCCCATCCCGTATGGAACTGGTTGGGTTTCTAAAGGGCGCAGCGCGCCAAGCCCTGGAGGCCGATGGCTTCTATCCCTTCATCTTGAGCGGCAGTCCGGCCGCCACGAAGAACACCTCGTCGGCGACCGCCGCGATCCGCTGATGCAGACGCCCGGCATGGTCGCGGAACTCCCGCGCCATCCTGTTTTCCGGCACGATGCCGAGCCCGACCTCGTTGGACACCAGGATCAGTCTTGAGGAAAGACGTCCGATGAGTTCCGTCAGTTCGGCGCCGGCCGCATCGATACCGCGCCCTTCCATCATCAGATTGGTGACCCAGAGCGTCAGGCAATCGACGAGGATGACACGGCCCGGCCGGTCGATCGCAGCGAGATGGGAAACGAGGTCGAGAGGCACTTCATGCGTCGCCCAACCCTCCCCGCGATCCGTCCGGTGGCGGGCGATGCGCTCGCGCATCTCGTCGTCGAAGGCGCGGCCGGTGGCGAGATAGTGCCGTTCGAGGCCACTGTCTCGCGCAAGTCTCTCGGAAAACGCGGACTTGCCGGAACGCGCGCCACCGAGAACGAGGATCGCATGGCCTTTATCTGTCATGGGAGCTTTTCGGCCGATTCGGAAAACATGCCGCCGGGAGAAAGAAAAGGACCGGACGATTCGTAGATCAAGAGGCGTCCGGCCCTGTTGGATGATGAACTTCGCTGACTCACAGCGGTATGCCCAAAATGTGGGGCCTGGCGCGGGCCAAGTCAATCCGGAGGATTTTGAAAAAAGCCGCACGGGGTTGAAACCCGGCCGGGTGGCGGAAGGGAAACACCGCTTCCGATAAAAAAGGCGACCGGTACGCACTACCCAACCCGGCGCCATGCGACCAACCGGCCGCGTTGAAATCATTAGCGCCACATTCTTACCGGAACGTTTACCGGGAACATTTTTGCGGAAGGATTTTTGGTTGTGGATCGGCGGAGGCGTCCAGCGTTTGCGCGCGCCTGGTCAATCCGCCACCAAACGGGGACGAAATCACCACCCCACTTCAATCGCATCAATACCTTGTCACTTTTCTCATCCCCGCCCTCTCCAACCATGCCTACAATCGCCCCGCTTCCGTCGCCGGAGTGTTTCGCGAGACGTTCGCGGGCAGGCGGAGGCCGGCGCCCTCATCGGAACCGTAACGTGCGGGAAAGGTGAGGGAGGTGAAAGCCAT